>NZ_JADGIA010000027.1 GCF_019683635.1 Thermogemmatispora sp. | reverse complement strand
TGCTTTCAGTTGTGACGGCGGCCCGGCCCAAAATCGCCGACTATCCCTTTACCACCCTGACGCCGAATCTGGGCGTAGTCCAGCTGGGTCAGGCTGGCAGCGCCGACCTGTTGAGCTTTGTGCTGGCCGATATCCCGGGGCTGATTGAGGGAGCGGCCCAGGGGGCGGGCCTGGGGCTGGAGTTCTTGCGCCATATCCAGCGTACGCGCCTGCTCATCCATCTGCTTGATGGCGCCGCCGAAAACGATCCCTGGGAGAATTTCCTGGCCATTAACCGCGAACTAGAGAGTTACGATCGTCGGCTGGCGCGCCGTCCGCAGATTGTGGTGCTCAATAAGATGGATCTGCCCCAGGCACGAGATCGCTGGCCGGCTCTCAAGAGGCGGCTTGAAGAAGCGGGCTATCCGGCCTTTGCTATCTCGGCAGCGGCCCATCAGGGAACGACCGAGCTGATGCAGGCCGTGGCTCGGCGCCTGGAGGAGATCAAGCGCGAGGAGCAGCAGCAACAGGCTCTGGCCGCTGAACCTCCCGCGCAGGGTCCTGTCTTGCGACCGATCCCCGAGGATGCCTTTACCATCAGCAAAGAAGATGGGGTCTTCGTTGTGCGAGGCAAGCGAGTCGAGCGAGTGGTCAGCATGACCCGTCTCGATAGCAGAGAAAGCATGGATCGTCTGCAGGTGACCCTGGAGAAGATGGGAGTGACTCGCGCTCTAGAAGAAGCGGGCGTACAGGTAGGCGATGTAGTGCGCTTCGGCAAAGTTGAACTCCTGTGGGGCGAATAGTGGCCTCGCAGGCCCGGACGCGCCGGTCTCCCGGCCTGGTGCTGGTCTGGCCTGCGCCGACGCCTTGACGCCCATTCGCTGATAAAGCAGGCGGACTAGCGATGAGGGGCAGGCGAAGGGAGGGGGCTAGACTGTCCCCGGCCTGCCCCTGGCTGGGGGCCTGCAGAGCATGAGTGAGAGGCGAGAAAGCAGAGAAAGCAGAGAAAGCAGGTGACCGCGACTGCCTCCATCCTTGCTAGGTGCGGGCTGGCGCCTTGCCTTCTACAGGGTCCCTCTGGTGCAGCCCTGGTGCAATCGATTTCGCCCCTCATATGCTGCTTTCTGTGCTATACTTTAACGTTGAAGCAGAGAACTTTTATAATGGCTGAAGTCTTTCTCCTAAAAAGTCCGCGTAGTAAAGCGCGCTGCCATTATGGAAGAGAAGAGTGACCGCACAGATGGGTGAAACACTAAACATACTCTTTCGCACCCGCGCTGAGGGCGGCTTTTCCGTGGAGGTTCGAGATAGCTGGTCCGGGAAGAGTGTCAGCGGCGACTTCATTCCCCCGTTTACTCCGCGCTCCCTCACCACGCTGCTCAAGCGCCTCGATCGTCAAGAGATTGATGGTCAGGGTCAACGCGAAATCGGCGAACGGCTCTTTGCGGCCCTCTGTGGCAGGCAACCCGGTACGTCAGGGCGGGCTAATGCTCGCCCAGCTGGTGCTCGTGAACAGGCGGAAGCCGTCGGCGGCCTGTTGCACACCGTGATTCAGCGCACCCTGCGTCGTCGTGGCACGGTGGCGCTCACGCTGAGCTTTACCCCCGGCTGCGATGAGTTCATTCCTTATCCCTGGGAGCTGTTGCACAACGGAGACTATTTCCTGGTAGCCACTGGCGTCTTTACGCTGACCCGCATCCTGCTGCGTCCCGATGAGCCGGGGGGTTGCGAGCTGCCTGTGCATCCACCCTTGCGCATCCTTTACATAGGGGCAGCCCCTACTGATGGCGAGCCGCTGGAGACCGAGCGCAGCTACGATGCCTTGCGCCGTGGTCTGGCGCGCCTCGTCGAGAGTGGCCAATTGATTCTCGACCGTCTAGAGCCGTGCACCTTTAGCGAGCTGGTGCGTTATCTCAATGCCTATGGCGGCGCCGGTATCCTGGACGATAGCGAAGTGCAGACTCCCTGCTACGTCGTCCATTTTGACGGCCACGGCGACTATGGGCGAGTCTGTCCACGTGAAGAATGCGGAGCCTTCAACGAGCCAGACGAGCGACGCTGTCAAGTCTGCGGTACCTCGCTGGCGCGTGTCAGCGCCCAGACCTACCTCTGTTTCTGCGATGAGCAAGGGAAGCGCTGCTACATCGATACTCATTCTCTGCGTGAACTGCTCGTTACCAGCGATGTGCGCCTGGTCGTGTTGGCGGCCTGCGAAACGGCGCGTCTGGAACGCGAGCGCTCCCGTCAGCGGCAGGTGGCCCTGGACAGCTCGCTGGCCACGGCCCTTGTGACAGCCCAGATCCCGGCGGTCGTGGCTATGCCCTTCTCGCTCCAGGACAACCTCAGCCCGGTCTTCATCTACCATTTCTACGAGGCCCTGGCGAGTGGGCGCACCCTTGAGGAAGCCCTTTCCCGCGCTCGCCATGCGTTGCTCTCTCCCCACCACAATGGCTGGTTTATCCCCGTCCTCTATCGGCATGCCAGCCCAGGCTGTGAGGAGCCAGTCCCTCTGCTGGCGCAGGAGGAAGAGACTGAAGAGCATGAGCTAGCCCTGACCAACTTCCCCATCCCGACCTGCTTTGTAGGACGCGAACGTGAGATTAATGAGCTGACGCAGCTCATTACCGCTGCGGTCCAGGCCGAAGAGGAACTTCCCGGTCTGCGCAGGCAGCAGCCGCGTTCGAATCTGCGCCAGATTGTGCTGACTGGTCCGGTCGGCATTGGCAAAAGTGCCCTGGCCTTGGAAGTGGCGCGGCGTAACCGTGACAAATTCCCGGGCACGGGGGGTCTCATTGGCATTACGCTGCAGGGAGGAAAGACCTTCGCTGAGGCCGTCGTCGAGATGGCTCATGCCTTTCCCGGTCTGGCCAGTCGCTTGACGCTGACCCCAGATCTGCGTCAGCGAGCGCGCCATCTGCTCAATGCCTTGCATGCGCGCTCCGATCGTGAACTGCCCTGCCTGCTGCTCATCGATGGCTTTGAGGAAGTGACCGATCCGACTGAGTCAAAGCTCTGGTTGCGCTTCCTCGGTGAGCTGCCCGAGCGGGTTGTGGTGCTCTTGACCTCGCGCTCTCATCCGGCCACGCTTGGTCTGCAGGAAGGGGCGACCTGGCGCTGGTATGAGTACCCTATCGGCAAGATGACCGACCAGGACCTGCTCCACCTCTTTAGCGAGCTGGCGGCCCAGAGCGGTCTAGACAAGCGCATTCACCTGGACGATCCAGTCCAGCAAGAGATTCTGCGCGAGATCTGTACGCTCCTGGATGGCTATCCTCTGGGGGCGGAACTGATCTTCGGCGCTGCCCGCTCCATTGGCGGCAAGGTCTTTACGCCTGAAGCAGCCACCCGCTCGCTCGAAGAGATCCGCGATGAGCTGCGTGAGACACCACTGGCGGGGATCTGGGCCGCCCTGGAGGTTGCCTATCTGCGTCTCTCGCCTACGGCGCGGCTGCTCCTCTCGTATCTCTCGGCCTTTCGCCTCCCCTTCAGCACCAATCAGATCATCATGCTGGTGGCCCCCCATAGCTCGGAGAGAGCGGAGTGCAATCCTGCGGCGGCCCTCCAGGTCCCTCCTGTCGAGCCATTGGAAGAGCAGGGGAGAGCTGTAGCCGGAGGAGAGCCTTGCAGCACCGGCGCCATCGTTCCCGGGGAGCTAGCCGCCAACTGGCGATCGGCTCGCGATGAGTTGGTGCGCGCCTCATTTATGGGTTTCGATGGGCGTGTCTACAGCATTCACCCGCAGGTACGCAACTTTGCCCTCTCCCACCTGCCAGGCGAAGAACGCCGCCGCGTGCATCGGGTGGTGGCAGCCTATTACCTGGGGCTGCCCCATCTCAGTCCCGAGGAGTGGTTTGCCGCCTTTGAGCACCTTGTTGGGGCTGAGGAGCTGGAGGAAGCGGTGCGCACTGCAGTGCGAGCCTCCTGGGCCTTGCGTGGGCGCGGCTATGCTTTCCAGCTGCTGGCTATCCTGCGTCGCGCTGGCTCCTATGCCGTGCGCATCGAAGATAAAACGGGCGAGGGCCAGATTCAGTCTTGCCTGGGCGCTATTCTTCGTCAGCTCGGCAACTATACCGAGGCCGTAGCCTGTCTGAAGCGCAGCCTGCAGCTGCATCAGGAGCAAAATCAGCAGGAAGAGGCCGCCTGGTCCTTCTACGAGCTAGCCATGCTGGCCTGCGACGAAGGCAACCTTGGCCAGGCAGCTGACTATGCGGCACAGGCGCTGACAAGCTTCGAGCAAGGAGGCAATCCTAGAGGACGGGCCTGGGCCTCCCTGGTTCAAAGTGTAATCCTGCGCCGCGCCGGTCGCTACCGGGAAGCCCTTTCTCGCTCTCGCCTGGCCCTGACAGAGTTGAGGATCAATGGCGACCAGGAGGGGGTCGCCTGGGCCTCGCTAGAGTGCAGTCGCATCTGGCTGGCCCTCACCAACTACAGCGAGGCTCAGGCTGCCTGTGAGGAAGCACAACGCCTCTTCACCTCTCTGGAACTACGGACAGGGAGCGCCTGGACTCTGCTGCAGCAGGCCCAGCTTGCCCTGGAGCACGCGCGTCTCGATGAAGCCGATCAGGCCAGCGCACTGGCCCTGGAGATCTTCCAGGAGCAAAGTATGCGTCCTGGGGAAGGGTTGGCCCTCTGTATCCGGGGGGAAGTACGCCGCGCCCTCGGCGATTGGGGAGCGGCTCGCAGCTTCTACGAGAAAGCGCTGACCATCTTCACCAGCCTGGGCAATCGCGTCGACCAGGCCCAGGTTCTCACCGCTCTCGGTGGCCTGGTCCTCGCCGAGGGCGCTCTTCACGAAGCCGGCGAATATTTCGAGCAAGCCCTCTCCCTGGCTCAGGAACAAGAGGCGCGTCCGCTGACGGCCCAGGCCTTGCGTGGTCTGGGCGATACAGCGCGCCTGTTAAGGGCTTTCAGCGAGGCCCGAGCCCGCTACGAAGAGGCCCTGGCACTGGCGACCGAGCTAGGAACCCCACTGGAAATCAGCGCTATTCACGTGGGACTGGGTGAACTGGCCTGGGCCCAGGATCAGCGTGCCCAGGCGCAGAAACACTGGGCTCAGGCGCTGCTGCTGGATCAGCGCCTTGAGCATCCGGCCCGGCGTGCCCTTCAGCAGCGCCTTGAAAGCCTCCTCTCTGAGAACGGCGATCAGACAGAAGCTCTGGCTGATACAGCAACCTTGATCACCCTCGAAGAGCGAGCTGACGCCGCCTCGGAGGCCTCCTGAGCGAAAAGGGCGGAACCAGGACAGGAGACAGGACATCAAGCGCGCTCAAACAGCCCATCGCCGAGATCCAACAAGAGCCTGGGACCCCGTCCCTCCCTCGGCGATGGGTGACGCCAGTCTGGGGAGCACGGCAGAACCAGACTGCTTCAGTCTGGTTCTGCTAGAGCCGTTGCTGCGAGGGATGACTGGAACGTGCGCCGCGGTGCAAGAGACGCTGTAGCCAGCTCAAGGGAGAGTGCGAGCGTCCCCGCGTTCTCGCTGCCTGGCTGCTCCCTGTTGACGTTGGTTTCCGCTCTTCCATGCCTGTCGTTGCGGCCAGGTGTCGTGCCTCTGGCGCACTATGACCATTGTAAGAGGTTTCCAGGCGAGTGTCGCGCGGGAGCGCCTCCGGCGGCAGCCTGTCACTACCCGAGGTCGACTGGCGCTCCGCGGTCTCCTCAACTGTCTTAGTCACTGGCAAAGGCCAGGACTCCTGCACTGCCTCCGCCTCCGTCCCGCTCACTGGCTCGTGTGGATTGGGCACATCTGCCGGGCCAAGATTCCCCGTAATCAGCGGTGGCTCCTGCTGTCTGAGCAGATCTTCCCGCTTAATCGGCTGGGTCTCCTGCTTCTCCAGGGCCAGGCGGCTATCCAGCTCCTCCAGCAGGCGAGCAATCGCCGGGCGCAGGGCGCGGTTGCCCGCTGGAATCCTGGTCCATTGTGCCAGGGCCGCTGGATAATAGCCGGCGCGGTAGCAATAGAGACCAAGCATAGCCCGAGCATCGAAGATCGTCATTCGTTGCCAGAGCGCCAACTCCTCAGCCGGTGTCTCGATGACATCCTCGCTGGCCTCGATCACCTCCACCAGGTGATAGAGCGGAATACCCATAATGCGATAAGGGAAGCCATAGTAGAGCGCCAGACGTCGGCGGCGCGAACGCTCGGGGGGGTGCTTCCCAACAAAGTAGCGCCGGGTCCACGAGCCGCTGGACCAGACGATCCAGGCCAGGAGCAGAACCAGAATACGGCCCAGATAGCGCTGCCAGGTTTCGGGCGCTAAGCCAACCATCACCCCGAGGACCGCAAAGCAAGCGCCCAAGGCCCAGGCCCCATAGACCAGGCGGCGCCGATCCCAGCCCAGCAGATCGAAATGATGGTGCAGCGGTGTCGCCAGGAAAGGTCGGGGGAACTCTGTATGGGGAATGAACTCGCGCGTACTCGCGAAGCGCAGTATATGTAGCTGTCGGCGGTAAAAGCGTGTAATCAGGCGGGCCGAAAGAGCCGACAGGCCCTCCAGAACGAAAGCGGCGCCCACCAGGAAGAGCAGCGTCTCCTGGCGATCGAAAATAGCGATCATCGCCAGGAGGCCGCCCAGAGCCAGGGCCCCGCTATCGCCCATATAGATCTGAGCCAGGCGTTTAGCACTGCTGCGCCGTCCGCGCGCGGCCCAGGCTGACGGCCAGTTCCAGGGGAGATAGCCGAGCGTACTGCCAGCGCAGAGCAGCGAGAGCACCTCGACCACCTGGCCCTCGGGACGGTCGATAATACCGGTGGTCACAATGCCAAAGGCCAGCGCTGCGCTAAAGACCAGGCCGCCGGCCAGTCCATCGAGTCCATCGCTAAAATCCACCGCCAGCGAGGTCACACTGCCAGTCACGCCCGTCATCAGCACCAGAAACACCAGCCAGGCATAGTAAGCCAGCTCGCCCGGATGCAGAGGGCAGGCGCTCATCTCGGGGCTGGCATTTGGACAGATCAAATGGCCGATGATGGGGAGTCCAATATATGGACTGTAGGACTCAGGCCCCTTTGGGGTCAGGAAGAAATAGCATGCTCCTGCGGCCACCGACAAGACAAACAAGCTACTGAACTTCGCGCGTTCCGACAGACCCTCCTTGCTATAGACCTTGTGCCAGTCATCGACCAGGCCGATCAGCATAAAACCGAGCGTTGCGCCCAGGCCGATCAGCAGGAGCGTCCACTGCTCGCCAGTATGGAAGAGCAGATAGCCAGCAACCAGTCCTGTAATCAGCATGGCCAGTGTAAACGAAGGCCCGCCGACCAGGGGCAGCTCAATGGTTTTAATCTCGCGTCCGCTGGCGGGCAGGTCCGAGCGCAGATCGGAACGGTGGTGGCCAGGTTTATGCTCGCCGCTGCGGAACTTTGGAAAGAGCAGTCTGGCGATACCGCAGAAAATCAGGCTGAGCAGTGCCGAGACCACGAACGTCAAAATCAGAATAACCGGCACCAGATAGGCATCAGGAATAGCTGGTAGTCCCATACGATTTACTCCCCCGGGGCGAAAAGAGGCCCGGACACCATGCTGGCTAGTCTTGGCTCAAGCGAGGCCTGCTGATCTCTCTCCACCCGCATGATTTTTCTGCAGTAATTAGTTCTCTCCACCTGGTAAAAGAAGTAGAAAGCAAAAACATACCATATTCACTGGACTAGCGCATCGATACCAAGCACAGACGCTCTTCGCCGCTGGAAAAAGCGATAAGCCACTAGAGAGTCGAAGTACTGCTGTCATAGCCGAGCCGTTGCAGCTCTTCGAGAGCCACCTGGCGCTCATTCCAGGGCAGCTTCTCGCGGCCAACGATAATGCTCTGCTCATGGCCCTTACCGGCCAGCAGTACCGTATCGCCGGGGCGAGCGGCGGCCAGCGCTGTGGCGATCGCCGTGCGGCGGTCGGCGATGCACAGAAAATCGCGGCCCTCCTGCTTTCCTGCAGCTATTGCTCCTTTAGCGATCTCTCGCAGGATTTTCAGGCGATCTTCTTCCCGTGGATCTTCATCAGTAATAACGAAGAAATCGGTCATTTGGGCGGCCACGGTGCCCATCGCTGGGCGCTTTTGGACATCGCGCTCGCCGGCGGAGCCGAAGACCAGCAGCAAGCGGCCTGGAGTCAGAGGGCGGAGCGTTGTCAGGACCTTCTGCAGGCTATCGGGTGTATGGGCGTAGTCCACGATCACAGAGAAAGGCTGGCCAGCGCTTACATGCTCCATGCGCCCATTCACGCTACGAGCGTGGGCCAGGCCCTCGGCGATCTGCGTCGGACTCAGCCCCAGATGGTAGGCCACCGCGATAGCGGCCAGGCAATTGCTCACATTAAAGCGGCCCACCAGGCGCGTTGCCATAGGAACGGGCTGGGACTCGTGTGGAAAGCGCACAGCGAAGCGCGTACCGGCAGCCCCCAGCTCCAGCTCCGTCACCTGGAAACTAGCGGGCGTATCGATTCCGTAGTCCAGGATGGGGGCGCGGCAGAAGGGCCGCAAGAAAGCAAAGCTACTATCGTCGCGGTTTAGCACTGCTGCCGGGCGGGTTGGCAGCGCTTTCCGGCGATCTGGATCGAGCATCTCGAAGAGGCGCGCCTTGGCCCGGCGATAGTTCTCGACGGTGCCGTGGAAATCCAGATGCTCCGAAGTAATATTGGTCACCACGCCCACATCGAACTCGCAGCCGCGTACGCGAGCCAGTTCCAGCCCATGAGAAGTGGCCTCGATCACGGCGTGGGTGACGCCGGCATCGAGCATGCGTCGGAGCAGAGCCTGAATCTCCAGGGCCTCCAGCGTACTCTGGCGAGTGGTATTCTCCCACTCCTCTCCCTTGATTTTAAAATTGGCCGTCGTCATCAGGCCGGTGGCCAGGCCGGCGGTCTCCAGAATTGTACAGATGAGATTACAGGTTGTTGTTTTGCCATCGGTGCCAGTGACGCCGATTGTCCAGAGCTGGCGAGCCGGATAGCCATAGAAGGCGGCGGCCAAATCGGCGAGAGCGCTGCGCACCTCGGCCACCTCGATATAGGGCAAAGGCAGGGGAGAGGAAGCGAAGCCCTCCAGGGACTCGCCAAGGGCGGCCACTGCACCGCGTGCGGCGGCCTCGGCCAGAAAGCGGCGGCCATCGGTATGCACACCTGGCACAGCAATAAAGAGCGTGCCTGGCTCGACGCGGCGCGAGTCATAGGCCAGCTGAGAGACCGTCAGCTGCTCCACGGCAGCCGTCTCAGCTAGAGAGCCACCGGGGTAGATAGCCCGCGGTGGCGATGGCAGAGCGGCCAACAGTGTCTTTAGAATCATCTTACTCCAGAGAGAAACAGACTCTGTGCAGACCTCTAATGAACGGTGCTTCTAATAATAGATAGTACGAGTCCGGTGATAAGGTCGCATATCGGGTATGCGCTGACTGAGCAGCCAGAGCTGCTGGTCGATCTCGATGGCCTTCATGGGCAGGCCGCGGGCGGCCAACGCCTGGCGGAGCAGCTCGCAGGCCCAGACCGTGGCCGCCCGGATTTCGATCTCTTCCTCGCTACCGGCAGGGAGAGGCTCCTGCTGATCGATCCGGTTGGCCAGGGTGGGATGATACTCCAGCACCCCGAAATGGCGCAGCACCTGGGGTAGCTTATAGTCGGCGAAGATCGTCAGCTGGTCGAGATCGTAGAAGGCGCCCCAGCTCTGGCCACGGAAAAGCGCATGAAGATCGGCAACGCAGATCTGGGCGCGCTTAAAGAAGCGCACCTCGCGCTGACGATAGCGGGCTACATCGCGGAAGGATGGAAAAGCCTCGACGAGCAGCTGCACCAGACGCACAGCACTGCCCGCGGCCTGAGCAACAGCCTGAGAGAATTGCCCTTCGAAGCGCTCCAAAAGAACGCGCCCGACTTCGTGAACGTGGGTCAGGCGCTCCTCAAAAAGTGGGATCTGCTGCTCCTGCTCGCTGCGGAAGATCAGCGCCAGCTCCTCGCGGCTCATATCACGTAAGTAAGCGGCATCCCATATGGGTCGACCCTCTTCTACCGCGCGCGTCAGGGCGGCGGCCTCTGCCCAGTAGCCGTTGAGGCGCTCCCCCTGGTAGGTGATACCCCAGCGCGGCTGATCTTTCTCGGGCCAGAAGCAGAAGTTGAGCGCATCGAGCAGGAGAATCCAGTTAACGCTGCGTTCGCTACCATCGAAGAAATGGTAGCGGTCATAGCCGGCTGCTAGCCCGGAGGCGCTGGCTCCCGCCGGGTTGATCAGCTCCGGCCAGCGCTCACTGAGGGCCTGGATCTGCTCGCTGTTCATCCAGACGTGCTCACCTTCCTCTACCACGCCGCGGGTGCTGCTGAGCACCCCTAGTGGGTCCACCTCGACAGCCGGGAGCATTTCCTCGTGGTCCCCGCTTTGGTTCCAACTGTGCATCTTCTTTCGGTTCGGGTTGTGATGCCCTCGCTCAAGCGTCAGATTCTGGGTGCGATCTCTTCCCGATTCTAGCGGCAAGGCCCCGGTTCGTCAATTGCGTTGGGACCTTATGCTGCCGCTTCGCGCCCGCTCTCCCTCCTCGCCCAGTTAATAGATACATCTAAATATATATATTCTATGCTCTTGCATTTCTTTTAGATATGTGGTATGCTCTCACCCAGAGCATGCAAAGACATGCTCTCATGGGAAGTCTCTCTAAAGTGAAGAGAGGGAAGGAGTGTACTGTGGAAGAACAGCAGCTATGTAAGCTCGTCCATCGCCTCTATAATGATGAAAGTTTCCGCCAGGCGTGTTTCAACGATCTGGAGAGCGTTGCCGCCTCCGAGCATATGGAGCCTCTGGTGCTTGATGTGCTCAAGAAGCTGATCCCGCATCTTGCTCTTGGTACGTCGCTGGGTCCTCCCATGTGGTGGTGGCATCCGTGAAGGGTGAGCAAGTGATGGGAGGAGGATGTAGAGGGAGGCGGGCAGAGCTGTGAGGGAGCGAGGTGAGTCGGGCAGCATGAGCGAAGACGGGGAGACGAGGGCCAGGGAGGAGGTCTTTGGGGAGGCGCTGGCTTTCCTCTGTGGGCGCCTGGAGCGTCTGCTGGCTGAGGTACCTGCGCCGTTGCGCGAGGATGTAGCTCTGGCTTTGCGTCAGGAGGGTAAGCTGCTCGCCTGGCGGGCGGCGTCAAGCGCTGAAGCTCACGTGGAGAGACTGAGCGAGCCGCGGGCGGGAAGGTGGCCCTTGCTGACTTTCTTGATCGCGCGCTCTCTGGGTCCTGCCGTTGCCCTGGATTATGCCGCCGGGGCAGCTCTGGCGGTGGAGTGTCTGGTCTGCGCCATTGATATCTTGGACGATCTGGTTGATGATGATCAGACACCGTTGCTGCAGACTGTGGGCGAGGCACGTGCCATCAATGCCGCTGCCGCCTTGCTGGCCCTGGCTCAGCAAGCCATTCTGACGGTCGCTCCTGGGGCTAGGGCGCCCGCCGCCGAGCCACTGGTGCTCTTGGGAGAGCTGCAGGCGGCAAGCCTGGCCTGCCTGGCTGGTCAGCAGAGCGACTTGCTCGCTGAGGCGCAGCCGCTCAGCGCCTATGGTCGTGAGGACTGTCTGGCGCTGGCTGCGGCAAAGGCCGGCTCTCTCATGCGCCTGGCCTGCCGTCTCGGGGCCCTGGTTGCTGGTGCCTCTCCTCCTCTCTGCGAACTGTTCTCCCATCTGGGGGAGCTGCTGGGGATCGCCGGCCAGCTCGACAACGATTGTCATGATCTGCATGCCTCGCTGGCTCCCTCTCCGGCGCTCTCCCGGCCAAAGTCCGATCTCCGTCGCGGGAAAAAGACGCTCCCGCTGGTGCTTGCTGTCTCCACTGGCTGCTCTCCCAACGAGCTGTTCGCCCTGCAGCACGGTGCTCCTATCAGCAGCGCTCTCTCCGCTCGCCTCGCTGAGGCAATAACCGCCGCCTGGAGCATCTGCCTGCTCTATCGCGAACGCGCTCGCCTCTGCCTGCGGGCTATCGAGGAGTGCCAGCCTCTTCCGCCCGAATTGCATCAGCTACTCGGATTATGATTGAGAGGATCTCGGGTGTTCAAGAGGGAGTCTATGACGAGGAGAACGCGCTCGTTTCCGAGGGTCGGGCGTCTGGTGGCGATTCTGGTGCTGGCTCTAGCCTATGTTGTGCTCCTGGGGGGTGACGCCTGGGTCTTTTTCCCGCACAGTCTCTATCTACCTTACGCTTTGCTCCAGTTCGGTGTCTCAGCCCTCGCAGCCCTCCTCTTTCTAGCGGTTGGAACCCTGGTCTGGCTCTATGCTTATCGCCGTGGGGTGGCGCTGCTCTTGCTCTGCTTCTGCACCTGCATGATGGTGACTTTCCTGGTGCAGACCGGCGCCGCCGTGGGCGATATGCTGCTCTCGGTCATGGGAGGGGTCAGCAGTGCCCTCTCGCTGCTCCTCTTCACCACTCTACTGCTCCTCTTCCCGCAGAATATGCTGGCTCCTCCGCCTTTGGCGACCTCCTCTGTTCAGGCCTGTCGCTCCTTCGGGCGTCTGCTACGTTTGCTTTTGCTCTCTTTGCTTGCCCCGGCCTATCTTGGCCTGGTGGTCCTCTTGAGCTTGCTCGTCACCTGTCATCTGGCCTTCTATGATTGGGGGACCAGTCCACGCCTGGCCTGGCTCAATTTTGTTGACTACACCTACTACCTCTTGACCCTGACCGGCATTCTGACCTCGATCGCCAATCTCTATCGGCGCACGGCCACCCTGCGTGAGCAGCAGCAGCGCCGTCTCTTTATGGGGGCGGTGATCCTTGCTTTTGCTCCCTTTCTGCTCTTGAATGTTCTGCCCTGGTGGTTGCATATCCCCCTCCGTGTCGATCCTCGCTTTAGCACCCTCCCCCTGGCCCTCCTACCGCCACTACTGGGCTATTCGATCTTACGCTATCAGATCCTGGTGCTGGACCGCTATATTCGCCGCGTCGTGGCCTGGATTGTGGGCCTGGTCGGCCTGGTGATGCTGGCCTATGCGGTGGCGGTTTTGGCTTTGATTCTTCCCCTGCCGGATCTGCCGGCGCGCACGCTCTTGACGGTGGCGCTGATGGCCATCCTGGCGCCGCTCGTCTGGTGGCTGGCCCGTATCCTGACGGAGCGGCTCTTCTTTAGCGAGTTGTGCCATTATCGACACCTGCTGGAGACCCCTCATCCTTTGGAGAGCGAAGGTGCGACCCTCGATGAGGTGGCGCAGTTAATGAGCGCAGCGGTGGTCAATGTCTTTGAGACCCGTGAGGTCTGTCTCTTTGTGTTCGATGATGAGAGCGGCTACTATCGCCTCTGCCCAACCCTCTCCTACGCCGAGCCGGGCGACGAGGCGCGCCTGCGCCTGCTCCGTTGGCTGTTGCCAATGGAGCCAGAGGAGGCCCTCGGCGATAATGGCTGGCTGACCCTGACCCCGCCGCTGGTCGAGCGCTTGACTCAGGCTCGCTTCCCGCTGCGACTCAGCGAGCTGCAGCAGTCCTTTGGACGTAGTCCTCTCGGTCTGGCGCGCTACCTTCAGGTCACTGTTCCTTATCAGGAGCTGGACCCTTTGCTGGTTCCTGTGCGGGCCCAGGGGCGTCTGATCGGCGTCCTGGTCCTGGGCGAGCGCGGCGATCATCAGCCCTATGCCGGCCCCGATTTCGAAGCCATTGAGCTGATGCTGGCTCGCTTTACGCCACTGTTGGAGACAGCCCGCCTCTCGGCGCGGGCCAGCCGCCATGCGGCTATGCTCAATGCACTCTATAGCGTCAATGCCTTGCCAGTGAGCGCCATCGAGACGATCGAAGATGTGGCGGTCAACTATGCAGAAGTGGCCGCGCGCGCTGGCTCGGCTGGCGCTGAAGTCTGGCTCTACGATGAGCAGGGGGCTTGCCTGCGCCGCGTCGCCTACCTGCCCGGGGGGCCACCGCTCTCTGCTGCCCAGCAGCTTAACTCGCTTCAAGAGGACGACTGGCGCCCCTGGTTCTATGAGGGGAGCGATATGGGGCCGGGGCTGGCCCGCGACCACGCGCTCTCTCCTCATATTCCTCCCTGCCTGCCTCAAACGCCCGCCTTCCCCTTCGCCTGGCTCCCTCTCAGACGCGCTCATCGCCGCCTCGGCGTTCTGGTACTGACCTACGCCCGCGCTCACCTCTTCTCCTGCGAAGAGAAACATATGCTGGAGATGTTCTCTTCGCAGTGCGCGACGATGCTGGAAAATGCCAAGATCACTTTGGAGCTGCGCGCCGCTTATGAGCAACAGAAGGAACTCGATCGCCTCAAGGACCAGTTCATTATGACGGCCTCCCATGAGCTGCGCACTCCTCTGACGGCTGTGCTCGGTTATATCGAATTGCTGAAAGAATATCATATGCATCTTTCGCCAGAGGTGCGAGAAGACTTCATCGCCCGTGCTCATCGTGGCTGTGATGAACTGGTGCTGTTGGTCAGCAACATTATGGATGCAAGCCGCGTGCATATGGATGCGGAGCGCCTGAAGCTGGAGGCCGTCGAGCTACGCAAGTCTGTCCAGCATGTCGTTGATATTCTGGATGCCCTCAGCACGCGTGAGCGGCATTCCTTGCGTGTCCATGTGCCAGTAGGGGTCTATGTGCTGGCCGATGAGCTGCGGCTGCGCCAGGTCCTCCTCAATCTGCTCAGTAATGCCCTCAAGTATTCTCCCCCCGGCACGGATGTCGATATCTTGTGTCGGATCGAAGAGCGCTGGGTGACCATTTCGGTACGCGACTATGGGCTGGGCGTGCCGCGCGAAGCGCAAAAGCATCTTTTCGAGCGCTTTGTTCGCCTTGATCGCGATATGAACAGTCCAGTGCGTGGCGCCGGGCTGGGACTCTACATCAGCGAGCAGCTCGTGCAGGCAATGGGAGGGCGGATTTGGGTGGAGAGTAGCGGCGTGCCAGGTGAGGGGAGTACCTTTTCTTTCACCCTGCAGCATGTCACTGCGCCACGTCCCAGGAGTGAGGCGCCACGCAGCGTGCGTCGCGAGATGGCCTGTTGAACTGCCGTGCTGCACTAAGCGAAGGAAAAGCAGGCTCGGGTCAAGAGGCCGGCGGCCAGGGAAGAGCAGTGCAGGGGGCAGCGGGGACAGTGACCGAGTTGAGCGGGAGTGAGGGGCAGCGTGCTAACCAAAAGCTGTACCTGAATAGCTCCGCCGCAGCGTCTCTTATGAGGAAAGAGCTTGTGGGTATTCCCCACTCGCCTGTTGCCCTAACGTGGAGTCTTGCTTCTACGCGTAGAGGGAGCGCTATCCTCATGAACGCACTACGTCGAGCAGCTGCTGGCACCATCACCGCGCGTCAGCGAGAGGTGCTGACCTATCTGGCTCAGCGAGATCACTGGTCAGTAGGCGAGGTAGCCACCCTAATGGGGGTCAGTTCGGCGGCAGCCACCAAAGTCTTGGCTCGTCTGGAGCGCAAGGGCCTGATCACACGTACCTCGAATGCTCTCGACCGACGCTGTGCAGATATCACGGTCACTCGCGCGGCGCTCGCCTTATTGCAGGCGGAGGCTACGGATGAGAATCCGTAGCCTGATCTGCTTGAGCTGACTCTGGACTTGACTGGGGAGCTAACGCTGGGTCGGACGCTGCGGCGGCAGCCGCCGCAGCGTTGGTGCGGCTGGCTCCGGTCGAGGTGCTGGCATTCTCAGCAGTGTTGGTCGTCCTGGCCTCTTTGAGATAGCCGCGCTCCTGGGCATAGCGCCAGAGCGATTTCTGCAGCTGGCGACGTGCCCGCGAGATGCGGCTCATCACCGTACCGATAGGGATCTGTAACGCCTCGGCGATTTCCTTGTAAGAGAGTCCCTCGATGTCGGCCAGAATGACCGGCATGCGGAAATTAGGCGGCAGCTCCATCAGCGCATTGTAGACATCCTCATCGAGATAGCGCTGAAGTACCTCCTCCTCGGCCCCGGCAGTGACTTCGTTGCCAGCCAGATCTTTGATACGATTGTACAGGTAAAACTCTTCTCCCTCGGGCAGCGAGGTGGTCGCCGGATGGGTTGACTGGCGGCGGTAGTGGTTGATGGCCGTGGTGTTCAAGATACGAAACAGCCAGGCCCGCAGATTGGTGCCGGGATGGTAGGTGTGAGCGAAGCGAAAAGCTTTAAGCATGGTCTCCTGTACCAGGTCCTCGGCCTCCTGGGGATTGTTGGTCATCCGTAGCGCCGTGCGATAGAGGCTGTCAAGCTGGGCCAGGACCCCTGCCGTGAAGTCCTCTCGCGGGAGGGCTGGCCTCTTCCCAGCTGCATCGCTTCCGGTAGTCACTGGAGTATTGACAGAAGTGATAGGCTGTTCAGACATGCAAATCTCCCTCTATCCTCTCTCAACCGGACGACCACTGTTGCGTTGTCTCGCGGCTGCGATGGAGTCTGCAATAGGGACAGAAGCAGGGTCAGCCCGTACCAGGCGGGCCGATCGCTGCTGTGGCTGTCTCCTAGGAGTCTAGGAGGCTGCTCCGTGCAGCGGTAGGGCGTATCATCGGTGACTGTATTCATTGTGGTCTCGGCTCTGCAGAGGCTCTTTTCCGAGCAGAACCTGCCTTTCGCGTACATTCTCCTGCACAGAACCGCAGTAGGCGGTACCTCACTAGACAATAGGCTGTTTCTAGTATAGCCGATAGATCGCTGCTCAAACTAGCCCCTTCTGATGGAGCAAGATGGCGGGAGCGAGTCGGCTCATGGCTGACCGCGGGCTACCGATTTTTCTTTACTCGATACACGGCTCAGGTCCTCTTTTTCGTTCTCTGGCCCGTCTTGCCTGACTCTCCCTTGTTCAGCGGCTGGGCGCTACGATACGATAGCAACCAGTTTCCTGCCTCAACCCAGCATTTTCTCGGCTTCCTGGGGACAACATACCAGAAAAGAACAGGCTGGTCAACCAGGTAGCTGCGGGTTGCAGGATGGAACGGCCTGATATACTGAGCGAGCTTATGCTCACGTAGGGACCTGCCGGGGAAAAGGCAAGGAAGCATTTCCCCGGGGAATGAAAATCACCTCACCCTCTGTTAAAATGAACAGATAAGAAAACCAGCCTCGATACTTGAGGAGAGAGAGCGAGTGAACAACCATGAATTGCGTTGAAGCGATAGCTCGTCTCCATCTGTATATCGACCGGGAACTCAGCGCCGAGGAAGTTATCACGGTCCAGCAGCATCTGGCTCGCTGCTCGCAGTGTGAGAGCCGTTTTCGCTTTGATGAGCGTCTTAGAAGGCTCATTCATGAACGCTGTACGATTGAGCGTGCCCCTGCTCGTCTACGCGAGGCAGTGATGCGCCTTGCTCAGACGCCCCCCGATGAGCCACTGGAGCTTGATCCCGAGCTTGAGATGGAGCTGAGAGCGGATATCGCTCTGGAAGAGTTTGTAGAGTGAGCTGGCTGGCTGGTTGGTTGGTTCGGTTCGCTGGCGCACAGGCGAGCCAGACCATGATCCTCACAGACAGTGGCAGTGCCCTGTTCCTTTATCTTTCCTGCTGACTTTTTGTCTGCCTGCCTGTCAGTGTTTCGACCTTGTGAGTACTCCTCGTGTGTGACCAGCGCTCGCAGTAAGGGGCCTGGTCCTGGCGCAGGAAAGCAAGCCGGCGCGGAGACATCCCCGGTCTCTGTTTCTGTCCCGAGTGCCCAGAAGGAGGCAGTTGTCTCCTCACCGGCTTCGTTTCTTCCTCTGCGAGGAACGTGGAGCGAGCCAGCCCAAGCAGCTCCGGTGAGCCTTGCTGAGAGTGACCTTGCTACTCCGGATGCGATTGGCGTTGCCTCCAGGCTGATCTGGAGCCCGTCGCGGTGGGCGCTGTTGTCTCTCACGCAGGCAAGGCTCAGAGGCTCAGGCCCCAATTGAAATAGTGGTTGAGCGCAGGCAGCAAATTGAAAAAGATCGCCAGCCCAGCCAGGGCCATAACGATTCCTGTGGCCACCTCGATCTTCCCCAGGTGTGGCTTGAGGAGCTTGAGGGCCGCACTGACCTGGTTGAGACCCAACCCGAGCAGGAGGAAGGGGAGGCCCAGACCCAGCGAGTAGCTGAGCAGCAGGAGGACGCCTTCGCGCAACGTGGCGGCGTTGGCGGCCAGGCCGAGAATGCTGCCGAGAATCAGCCCGACGCAGGGGGTCCAGCCGATGGCGAAGACCAGCCCAATCACGAACGAGGCCAGCGGGCCAGGGCGAGCCGGGTGGAACTCAAAGCGTTTCTGGCGCGAGAGCAGCGGAATCTGAAACAGACCCGTAAGATGAAGACCGATGATAACGAGTAGAACGCCGCCGATCTCACGCAGCAGGAGCTGATTGGCTCGCAGGAAGGAGCCGAGCGCGCTCGCCGTGGCTCCAAGAGCGACAAAGGCACAGGTGAAGCCCAGCACGAAGAGTGCAGCATGCAGGAAGGTTGTCAAACGTGCTGTTAGGCTACCGCCTCCGCGGGTCGATTGATAGACACTCTCGCCCACCAACTGCGCCAGGTAGATTGGAACCAGGGGCAGGACGCAAGGCGAGAGAAAGGATGCAAGCCCCGCCAGAAAAGCGACGCCCACGCTCACTTGCGATCCCATAGATGCCTCTTCTCCTCAAGCAACAAAGCACCGGATTCGGACAGGGTCCGATGGATGATCGTTTAACGATCGCTCGTAGTATAGCGAAGATTGGCCAGCCCTGCAAGGTGGCCTCCGCCTGGCGGCGGGAAGGCAAGCCTGCTGGTGCAGGCGGCCCGTCTAGCCGCTAGCCACTGTGGGCGTAGCCGTCGCCAGAGGGCATAGCCGGACCTGGCTCTTGATCTCCTTTGCCTGAGCGCCCGAGCAAGCGCTGAAGGTGCTGCCAGAGACCGGCCTTCTCTGCCTGATCGTCTGGGGGCACTAACTCCGTCTCACTCGCTCCTCGGCCAGGCGCTGGTCCCTGCTGGGGAGGACGTTCCAGCAGAGAGGCGTAGCCAGGACTACTGTGCCATTCTCCCTGCCCGGCTGGCTCCGTCAGACCTGGCCGATCATGAGCAAGCTCGGGCGGAAACTGCGTTACTGAGCGCTGGGCCCGCCACTCGGCGAACGAGGGCCGCTGCTCGGCCAGGCGCGGTCGACGCGGCGGCTGCACGGCGAAGGCCCGTGGATTGGTCGGAGGTAAAGGGGAGAGCGGTCCCCCGCTTGTGGGCGCACGAGGCTCCTCGACCCTCAGATTCAAGGCGCGCAGCTCCTCGGCCATCTGCCGTGCCTGCTCGTAGCGCAGCGTCCGATCGCGGGCCAGCGCCTTCAGAATAATCTGCTCCAGGCCCGGAGCCAGCTGAGGATTCAGCCAGGATGGCGGGCGGAGCTGACCGCTCGTGATGGCCTGCGTCACCTCCGGCAGTGTGCGCCCGTTGAACGGACGTTGCCCAGTCACCATCTCGTAGAGAACTACGCCGAGGGCATAAATATCGCTCCGGTTGTCGAGCGGCTGGCCCCAGATCTGCTCTGGGGAGGCGTAGTAGATGCTGCCGACCAGCGTCCGGGCCACCGTAATGCGTTGCAACCCCGGCGCGCGCGCCAGCCCAAAATCCATCACCTTGATCTTCCCCCAGCGGTCCAACATCAAGTTTTCTGGCTTGATGTCGCGATGGATCACATTGCGCTCGCTGTAGGCGCAATCGAGCGCGTCGGCAATCTGGGCCGCATACTCGGCGGCCAGATGCTGAGGGATTTGGCCATCCAGGCGCAGCAGGCTACCCAGCGTCGGCCCCTGGACATACTCCATCACAAAGTAGAGCACGCCTTTTTGCTCACCGGCATCGTAGATCTGAACAATGTTGGGGTGGTTCAGCCCGGCGATGATACGGGCCTCGCGGATAAAGCGCGCAACGTAAGATGTGTCTTTGGCCAGGGCATGAGGCAGAATCTTAATGGCGACATCACGGCCAAGCGCGAATTGTTTGCCGCGGTACACCATCCCCATCGAACCACGCCCTATTTCTTCTTCCAACAGGTAGCCACCCAGACTCTGTCCTGCCAATTCATTCATGTGCGTGAACGCACTGGCTCCCCTCTCGTGCGACACCGTGCAAAGTAGAGAGGCCAGTGCCCCCTCCATTTCTGCGTTCCTGCAATGGCCCCTTATCCTCTCGCTGATTGCCAGCCTGGTGACCCTAGCTTGCAAAGCCCAATCCGGCCTGCTGCCAGGCCGCCAGGTGCTCTCTCAGGAGAGAAGGGGCCTGTCTCACCAGCCCAGCAAGAGAAAAGCGCTCGCCAGCTAGCTGACCTGACCAGCCGGGCGCTCTTCCCTGCTTTCTCCATAATAACATGGCAGCGGTACCGACGTAATTATTTACGTTCTTCGACGGGGGAGCATCTACAGAGAGGCGGGGATTTGCCCCAAAAGTCATGTCCTCACTGTTTGGTTGTGTAACATCAGAATTGTTTCTATTTACCCATCTTTCTTCTTGTCTCAGGGGAGGCCCAGCGACGAGGGTGCAAGAGGGCAGTGAGGAGAGCGCGGAGGCAGGACAGGCAGCCATCGTGCTCATGCAGCAGGGGCGATTGGCACCCTCCTGTCCTGCCCTGGCCTGTTGTGCTCGCGGTTCGCTTCGCGGGGAAAAAGGGCGAGGCTGGCCGCTGGCGGTCGGCGCGGCGCCGATCTGTCTGTCGGAGGCCCGCCTTGATGCGAGCCTTGTTCTGACCTGGAAGCTGTGGCGATCCAGCCAGCGCCGTCGCGCTCAGTCAAGGTAGTCCTTCAAGTAACGACTGGCCTGGGGATGGCGCAGCTTGCGGATCGCTCGCTCCTCAATCTGGCGCACGCGCTCGCGAGTGACTTTCAACTTGCGACCCACCTCTTCAAGCGTGTGGTCGTGGTCGTCAATGAGGCCAAAGCGGAGCTCGATCACCTGGCGCTCGCGGGTCGTGAGCTGGTTCAGCACCTTCCGAATCTCTTCACGCAGCAGCTGCTGGTTGGTGACCTCCATTGGCCCCCGCTCGCGAGCATCCTCGATGATATCGCCCAGCGTGTTCTCCTCCTCGTCGGAGAGAGGCGCATCCAGCGAGAAGACCTTTTCTGCCCAGATCAGAAGCTCGTTGACGCGCTCTGGACTCATGCCGAGCCGCTCCCCGATGCTCTCGGGTGAAGGCTCCCTTCCCATCTCCTGGTAGAGCTGGCGCATGATGCGCTTGACGCGCATGACCTCCTCCATAATGTAGACCGGAAGGCGCACCACGCGCGTCCCCTCCAGAATCGCTCGCGTAATCGCCTGCTTAATCCACCAGGTGGCGTACGTTGAGAAACGGAAGCCCTTCTTGTAGTCGAACTTGGTGACAGCGCGAATAAGGCCGATATTGCCCTCGCCAATCAGGTCCTCCAGGGAGAGCCCCTGGCCTACGTACTTTTTAGCGATGCTGACCACCAGACGGAGGTTGGCCATGATGAGCTGGTTGCGCGCATCGCTATCTCCCTGTTCAGCCCGCTCGGCCAGTTCAGCCTCGCGCGCTGGAGTCAGCAGGGGGATGCGAGAGATCTCACGGAGGTAGAGGCGCAGGCTATCGCTCTGCGCTAGCGAGGTCAGGTCCGCATCCTCATCCTGCTCTGGTTCCGGCTCCGGTTCCGGCTCCGGCTCTGGTATGAGTTCGCGTTCTGGCTCGGTCGGCTTATCGGCGTCGAACATCACTTTTCGTTCCAAGTACCTGCTCTTGTCTCCCCACCCGGGGCAGGGAGCGATATAATCCTCTCTTGTGGTCGGCCTGCTGGATCGCCGCAAGAGTGACAGACAGTCCCTTCCTCCAGGAAAGGAAGTAAACGTGCTGCAACTCTATCTACTCTGTTCTTATTGTACGAGCGCTCACCGCATCTGGTGAACCGTTTGCCTGCTCCGCCTTCTCTCCCAGGCTACCGCCTTGCCCACTCGCTCCTGGAGCCACGCGCCGGCCCCCTTGCCCCTCCACCCGGCTCCCGAGCAGGCTCCCTTTCTTGCCAGATCGGTTGAGCATGGCCTCATTGTACCATACTGGTACACGATTGCAAGCCGGACCCTTGCTTGCGACCTCTGTCTATTTATAACATCGCTCTGTGGAGCGTTATTCTCTCCAGTATAGCACGAGGGCCACGCAGATGAAATGCCCTTGAGAAGGTAATAGACAGGGGAGAACTTTGGCTACTGTTCTGCGGCGGGGAGTGCCCGAGAACGGTGTAAGAACCTCGCCGCCCCGGCGTTCTTGCCTGCTTATCTCGACGGGTGGGTGGCCCTTGCTCTGCGGCTACTGGTGTACAATAAAATGGGGAATCTGAAGTTACTGGCTAGCCGGTACGGCTCGTTCCGGGCTGCTACTGGCGCTGGGTGGGGCAGCACACAACGGAACGGAAGAGAACGGGAAGCTGGCCCGCTGCCTGAGCCGATCCTGTCAAACATCTGCTGCCGAGTGTTGCCCGGGAGAAGGACTACGAGATGGCTTTTCCCCTGCCTTTGAAATCTGGGACGGTCGTCGGAGGCCACTATATTATCGACGGTCTAATCAACCGCGGCGGCTTTGGCTCGGTCTACCGCGGCATTGATACTAGCGAGGGCGATCGTCCTTGTGCAATCAAGGAAACCTACGATGTAACCCCGGCGGCGCGACGCCAGGCGCTGATGGAGGCGGGCATTCTTTTTACGATTAAGAGTAAACATCTCCCGCAGGTCTACGATGCCTTCGAGGAGGGTGGCCGCTTCTACCTGGTGATGCAGCTGATCGAGGGCCAGAACTTGCTCCAGCTGATGCAGGCGCGCGGCGTCCCCTGCTCAGAGCAGGAGGTGCTGGCCTGGTTTCTGCCTATTATGCAAGTATTGCAGGAGCTGCACAGTCGCACACCGGCGGTGGTCCATCGTGATATCAAGCCAGCCAATATTATTCTGACGGTCCAGGGCTATGCTGTTCTGGTCGATTTCGGCGTAACCAAGCTCTATGATCCTGCCAGCGCCAGCCAGACCATGATCAAAGCGGTGACGGAGGGATTCAGTCCGCTAGAGCAGTATACGGGTACGACAACGCCCCAGTCGGATATCTATGCCCTGGCGGCGACGATGTATTATCTGCTGACGGCAACGAAGCCTCCTTCGGCTATCAGCCGCAGTTTGCGAGAAACGCTGCAGCCTCCACGCCTGCTTAATCCGCAGATCTCGCCTCATGTTGAACAGGCGTTGTTGAAGGGCCTGGCTCTCAATCCCGAGGGGCGTTTTCATTCCATGCGCGAGTTTGCCGAAGCTCTTCAGGGAAGAAACGTCTTTATGGGCCATGCTGACCCAACGGTGCGCGTGATTGGGGGGCCGCTGGCCGGGTCTGGGCTGGGGGCGCGATCGGGAGCAGGCCCGGCAGTGGTGGTCAAGGGGGCGCCTGTACCGCGATCCTCGTCTTATCCTCTCTCGCCGGCTCCTCCAGCCGGTCCGGGACGGCAGTCGGTGCCTGTGCCTGCTGGCCAGGGGAGACAGGCGGTCATGGTGGCCCCGCAGCCGCCAGGCCCATTGCCCAGCCCATTAGGGCAGGGCTGCCTCTGGGGCCTGTTGCAGGGCATTGGCTCAGCGCTCCTGGTGCTGCTGCTGCGTACGCAAGAGGCCCTGTTATTATCGCTGGTTCTGGGCTGGTTGTGCTATCTACTGGCTGGCTTTATGAGCACTCGCCGCGGCGGTAGTTCGCTGCGTGGGGCCCGGGCCGGCTTCTGGGCGGGGATCTGCAGTACGGTGATGTTCTGGCTTGTCTTCAGCTGTGGGCTGCTGATCATCGTGATTCAGCGTCTCCAGGGAGAGCTGCAACACGCTAATCAGGCGGGGCTTCCTCTTCAGATTGGGCGCGAGCTGACGCGCATTATCCACCAGGTGGCGCCCTGGCTCTTCTCGCTCCCTTCGGTGGGAGGGATCTCTCAGGTTCCCGCTCCTCTTCTCTACCTTGGTGGCGGTCTGCTGCTGGCGATGGTGCTCGGCTGGTTAGGGGGTCTGCTCGGGAGACGCGCTTTCCTCAGTCGTCGCTGGGCCAGTGGGAGTGTGTAGCTTGCGGCTGCCAGACCAGGCCACATCGAGGCAGCCGCTGGGGGACTGGACAAAGGGCCTGGAGAGGCTGGCCTGCTGCTGTGGCTATGGTATCATAGGCGCGGGTTGCTCCTGCCTGAGCCGGCTCAACCCATCCTGATTAGACCAACACGAGCACAGACAGAAGGTGGCACGTATTCTGGTGAATGTGAATGAAGCAAGCATGACACAGAGCGCAGACGAAGAGATTCTTCCCGTTCCCGAGTTAGCGCGCCTGCTGAGCGCCGAGCTGCAGCTGTCCAGCGAGCAGATTGCCCGTACCCTGACCTTGCTGGATGAAGGCAACACCATCCCCTTTATCGCTCGCTATCGCAAAGAGGTGACGGGCAGCCTCGATGAAGTTCAGATCCAGGCCATTGCCGACCGCGCCGCGGCCCTCCGTGCCCTTTTTGAGCGCAAGGCTGATGTGCGCCGCTTGATCGCTGCCCAGGGGAAGCTCACACCAGAGCTGGAGGCGGCCATCATGGCGGCCCGCACCCTGCAGGAAGTAGAGGACCTCTATCTTCCCTACCGGCCAAAGCGCAAAACCCGTGCCAGTGTGGCCCGCGAGAAGGGGCTACTCCCGCTGGCAGAGCTGATTCTGCAGCAACCCGAACTACCAGGTGATCCGGCCACGGTGCTAGAGGAGCAGGCGCGGCCTGTGCTTGATCCTGAGAAGGGCGTCGAGACGGCCCTGGAGGCCTATGCGGGAGCGCGCGATATTGTCGCCGAGATCGTCGCCGAAGATGCCAGCGTGCGCGGTGCTGTACGCGCCCTCTTCTTCCAGCAGGCCACGGTCAGCGCCCGCCCCGTCGATCCCGAGGCCCTGGCTGAGAAAGATCCCAAGGGTACCTACCGTATCTACTATGACTTTCACGAGAGCGTCGAACGCATGGTCCCGCATCGCGTCCTCGCTCTCAACCGCGCCGAGCGCGAGGAGGTGCTGCGCGTCAGCGTGACACTCGACTACGAGCAGGCGCGGCCTGCTATCACGGCTCACTATCCCATCAAGGAGACCTCGCCCTTTGCCGCTCAGCTCGCCCAGGCCATCGAAGACGGTTACAAGCGTCTGCTGGCCCCGGCGATGGAGCGCGAGGTGCGCGTTGAGCTGACACGCAAAGCTGAAGAGCATGCCATCGGGATCTTCGCAGCCAACCTGCGCCATCTGCTGCTGCAGCCGCCCCTGCGCGGTTACAAGGTGCTGGGCATCGACCCCGGCTATCGCACCGGCTGCAAGCTGGCCGTCGTCGACGAGACCGGCAAATACCTGACCTCGGATACCATCTATCTCCATCAGGAAGAGAAAGCCAGGCAGACACTACGCCGCCTGATTGGCGAGTACGACCTGAAGGTCATCGCCATAGGCAATGGCACGGCCTCGCGCGAGACCGAGCAGCTGGTGGCGGGATTGATCCGCGAGCTGGAGGAAGAGACGGGGCGCCGCGGCGAGATCGGCTATGTGATCGTCAATGAGGCTGGTGCCTCCGTCTATTCGGCCTCCGACATTGCCCGCCAGGAGTTCCCAACGCTGGACGCCACTCAACGCGGTACCATTTCGATCGCCCGCCGCCTCCAGGACCCGCTGGCGGAGCTGGTCAAGATCGATCCACGCGCGCTGGGCGTTGGTCTCTATCAGCATGATGTTGACCAAAAGGCCCTGGCCGAGATGCTGGAGCGAGTGGTTGTCTCCTGCGTCAATTTTGCGGGCGTCGACCTGAATTCGGCTTCGGCTGCCCTGCTCAGACATGTTGCTGGCATTAACAGCCGTGTCGCCACTGCGATTGTCAAATACCGCGAGGAGCACGGCCCGTTCCGCTCGCGCGAGGAGCTGCTGAAGGTTCCTGGCCTGGGACCGGCTACCTTTACGCAGGCCGCCGGTTTCCTGAAGATCGCTAATGGCGTCGAAATGCTCGACAATAGCTTTATCCACCCCGAGAGCTATCCGGCGGCCCGCGCTTTGCTGGCGATGCTGCCCGACGGCACTGACGGGTCGCTCAAGCCGGCAGAGCGCGTTGCCCAATTCCGACGCCTGGTCAAGCTGCAAAGCACGCTGGGCCGCAGTCGACGTCGACATAGTCAGGATGGCGCTGCACTCGATGGCGAGCAAGCCGCCTGGGCCGAGATTGCGCGCAAGATCGGCGTAGGGCTGCCGACGCTGCTTGATATCTTGGAAAATCTAGAAAAACCGGGCCTTGATCCGCGCGATGAGCTACCCCCTCCCATTCTGCGCCATGATGTCCTGAAGCTGGAGGACCTCAAGCCAGGCATGGTGCTCCAGGGGACCGTACGCAATGTGGTCGACTTCGGTGCCTTTGTGGACATCGGAGTCAAGCGCGATGGCCTGGTTCATATTTCGGAACTGGCCGACCACTATGTCCGCGATCCCTTAGCCGTAGTGGCCGTCGGGCAGGTGGTTCAGGTGCGTGTCCTGGCCGTCGACCTGCAGCGCGAGCAGATCCAGCTCAGCATGCGCGGTCTGCGCGCTACCGCTCGCTAGCTGGTCCTCTGGTGAGCCGTTGCCGCCGCCGATCAGCGGCAGCTAGCCTGGCCAAGGGAGAGATATCTTCCGCGCTATGGCTCTACCTCATCGAAGGGCCTGGGAAGCGGGCGGAAGTAATCAGCGGGGCGGCGAAATTACGCGCTCTTTCCGCATTCGCGAGCGGCATTTCTGCTGCAGACCGCGCCCGTGTGGCCTATAGTAAAACCTGGAGTCGGCTGCTGAGGAGCGCAACCCTTCGCAGGCACCAGCGAGGGCCATGCTCCTTAGCAGCCGACTGCGTCTTTGGCCTCTGTCAGAGTCTCGTCTCTCGTCTGACTTTAGTCGCCCTGTTGGAGCGGGCGCGTTGGTCTGGTAGCCAGCCGTGGTTCGTCGCTGGTGAGACCTTGGAGAAGAGCCAGGCCCTTCTGGTAGAGGAAGCTGGCCCCGAGGCGATCGGCCTCACGGATGGCGCGCAGGGCATAGAGATGGGCCTGCTCCCAGGCTCCTTGCCGCCAGGCGAAGTCAGCCTCATCGAGGACCAGCGCCGGAACGAAGTAAGGGTCAAGGTAGTCGCTGGCCAGAGTGATCAACTGCTCAAGCGTGGCCCGCGCCCCCATCTGATCACCTCGCGTGTGGCAGAGCAATAGCTGAATCTCCAGACGCAGCGCACGGTCATAGGGGAGGGTAAGCTGCCGTTCCTGAGAGATCAAGAGATGCTCGGCGTGGCGCAGAGCTTGCTTGGCCTCTTCCTGACGACGCTGGCGATAGGCATAGCGTCCCTGCAGCTTCAATGCTTCGATGGTGCCGCGCACATCGCCGCACTCCTGGCAAATGCGGAGAAAAATATTAATATAGCGCTGCGCCAGCGCCAGGTCTCCTTCGCTGCTGGCCAGCGCGGCCTGATACAATCGGGAGCGTGCGAGGTAGCTGCGGGGATGACTGCCCTGATTGAGTGCAGGTAGCGGCTGCCCTGGCTGAAGCGCTTGCTGGGCCACCTGGAGGCTTTCCTCGAAGCGCTGATGAGCCTGCTGGAAGTGGCCGTGGTAGAAGTAGAGAACGCCAAGACGCTGGAGAAAGCAGGCGAGAAAGAACGGTGCCCCCGAGCGCTGACTTACCTCAATGCCACGCAGCAAGAGCGGCTCACTCTCGCTCAGAGGCAGATGAGCTAACAGCCCAAGCAGGGACTGCAGAAGCTGGAGGAAAAACGCGCCCTGGCCGCTCTGGTAAGCCTGAGCAAGGGCCAGCAGTAGCTCGGATTGGCGGCTCTTCAGGGCCGGGATATCGTGTTGCTGCTCGCTGGCAAAGGTCAGCAGAGTGGCCTGCCGACGCTGCCATTCCTCCTGGACGTAGGCGCCTAGCAGTGGATGAACCTGATAGCGTCGCTCTTGCGCGCTGCCACTGTCACCTGCCCCACCCTCCATCTCTGGATGGAGATCGAGTAGAGAGCTGCGTACCAGACGCGCCAGATGGACGGCGGTACTGGCCAGCGTGCGTTGTGGAGAGCCAGCAGGCTCAGCGGTAGAAACCTGACCGGACTGAGGTCCAACAGGGCCTATGTCCGTACAACGCTGTTGCCAGTCAGCCGCCTCAGCCAGGCTAAAGGGCCTGGTCGTCAGTGGGGCAAGCTGCAGCAGTAGCTCTCTCGTCTCCTGGGGAAGCGTGGCCAGCGCCTCAGCGAGCAGGCGGCGTAGCTCGCCCTCGCTATCCAGCAAGGCATCGAGTGGATGGAGCGAGAGGCGCTCCGCCAACAACTCGCAGGAGATACCGGCCCCGACCGCGGTGGCGGCCAGCTCGATGGCGCGCGGGAGGCCGCCGACGGCGCTGCAAATACGCTCTGCGGCTTGCAGCTCGCTGGCGCTCAAGGTTGAGGCGCTGCGGCCCAGGAGGGTCAGGAAGAGCGCGAGAGCGTCCTCCGGAGGCAGCGGCTCTAGATGGTAGTGATGGGTGGGCAGAGCGGTAGCAGACGGCACGATCCGACTGATCACCAGCATGCTGCTGCCGGTAAGGTACTCGCAGCTCTCACTCAGGCGCTCCCCCTGGTGGCTGCCGCAGGTCAGCAGGACCTCGGCGGCCTGGCGCAATGGAAAAGGCGATTCCAGATCGTCCAGCAACAGCAAAGCGCGTTTACCGGCGAGCCTTGTGCGCACCTGGTCGAGCAAGGCGGTCATCTCGGCCTCGGAACAGCTGATCTGGCCCGGCATCAGCATCGAGGAGAGCATGAGCGCCCCCTCGCTCTGCTCTGACTGAGGCTGACCCACGTTGAGGAGAGCGAGCAGACGCTGCAACAGGGTGCAAAGGCCGGGCAAGCCCTGACAGCCTCGCGCGCTGAGGGCCACAATGCCGTCGGGGAAAGAGCGCCGATAGCGGTTGGCTTCGGTGGCCAGTAAATGGGCCAGCTCGGCGGCGAGGGCGCTCTTACCGACGCCAGGCATACCGCTGACGATATAGATGCCTGGCCCTTCTTCGCGCAGAGCATGGAGAAGATGCTGAAGCTCGCGATTGCGACCGACCAGGTGAGTAGGACGAGGAGGGAGCAAAACAGGGCTTGGTGAGGAAGGTCCTCCCAGTTGCTCGGTGAGGGTGGCGAGCTGCTCTGTTTCCTGGGGACTGAGATCGTGCAAGCCAGCGGCGCGCTGATAGAGCTGCACATCGCGCGGCGTGCGGCAGAGCAGGGCAGCCAGGGCGAGAACGCGCTGCCGGGTTTTCCCGCGGAAAGGGTAGTGGAGATGGCCGGCTTCCAGCCGCGCCAGAAAATCCTCAGAGATGCCGAAGGCGCGCAGCGCCGGGTCCTTACGGATTGTCTCGATCAAAGCACGTTGGCTGTGCCAGCCGTAGAGGCGCCGTCGTTTGCTGAACCATTGGCCGAACTGGAAGGCGTCCATCCTCTAGACCTCTGTTCCTGCTTCCAAGTGATGAAGTGGATGGCAAGCCTGGTCAGGCTCTCTGGCTGCCACCGTCCGCCCGGATGGGAAACTGGCCTCTCTCCTAGCCGGTTAGTCTGGCTGAGTCCCACTGGCGGCTGCCGGGGGCCAGGTTGCTTGCTGGGCGAGAGTCAGCGCTCAGCGCGAGCTGCTCAGGCTACCATTAGTAGAAACGCCTGGCAGGCTCCAGTGTTGCAAAGACTGGCCCGAGCGGCCCTGGTGGCAAACGGGAAAGAAGATCTCCAAAGCCAGGGCCGCAGCTCTTCAGGTAGAAAGCGTTCCTCCGTAGAGAGGATTCGCTGAAGGGTTACAGAGGTTCTACTGTCAGGACGACTTTCCCAGTGGTACGGCGCTCCGCAATAGCTCGATGAGCGTTAGCCGCCTCTTCGAGAGGGAATGTCTGCCCGACGAAGATGGTCAGCTGGCCAGCGGCCAGATAGCGAGTCAGCTCCTGCATAGCGAAAGCGACCTGCTGCGGACGACTGAGCCAGGCTGTGAGCCAGTAGCCAATGATCGCCTGGTTTTTATACATCAGCTGGATACCGCTGAATTGAACGATCTGCCCGCTGGCGGCTCCATAGACGACCATCCGGCCAAAGGGAGCCAGGCAGCGCAGACTCTGCTCGGCAATTGAGCCGCCGACCATCTCAAGCAGCACATCGGCGCCTCGCCCGCCGGTGGCCTGCCTGACCTGCTCCGTCCAATCCTCCCGGCTGTAGTTGATAGCCCAATCGGCTCCCAGTCGCCGGATATACTCCAGTTTAGCCTCGCTGCTCGCCGTGCCAATGACCTGGCCGGCCCCCAGCAGGCGGGCGAGCTGCACAGCGAAGCTTCCCACGCCTCCGGCGGCGGCATGTACCAGCACGCTTTCACCCGCTTGCAGACGAGCGGAATCATGCAGAAGCTGATAGGCGGTCACACCCTGGACTGGTAGGGCGGCGGCCCGCACGAAGTCAAGGGTTTCCGGAATTGGAAAGACCGTCTCAGCCCTGGCAGTGGCGTATTCGGCATAGCCGCCAGTGGCAAAGGCGGCCACGCGCGTACCCGGGGTGAGATTGTTGACACCCTCGCCCAGCGCTACAATCGTTCCGGCAACCTCGAAGCCGAGCGTCGTCGGTGTCCGCGTGCGCGTCAGATAGGTGCCCTGGCGCTGGGCCAGGTCGGCGTAATTCACCCCGGCAGCCGCCACCTTGATTAACACTTCACCCTGCCGCGGCTGCGGCGTCTCAATCTCTTCCAGGCGCATGACCTCCGGTCCGCCGGTTTCGTAAATGCGGATCGCTTTCATGGTCCAGATATCTCCTTCTCTTTAGTGGTCGATCGAATGCCTGTCATCGCCAGACAGGGCGCCTGCTCTCTTGTGCGTCTGCGCTGCTGGGCGCTCTTAGCCTGTCCGACCGGACAGAGAGATCAATCCGGCTCGCACAAGGGAACGGCGCTTCTGATTCTATCCTATGCAAGGAGACGCTGCGCCAGAGGCAAACAAAGCAAAGCAGGGCAGCCGGAGGCCAGAAAAGAATCTGGTCTGCTCGTTTATCCAACTAGCTGCAACATCCTGGCGGGGAGTGTGGGGGTGTCCCTTGATGAAGGTGACTCATCTCCCTGGCTCAGACATTGACGGCTTCCAGGGGAATGGCGCTACGAAGAGATACCCTGGTACGTAATAGCAAGGTGAGAAACGATTTGCTATAATATTCACTAAGAAGAAAGTACTAAAGATCCACCACCTCTCTGAGAAAGGCGGGGGGAAGCAGTACAATCTTCACGTGTCCGACATAGGGCGAGTGCACTCATACGGTCTTCATCTCCTGGACGGTTTGGCCTCTTCCCTGCGTTATGCTTATGGCAGGAAAGAAAAAGGCGTAACATAGCGATTGAAACATTGACAGACATGCAATGAACTATGAAGGACACGGAAGGCTGCGAGCATCTTCGGCAAAAGATCCTTAAGTGATTGCTTGCGGGCCTTTCTCAGGTGAGGTGAAGGAATGGAAGAAAAGGGTGGTCGCCATGCGCGCTGGTGGCAGCGGGCATGGCGGCGCAATGGTGTGAGGAGTAGGAGAAGCAATCGGCTGAAATGGCTGTCGTGGATACAGGCGCGGCGCAGCGGGCTGTTGACGGGCGCCCTTTTGCTGGCTTTAGTCCTGCTGCTCTTTGGTTTGGTCAGCCAGCTCCAGCCGCCGCTGACTAGCACGGCACCGAGCGGCGTGACAGCGCTGAGCTATAGCGCTTTTGTGGATCAGGTGAAGTCGGGCAGGGTCCTGGCGGTGGTGCTGCAGGATCGCTCAATGTATGGCCTGCTGGCCTCTTCTTCGACGCCCGCCGGGCAGCCCCCTTCCTCGCAGACGCTGACCAATGAGATTAGAACCTGGAGCCGCTCGATTAGCGCTAATGCTAATTATTCGGGTTGGTCCAGCGCACAGTCGCAGGTACAGACCTTCGATCCTGCCCGGCAGATCTATACGCGCCTGCCTGCCGAGGGAGATCCACAGCTAATGCCTCTTTTGACAGAAAAGCATGTGTTTGTGACGATATTGCCCCCTGCCTCTAATCCTTTGTGGCTGCAGTTGCTCTGGCGCCTGCTTCCCGTCGTGGTGATTGGGCTGATTGTCACTCTGATGGCCTTCTCGCTGCGCAATCCACGCCCGCTGCGTGCCCTGGATGAGCGCATCGCGCGCATGAGTCGGAGCCGGGCTCGTCGCTTTGAGAAGCAATCGGGCACGACGGAGCGCAAGGCAGAGGGGTCAGCCCGGGGTAGCAATGGCGGCTCGCTGGCCGAGGCCAGCGGTGGAGGGAGCAATGGTCTGGCGGGGCGCATGGGGCAGGCGCGAGTGAAAACGGCGCCGCCGGTGACCTTTGCCGATGTGGCTGGCATCGATGAGGTGCGTGCCGAGCTGGAAGAGATTGTTGAATTCCTGCGCTCACCGGAGCGTTTCAAGCGTCTAGGGGCGCGCATCCCGCGGGGCGCATTGCTGGTAGGGCCACCAGGGACGGGCAAGACCCTGCTGGCGAAAGCGGTCGCGGGCGAGGCTGGTGTTCCTTTCTTCAGCATCAGCGCCTCGGAATTTGTGGAGATGTTTGTCGGTGTCGGCGCCAGTCGCGTGCGCGATCTCTTTGCCGAGGCCCGCAAGTCGGCCCCTTGTGTCATCTTTATCGATGAGATCGATGCTGTCGGTCGCAAGCGTGGGGCGCGCGTCTTCAGCAATGAGGAGCGCGATCAAACCCTCAACCAGCTACTGGTCGAGCTGGACGGTTTTAACGAGCGCGAAGCGGTGATTGTACTGGCGGCCACCAATCGTGTCGATATCCTGGATCGGGCCTTGCTGCGTCCGGGGCGCTTCGACCGTACAATTACAGTCTCCCTGCCCGATCGGGCGGGCCGGCAGGCCATTCTGGCGGTCCACACCCGCCAGACGCCGCTGCATGAAGATGTCGATCTGGAGCGCCTGGCGCGCCTGACGACGGGCATGAGTGGGGCTGATCTGGCTAACCTGGTCAACGAGGCGGCGCTGATCGCGGCGCGGCGCGACCTGGAGACGGTAACGCAGGCCTGTTTTGAAGAAGCGCTGGCGCGGGTGCAGCTCGGGGTTCTGCGACCGCTGGTGATGAGCGAGCAGGAGCGGCGCGTAATCGCCTACCACGAAGGGGGCCATGCCCTGGTGGCCTACCATCTGCCAGAGGCGGACCGCGTGAATTGCGTGACGATTCTGCCGCGGGGCCAGAGCCTTGGCGTGACTCAGTTTGTCTCCGAGGAGGATCGCTATAACTATAGCCGTGAGCGGCTGATGGCGCGCATTGCCGTTGGCCTGGGAGGACGGGTCGCTGAGGAGCTGATCTTTGGTCCCGAACATGTGACGACGGGGGCTGAGAACGATCTGCAGGTGGTGACGGATCTGGCGCGCCGCATGGTGACTCGCTGGGGTATGAGCGAACAGGTAGGGGTGATTTTCGCCGATTATGGCGCTGAGGAGGCCAGCCCCGCTCTGTCGGCGGTCTCCTCGCGGGCAACAGGAGCGGCGCTGCTGCTGGAGGCTTCTCCGCTGGGACCGGCTTCGGCAAACGCTCGCTTACTGCCGACCCAGGCGGCGACGGCGACCAAGGAGCGTATGCAAGCCTCAGCGACTGGCCTGGGTCGCGGCTTCGGTGCGATCAGCACCTCGCTGGCGGCTCTCATCGATGCCGAGGTGCAGCGGATTCTGAGCGAGGGCCGCGAGCTGGCTCGCTCGATCCTGAGCACGCATTGTGATCAGCTGCATCGGCTGGCTGCGGCGCTGCTGGAGCGAGAACATCTCAATCGTGCTGAGTTTGAGGCCCTCCTGCAGGAGGCAGAGGCTTAGTTGCGGCGCATCTTCTCTCTCTCGCTGACAAGCCAGCATTGACCGGCTGGTCAGGCACGAGGCGAGAGAGAGGCGGCGCCGTTTGCTAGCCCGCGTGTAGGGTCTCGACAAGCGACAGGTAAGGAAAGGGAGTCAGGAAGAGCTGAGCTGGATGAGGCGTCCCTCTCCCCAGCGTCCTTCCCACTCCCAGTGAGCAGCGGAACCGCTGCGCTCGCTTGCAGTCAAGTGAAAATGGTACTGGTCGCCAGCCTCTAGCGAGCAGGTGGCCTGCAGGGCGAAGCTCCCCCACTGGATCGGACCCGCGTGGTAGCGGCTGCCGGGTCGGCGCAGGGCGCGGGGCAGCATGGGGCGCACCGTGAGCTTGCCCGCCTCTTCTTCGCGCAGACCGAGCAGGTAGCGCAGCAAGAGATGAAGACCCAAGGCGCCCCAGCCATAGCCTTCAATACCAGCGGTGACGTATTCCGGCACGGCACCGTGCCAGTGCGCCTGGCGATATTCACGGGTCACCCCTGGTAGACCTTCTTCGGCGGTGAAGGAGCGCCGATCGAGATGGCGGTAGCCGTCGCTGATGAACTGGGCAGCGAGTTCGGCAGCCACCTCTGGCTGGCCGGCAGCGTCGGCGGCTCCGATGACGGTCAAGGCCACTGGGGGCCAGCAGAGCGGAGCCCAACCTCCGCTATGAGTGGGAGGGTGACGCAGCGCTTCCTGAAGCTGCTCGCTCTGTCCCCAGCCAGCCACTCCACAAAAGAGGGGGGCCAGGTGCATGGCATCCCGCTCGCTCGACCATTGCTGGCGCTGAGAATCGTAGTCTCGAAACCAGCCACGTTGCCACATGCGTCGCGTCTTGACCGTGAATTCATCGGCGATGCCTTGCCACCAGGCGGCTTCAGCCAGCCAGTCCTCACGGCTGAGCACCAGGCCGGCGGTGGTCCGGCCCGGCTCTTCCTCCCCCTCCTCCTGGGCCAGAATCGTCGCCCAGCGCGCCACAATAGCCGCTCCCTGAGCCATGCTGGCCTGCAGGTCCACCGGGCGCACATGCTGGATGAGCGTCCCCCCGGTTTGCTGCGGTCCAAAGCGGCTTGACACATCCTGGCCGCTCTCCCATGAGCAGGCGTAGACCAGCCAGCCCTCGCCATCGCGGCGGTGCTCCAGCCACCAGCGCAGATAGGCTGCGGCAGCTGGATAGAGGCGGCGGAGCCAGGCGCGGTTACCGCTGCGCCGGAAGAGCAGATCACAACAATAGAGGGGATAGCCCCACTCCGGGGCAGTTCCGCAGATCTGCCCATCGTCGGCCACCATGTTGTAGCTGCCATCCTCGCGCATACAGGGGAGATTGGCGTGAGGCGCCTCCGTAAAATGGGTCAAGAGCACCTCCTCAGCCAACTCGGGGGCGGCATAGCTAAGGAAGAGCGCATCCAGCGCCGCCTCAGCCAGTACCAGGCGCGGCGCCTGAAGCTGCATGCCATCCCAGACTCCCTTAAGCAGACCACAAGGAGGGCGCATTACCATACGCAAGGTCTCTTGATCGTAGACGAAGCCACGGCGCCAGGTCGCGGGCCAGTCGCCCGACAGCTGGGGTGCTCGTTCCCAGAAAGCCTCGTCCTCTTGCTCACGCTCGCGTAAGGCCACCTGAAAGCCTGCCTGGGCCTCGCGCCAGCGGCCATAGCTCTGGTCAAGCGAGACCCCGCGCGCCAGCAAGAGGAGTAGGCGGCGCTCCTCGCCATCCGCCGTCAGCTCCACAGTGCAGGGCAGCGTCAGCGTGCGCACCTGCCAGCCGGTCTCTGGGTCCGCCTGCGTTACCGTTGGTGGGGCCACAGCGGCTCCGCGTAGTCGAGCAGCCAGCTCAGCCTGCGTGACGGTATAGATCACCTCTCCTGGCTGTGGCGCGGGACCACCATCGACAGCCACCCAGCCGTGAATGAAGACGTCGCCCTCGCTGGCGATGCCGAGCATGGCCAGGTTGCCCCCAGGTAGAGCGCGCCCATAGAGGCCATGCTCCCACAGGCGGCTCGTGAAGGGATTGTGGGTGTGCTCGTGTTGAAGATAGCAGGTCACGCGCAGCCCGGACTCGCGCGTGGACGTCAGCGAGAGCAGACAGCCCAGTACGTGCTCCTCAACCAGAAAATACACGGCGCGCACTAGCAGATTGTGTGAGGGAACAATACAATTGTAGGCAAAGCGATTCCTGGTATGGAGAGGGCTATTGAGTGCACAGCCCCGGCGCTGGAAATCTTCCGGCGTAATTAGCAAGAGATCATCGTCGAGGCGTAGCCCGATATTCAGGTGGGCACTGTATTGAAACTGGTTGCGCACATAGCTGCCCAGATTAGGTACATGCCAGCCCATGCCAAGCGGAGGACGACTGCGGAGCACACCGCTCGGATTCAGCTTCCAGCTATGGAAGGGATTGTCTAGATAACCATGCGGCGTAAAATCATCGCGGGGAACCATCGGCGCCCGGCCCTTTCCTTCTCATGCTTGCCGGCTGAAGGCTCAGCCTGCTCTATCTGTCCTGCTCCCCAATGATAACCTGCCAACTGCTGCCCCGCAAGCCCTGGCCAACGGCCCCTTTTCTCTTGCCAGCTCCTGGCGTCCACCACACCTGTCGCAGCAGCATGCCTTGACAAATGCCACCCTCTACTCTATACTTTCTCTAGTTGCTATATTAATATAAGTAACTATTGTTGAGTCG
>NZ_JADGIA010000191.1 GCF_019683635.1 Thermogemmatispora sp. | reverse complement strand
CAGCCAGTTCACCCCGTTAACGCTTGCACGAAAGCAGCCTCTACCGGTACAATGATAGAAAACACGGCCTGTGAGGCTGCACAGCGCCGACGGTCTCCATGAACAGCAGAACGGATCGAATAGATCTGGACTTATGATCAATCCCATGCCATCGTTAGATCACAACAACGACAATGCCGTCAGCGCGGCCTGAGCAGCCCAGCCACAGGCGCCCGTTTGTTGCGCTGGCCGGGCCTGATCTGGCCAGCCATCACGGCAACGCAATGCAGCAGCAGGAGAGAGGAGGTCCGCGAACCTGTGAGCAGTCCTCTCATCAGTGAAGTCCGCAGCCATGCCCGCCGCAGACGCGCTCGGGGCAGCCGTTTCAGACAGGGCCGATCGACCCGCTATGTGCGCTATGTTCGCTACCTCGGCTCGCTGGGCCGCGCCAGCCGGAGAGCTGTCCAGGTGACGCGCCAACGCGCCCCCGCCTGGCGGCACTCCGCTTTCTCGCGCTATGTCCTCGCCTGGCTTGCCGCCTATCTCTATGGCTCGCTGCCGCTTGTCTACTGGCTCGGACGACGCAGCGGCGTCAACCTGCGCAAAAGTGGCTCGGGCAACGTCGGCGTCTCCAATCTGCTCAGCAGCGGCAAGCGGGGACGACGCTGGGCGGTGCCCGCGGCGCTCTTCGACGCCTCCAAAGGGTACCTGCCGATCAGCATCTGCCGCCGCCTGGGCTATCCACGCGAAGTGGCAGAACTGGCTGGCGTCTGCGGCGTCATGGGCCAGTGCTGGCCGCTCTTCTTGCGCTTCAACGGCGGGCGCGGCCTGAGCGCCTTTTTCGGGGCCGCCCTGCAGATCAACCGCCGCGCCGGCGTCCTGGCCCTCTCCACTCTGGCCAGCGGCGTCCTCTGGCGCCTCGGCTCGCTGCTCTCCCACCACCGCGCTCCCATGCAGGCCGCCCGCTGGTCCTGGGCCGGCTCCGGCTACGCCACGGCCCGCAGCAAGGTGGTACCTCTCAGCGGCCTGGCCGCTATCCTGCTCTTCACGCTCGTCTGCCTGCGCGAGCATGAGCGCACCCAGCGCCAGCAACTCATTCCTCCCCTGCTGGCCGCCTTGCTCCTGCTGCGCCGCCTGACCGCTCCGCTGCCCGACGATGCCGAGCACGGCCCCACGCGCCAGCCCTCGGCCCTGCTCTACCGCCTGCTCTACGACCGCAATACGCCCGATTAAAGGTCGAAGAGCGAGAGCCAGCAGACAGGTCCAGACAGCCTGGCGCAGTCCAGGCACACCGGCCAGATATACCAGATATAGGAGAAGACGAGCGATCAGCAGGCCGCCCCAAAGCTTGAAGGAGCAGAGAAGAGGCGAGCAGAAACAATGATAGGGGTCATCACCGATAGCACGGTGGGACTGCCTGCGGACCTGGCCGCGTCCCTCGGCATCACCATCGTGCCGCTGGTCATTCTCTTCGACCAGGAAGCTGTTCTTGATGGCATCGATCTGGACAGCGCCGCCCTCTTTCGCCGTCTAGAGGCGGCGCCGGTCTTTCCTCATACCTCCCAGCCCTCGCCCGCCGCCTTTGTCCAGGCCTACAGCCGCCTGGTCACCGCGGGGGCCGAGGGTATTCTGGTCATTGTGCTCTCCGCGCGTCTCAGCGGCACCTACCAGACCGCCCAGCTGGCCCGCGAGCTGCTGCCCAGCGAGCTACGCCGGGTGCCAATCGAGATCATCGACTCGCAGAGCGCCGCCATCGGCATGCTGCCCGCCGTGCTGCAAGCCGCCGAAGAGGCCCGCCAGGGGCGTACGCTGGCCGAGATCCGCGCCCATGCTCAGGAAGTCCTCGCTCGCACTCACTTCCTGGGTGTGCTGGAGACGCTGGAGTTCGCACGCCGCAATGGACGCCTGAATGGGGTCCTGGCCACCCTGGGCGATCTGCTCGACCTGAAGCCGATCCTGGTCCTGGAGCGCGGCAACATCGTCGCCGCGGGCCTGGCTCGCAGCCGGAGGCGCGCCTGCCGTCAGATCGCCCAGCTGATCAGAACAATGCGCCCCATCGAACGCATCATCCTGGGCGAGTCCAGTCCCGGGGCCGCCGACGACCTGCGCCACGAGCTGCAGACCATCTATCCAGGCGAGCTGCCCCTTTACCCATTGGGGGCAGCTCTGGCCCTCAATACCGGCCCAGGGACCGCTGCCGTGGCCGTCGTCAGCCGCTCGTCGCTAACGCTGGGCCGGAGCGCAGAGGATGAGCCGCCAGCCTGACGCCGATTGCAGCTCTTCCTCTGCCTCAGCATCGTTCTTTGATCAGACAGCCCCATACCTGTTCAACCTGGGTATGGCCTGCCTGGTCCAGATGAAGCAAGAGCACCGGCTTGTTGAGGACGTTGCCGTCGCTGCCAAAGGCAATGACCCCCGTGATGCCCTGCCAGGCTTGCTCACCCCTCATCTGCAGCAGAGCCTGCTGGAGGCGCGCCCCGGTCAAAGGCTGACGCTGCTGGAAGAGGTGATAGCAGGCTTCCGCCAGGACGGAGACAGCATCATAGGCCAGCATGCTATCGGCATCAGGCCGGGTGTAGCCATACGGACTGCGGCCCGCTGGCGTCGGTCCGAAGCTGGCTGCGTAGGTCTCCAGGAATGTCTCCATTTGCGGCAGGGGCTGCCCCTGCCATTCATCAGGGAAGGCAAAGGCCGTAAAGTAGAGGCGTCCGCTGTGAAAGGAGGGCCGCGCCTCCTGGGCGTAGTTCCCATAAATGTAGAGGGCATCGCCTCCCAGTACCAGCGGGCACCTCGCTGTCGCCAGCGCTGTCACCGGCTGGCAGGGCGGCAAAGCAGCCAGCAGCACGCTGACATCGGCAGAATAGCCTGCGAAGTAGATCAGGTCCGGCTGAGTACGCAGGGCATCCTGCAGGAGCTGGGGCAGGTTGTCAGGCTGGCCGACGTGATATTCTTCGGTAACCGTGATGTGATGGCTGGCATCTTCGAAGGCCAGCCGAAAGGAGGAGGCCAGGCTCTGACTATACTTGTCGCGCGGGTCTTCGAAGAGAGCAACCCGTCGGGCCTCCAGTGTCTGTCGAGCGTAGAGAGCAGCATCTTCGCCCTGGAGGGCGTCCGGTGGAGCGATGCGTGCGAAGTAGGGCAGGTTGCGCAGATCGTTGCCGGAGGCGGTCGGCGAGAGCATCGGCAGGTGGGCCTGATCCACCAGAGTCACACTCTCGCTGACATCCTGGCTTAGCTCCCAGCCAACGATCCCCACGATGGGCGCACTGGCCGAGGAGACCCTTGCAGCCTGAATGATCTGACAGGTGACCTGAGCCACTCCACCACTGCCGGCATTGGCGAGCAGCAGGCGCAGGCGCAGCGTGTGGCTATCGTTAAAGATGCGCTGGGCCACATAGGCCCCTTGCAGGATATCGCGCGCCCCGCCAAGATAGTGCGGCGTGAAGCGCGTTGCCACCACCAGGGTGATGCTGGGCAGGCCACTCTGCTCAACGGCAACGTTTTCCGCATAGATGCGCGCTTCGGCATCGTTGGTCACCTGCTCGGCGGCGTTTTGCCAGAGCGACTGCGCCTCAGACAAGTTGCCAGCACTATATTGCTGCGCCGCCTCCTGCTTGCGCGCCAGGTCAGGCTGGCTGGTGTCTAAGACCGCGGAGCCATCGCTGACACCGATCAGCTCTCCAGCGGGAGTCTTCGTTACACCCAGATAAGCCGAGGAGACGAGATTGTTGCGCGGCAGACTGCAGCTCGCCGCAGAGGGGACATGCGGCCAGACGCGCGGTATGATATTCCAGCCGAGAAAGACCAGCAAGAGCACGCACGTGAGCATCATCCAGAAGCGTGTCTTCGCCACCAGCGTGGCCAGATCCTCCCCAAGGGCCTTCAGCAGCCGAATGAAACCCATGCGCGCCTCATGAAACTGCAGGACAACTCCAACGACGCCGATGAAAAGCCCGATGAAAGCAGTCAGCTGAGCGGAGCCGCTTGCTTTGTAGCAAAGCCAACAGAGGATAACGATGAACAGGAGCAGAAAGCCCACCTGGGCCAGACGTCTGCTCATGCTGGTCCCCTCCTTCCTTTCCTGGAAGGAACGTTCAGGACTAATAGACCTCTCCTGATGTAGATAGACGCAGCGGAAGACGGCAGCTTGCTGCTCATTATAGCCTATCGAGCAGTGTCTGCCTATTGTGCCTTTCTCTCCCGGAGAGAGCGAGCCAGGCCAGCTTTGCGGAGAGGAACGGCCTGTACTATGATAAAAGCATAGCGGCCCGAGCCTGAAGGTGAAAGCAGCGCCGCGAGGGGGGCCATCCTCCAGCGCGGCAGCTCCATCCTCTCACCTCGCTCGTCCGCTCGCCGGCAGGCAAGGAGGCCAGAGAAGGTCAGGCCACAGTCGCTGGAAGGAGCGCGGACGACTGAGTCCAGCAGAGCGCAAGGGAAAGATCATCGAGGAGCAACAAGGAAGCAATGCAGCACAATGTGTCGTTGACAGGCGGGCAGGCAGTGGTAGCCAGCCTGCGCGCCCACCATATTGAGGTCGTTTTTGGCATTCCGGGGGTACATAATCTGCCCATCTATGATGCCCTCTACGATGAGCCGGGGATACGTCACGTCCTGGCACGCCACGAGCAGGGCGCGGGCTACATGGCCGACGGCTACGCGCGCATCGCCGGGCGCCCCGGCGTGGCCCTGGTGATCACGGGGCCGGGCGTGACCAATATTGCCACGCCACTGGCCGATGCCTATGCCGATTCGCTGCCGCTACTGGTCATCGCCACCAGCCTGCCGGGCGAGACTGGCGGGCGCTCCTGGGGCCGTTTGCACGAGCTGAAGGACCAGCTCGGCCTGGCCCGGGCCCTGGTTGGCTGGAGCCACGAAGTGCAGCGCGTGGCGGAGATTCCTGAAGCTATTGCTGAGGCTCTGCGCCAGATGCGCACAGGTCGGCCCCGCGGCGCCTTTCTGCAGATTCCACTTGACGTGCTTGAAGCGCAAGAGACGATGGCGCTGCCCACGCTGGAAGAGGGCGAAGAGCCGGCGGTGGCGCCTGATGAGGAGACAGTTCAGGCGGCCCTGGAGCTGCTGCGGGCGGCGCGCCGCCCTGTGATTATTGCCGGGGCCGGCGTGACCGCCGCCGGCGCGAATCATGAGCTGCTGCGCCTGGCCGAGCTGCTGCAGGCCCCGGTCTTGCTTGGAGGCAAAAGTCATGACGTCTTACCCAACGATCACCCGCTGGTCATCACAACTCGGGGCGCCCCATCGCGTACGCTTGGCCCACTACTGAGCCGCTCCGATCTGGCGCTGGTTGTTGGCAGCAAGCTAGGGATGCAACGCACGACGCTGCCGGCCCTGGAGCGCAGCCGCAGCGGTCAGGCCGATACGGGCCGCCTCCCTCTGCCAGAGAAGCTGATCCACATCGATATCGATGCCGGCGAGATTGGCCGGCGCTATCCGGCCAGCGTCGCTCTGGTTGGCGATGCCCGCCTGGCCCTGAGCGCGCTCCTAGCAGGACTACACGAACAGTTGGGACAGTACGAGGACCGCCGTCAAGAGGTGGCCGCTGTGCGCACCGCCTTGAGCCAGCGCGCGCAGCAAATCTATGGGGAGGTCATGCCCTGGCTAGAGGCTCTGCGGACAGCCCTGCCGCGCGAAGGGATCGTGGTGGCCGATATGACGATGGCTGGCTATGCTGCCGCTCAGGCGTTCCCGGTCTATGAGCCACACAGCTTTATCCATGCCTCCGAGCTCTGTTCCATTGGAACGGGTCTGCCGCTGGCGCTGGGGGCACAGCTGGCCGCGCCGCAGCGCGCGGTGGTGGCACTCTGCGGCGATGGGGGATTTCTGCAGAATGTGGGCGAGTTGGCCACGGCAGCTCAGGAGCGCATTCCAGTCGTCACCATTGTCTTTAATGATGCCAGCTATACAGCGGTGAGAAACGATCAGTTGCAGCGCTTCCCCGGACGCAGCATTGCGACGACGCTGGTGCCGCCCGACTTTGTGAGCCTGGCCCGCGCTTTCCATATCGAGGGCCAGCGCGTCGAGGCGCCCGATGAGCTGGCCGAACTGCTGCGTACCCGCCTGGGGTTGCCGCCCGCGGAAGCGCGCCCGCTCCTGATAGAGGTGCCGCTGACTCAGCGCTGAGGCAAGCCAGCAGAGTCACTGAGGGATGTCAGAGACTAGCGCTGCGGGCAGTTCCCTCTTACCCTGGTTAGACCAATCACCTGCGTCTACAACGCTGGACCCGCACGACTCGTCTTTCAAGCTTGAAGATTCTGGCGCAGACCGGGGAAATCACGGCTTCAGCCGCGCTGGCCTGCGCCAGCTTGTCGGGCTACCCAAGGCCCCAACCCAACCGGGCAGCTCAGGACCGGATCGGACGTCGTCTTCCTTCCCAATCTCGATCAATCTGCTCATCAGCGCCTATGCTCCTCCTTCTTCTGGCCTGCCCCTTCTCAGAGGCCAGCCGCCCTGTCTCTAGCAGGAGATGCGCGCGAGCAGAGCGGTTGGTGTTGCTGAGCCTGGCAGAGAGCCAGGCGCTAACAGATTTCTAACGAAAATCCCACACTCTTCTAACACAGCCTATGGCATCATATGTACCGTGGAGAGGTGTACCACCGCAGAGCGGAACAGGCCGCACAAGACAACTCGCGACGACTACGACCGACACGACGCATCAAGCTTCCCAGGGATCTGCGTAGCTAACATGGAGGTGTGCCATGCCAGTTGAAACCCATAAAGAAAAGCTGGGCTTTCAGGCGGAAGTCAAGCAATTGCTTGACATCATGATTCATTCGCTCTATAGCAATAAGGAAATTTTTCTGCGCGAGCTTATCTCTAATGCATCAGATGCTATCGATCGCCTGCGCTTTGACGCGCTCTCGAATCCCGACCTCTACGAGCGCGACGCCGATTTCAAGATCCGCGTCTCTTACGACCGCGACGCGCGCACCATCACTGTCAGCGACAACGGCATCGGCATGTCGCGCGAGGAGGTCATCCAGAATATTGGGACCATCGCCAAGTCGGGCACGCGCGAATTCTTCCAGTCGTTGACCGGCGACCAGCGCAAAGATGCCATGCTCATTGGTCAGTTTGGCGTCGGCTTCTACTCTTCGTTCGTGGTAGCCGATCGCGTCACCCTGCTGACGCGCCGCGCCGGCCTGCCCGCCGACCAGGGAGTGCGCTGGGAGTCCGATGGCCAGGGCGAGTATACTATCGAGACCATCGAGAAGCCAACACGCGGCACCGACGTCATTCTGCATCTGCGCGAGGGCGAGGACGAGCTGCTCAACGGCTACCGTCTGCGCTCGATCATCCGCAAGTACTCGGATCACATTCAGCTGCCCATCGTCATGAAAGTTGAGGGGAAGGACGAGGAGGAGGTCGTCAACAAGGCTTCGGCCCTCTGGGCCCGCCCCAAGAGCGAGATCAGCGAGCAGGAATACAAGGACTTCTATAAGTATATCTCGCACGACTTCGCCGACCCGCTGGCCTGGGTCCACAGCCACATGGAGGGCACCCACGAGTACACGCTCTTGCTCTTCATCCCTTCTCAGGCGCCCTTCGATCTGTGGCTGCGTGAGCGCCATCACGGCGTCAAGCTGTATGTGCGCCGCGTCTATATCATGGACGATATCGAGAATAAGCTGCTGCCGCGTTATCTGCGCTTCGTGCGCGGCGTCATCGACTCCGATGACCTGCCCCTCAATGTCTCGCGTGAGATGCTGCAGCAGAACCGCCTCATCGATACGATGCGCGCTACAGCGACCAAGAAGATCCTGGGCCTGCTCAGCGATATGGCCGAGAAGGAGCCGGGCAAGTACGCTATCTTCTGGCGCGAGTTCGGGCGCGTGCTCAAAGAGGGCCTGGTCGAGGATAAGGCCAACCGCGACCTGATCGCCCGCCTCTTGCGCTTCGCGTCGACGGTCAGCGGCCCCGAGCAGAACGTCTCACTGGAGACCTACGTCTCGCGCAAGAAGGAGGGCCAGGATAAGATCTACTACCTGCTGGCCGAAAGCTACGAGGCCGCCAAGGATAGCCCGCTGCTGGAGATCTTTAAGCAGAAGGGTATCGAGGTCCTGATCTGGACCGATCCCATCGACCACTTCGTGCAACACGAGCTACAAGAGTATGGCGGCCTGCCCTTCCAGTCGATCGCCCGTGGCGAGGTCGACCTGAGCAAGCTAGAGGACAAGCAGGAGCAGGAAGAGCGCCAAAAGAGCGCTGACGAGGTACGCGACCTGCTGGAGCGCTTCAAGAAGGTCCTCAGCGAGAAGGTCAAGGATGTGCGCACGACGAGCCGCTTGACAACCTCACCGGCCTGCCTGGTGGTCGACGAGGGCGGCATCGATCCCAACCTGAAGCGCCTGCTGCAGGCCGCCGGCCAGGCCGTGCCCGCCGACAAGCCGATCATGGAGATTAATCCGCAGCACCCGATCATCAAACGCCTGCGCCAGGAGCAGGATGAGGCACGCTTCACCGATTGGGCCTGGGTGCTCTTCGACCAGGCTGTGCTCAGCAGCGGCGACCAGCTGGAGAACCCGATCAGCTTCGTCAACCGTCTGAACAATCTGCTGACCCGCCTGGGAACAGAGTGAAGCCGCAGCTCGCTTTTGTCTCGCCCGCAACCGTTGTCCCAAGCCAGGAGGGCGCTATCCTAGCTGGTGCTCCGCCGACAGGACAGCGGGGCGGGCGAGCTGCTTTCCTCTGATTCCCTGATGCCGCTTTCTCTCAGGCTATGCCCGCTCACCCTTGTTGCCTTTGCTGGAGAAGCCGCCTTATCTGGAGCAAGGTCTTCCAATTACGTCCCGTGGCTGGACAACCAAGGGCGCGCTCAAGGGCCAGAGTCGTCAGCTTCGAGCGTCCGATCCCATTGGCATACCAGACATACAGCTCCTGACCACGCGCCGAGAGCTGCAGCTGCTCGGGTCCCGCAGCCCCAAGTCGCTGCAAGGCTGCAGCTGCCTCTGCCGCCGGGGTCGCGACCAGGAAGAGTACCACGAGACGCTCAGGCGCCTGCTCGGTCTCTCGCAGGAAGGGATTCGCCCGTATAGTCTCCTCCAGATCAGCGGCTCTGCGCAGGGCGACCCGGCTGGCAAAGCCAAATTCCTGGAGGAAGCGCCCCTCAATCTGACGAGCCAGACTCAGGGCATCACCTTCGTCGCTAGTGAAGAGCACGTTACCCGTCTGGATATACGTACTGACTGCCTGCAGTTCCAGAGCCTCATGCATCCTCCTCAGAGCTGGCATGGAGACCACCCCGTGCCCCCCCACATTGAGCGCGCGAAAAAAGGCCACATAGGTTGTCATTTCTCTGAAGCCCCTTTCATCTCTGCTCGCTTGCTGGCCGCTCAGCCAGCAGCACGCCTGAGCTAAACAGAGGATCGGCCCGTCTGGCTCTGTCGCGCTGGCGCTGGCGAGGAGCCAGTTTTTTACATGTTCTGCTTCGGCTCCTAGAGATAGGAAGAGAGATGATTACCTGGATCTACTTAGGCAAAAAGAACGATAGAGATTGTCTATCTAGTGATTACCGAGTATATTTGTTGGCAGCAACGACAGGAGCAAAGGCAAAGCGAGTGAGGATAGACCGCATGCTGTCAACAGGAAGCGAGATCGCGCCGGCGCCACAGCAGACCTGGAGCAGATCGCAAGGCCGGCTGATCCTGACCCAGCTTCAGGAAAAGGGCAGGAGCCTGGCAAGGAGCTGGCCACTCTGGCTTTGCCTGGCGCTGGCCCTGGCGGTGCGCCTCTTTCTGGCTATTCGTCACAACCCGGTCATTGAAGGAGACGAGGCGCTCACCGGCATCCAGGCGGAGAACATTCTGCGCGGCGAATGGCCGATCTATTACTATGGCCAGGCCTATATGGGAAGCCTGGAGGCCTACATTCTGGCCCTTTTCTTCGCCGTCGCCGGGCCATCGGTGCTGGTCCTACGCATCGCGATGAGCTGTACCTCGCTGCTCCTCGTCTGGCTCACCTGGCGCTGCGGCGAAGCCCTCGCCTGCGAGGCCGGCCTGCGAGCAGGCCCGCGCCGGCTCTTCCTGATAGTGGCGACAGCCATCGCTGCTTTGCCCCCTCTTTACGATGCCGTGCTGGAACTACGTTCCTACGGCGGCTATACCGAGGCCATGATCGTGATGCTCTGGCTGCTCTGGGCAACGCTGCGCCTGACCCAGCGCTGGCACCAGGGCGCCAGCCGACGCGAGCTGGCCTGGCGCTGGGCCGGAATTGGCCTGCTGATCGGCCTGGGCCTCTGGATCGATCCCTTGATCGTCTACGCCCTGGCAACAATGGCCCTCTGGCTCGCCGGCTTCCTCTGGCAGGCATGGCCGCGGCAGCACAAGAAGAGCGAGGGAGGCCAG
>NZ_JADGIA010000190.1 GCF_019683635.1 Thermogemmatispora sp. | reverse complement strand
GAATAGGTGTGTACAATCCTTTCTCCGCTGCTGCCAGGATCTTTACCTGGTCAGAGACCAGATGGTATGTTTATCATACCAATGATTATAGTATAATCAGACCGGCTGTCTTTGACAACCCTTTGGCACGGTGCTTCTGTTTGCCGCTCCCCAGTTCACCAAGACGAGACGGCCTGGCGAAAGTCGTGAGAGAGGGGAACTGGCTGGCTGGCTGGCAGAGACAGTAGCGCCGGGTTGCCAGGTTGGAGTAGAACTATCTAGCAGCAAGGCGCGGAGCGCGCTCTATCAACTCTACTGTAGAGGAGGGTATTGACAGCGATGGCAAATCTGGGTTTCGTTGGTCTTGGAGCTATGGGTGGGCGCATTGCCTACCGCTTGCTGCAAGCCGGGCACATACTCACCGGCTACAATCGCACTCGCGAGAAGGCGCGCTGGTTGCTGAAGGCCGGCATGCGCTGGGGAGAGAGTCCGGCGGCGGTGGCCCAGGCCGCCGACATTATTTTCAGCATGGTGGCAGACACAGCGGCCTTGCAGGCCATCACCGAGGGGCCACAGGGCCTGTTGGCTGGCCTGGGTCCTGGCAAGATCTACGTTGATATGAGCACAGTCAGCCCTTCGGTCAGCCGCGCCCTGGCGGCCCGCGTCGCTGAGCGTGGCGCCCACATGCTCGACGCTCCCGTTTCAGGAAGCACGGTGACGGTCGAACAGGGCCGGCTGGCGATCATGGTCGGTGGCGATCAGGCCGTTTTCGAACAGGTTCGACCGGTGCTGCTCGACATCGGTCCGAAAGTCAACTATGTTGGTCCCAACGGGCAGGCTGTGCTGATGAAAATCGCCATCAATCTCAGCCTGCCGGTGCAGTTCCTGGCCTTCAGCGAGGGCTTGCTGCTGGCCGAGAAGGGGGGCATTCCACGCGAGACGGCTTTTCGTGTCTGGATGGAGAGCGTCGTGGCCTCGCCGGCGATGCAATACCGCGCTCCGTTTGTGCTTGAGCGTCCAGCGGAGGCGCTCTTTTCGGTCAATATGATGCAGAAAGATCTGCTGCTGGCTCAGGAGCTGGGTCGCGAGGTCGATGTGCCGCTGCCGTCGGTTGCCCTGGCCAACGAGCTGCTGACAGCGGCGCGGGCTTTGGGTCTGGGCCAGGAGGATTTTGCGGTACTCTTCGATGTGCTGGCCCATATGGCGGGCGTACCTGGCTCTCCCAGTGCGGACCAGCAGTCGTCGTCAGGCAGACAAGACAAGACCAGGGCGACAGGACCAGAACAAGGCTAAACGGGCCAGCGCCACGGACGAGAGAAGCTAAATCAGGACGGGCATAGCCAGCTCTCCTGCCTGTGCGACAAGAAGCGCCGTGACCTGGGCCAGAGCTTGCTTACAAGGTCACGAAGGCGAGGAAAAAGGGCCGCTCTAGCTGGGAGCTGGCTGGCCTCGGCCAGGGTACGGTGACGAGATCGACGAGCCAGAGGTCGTCGGTACAGTGCCGAGCAGGTACTGCATGACATGAGCCAGGGCCAGGACGTCCTCGGCATTGTAACCCATGAGCGTCTCAACTGGTAGAGGTTCGCCGTAGGTCCGATATTCCTCATAGAGCAGGCCGGCCTCAAAGCCATCGAGATCGCCGCTGAAACGGAAGCCGCACCAGACGGCGACCTCCTTGAGCGACCAGCTCGCCAGCGGAAGCACCAGGATCTTTTTGAGCGCTTGCAACAGGTCGAGCTTGGGCAGAGATCTCCAGCGCGGCAGGAGCGATGGCGCCCAGCGGGCAAGGCCCGCCTCGATGGAGCGTTCGTCGAAGCGGCGACCGCTCCAGGAGCAGAGCGTCGCGCCTGGATGGGCCTCCACATAAGCCAGGAAGTCTCTGTACATAGCCTGACGGCGGCCTGGATGCTCTTCGGGGACGGCCCACTGACGCAGGGTCTGGCCATCGAAGGTGCCAATGAGCCACGGCTCCGGGGTTCCCAGTTGAAGAGGATCACAGGAGGCGAGGCCGGTCTCAACGTCGTAGAAGAGGAGCGGCGAGGGCAGCTGCGGCGCCTTCAGCCAGATGGCACAGTTCTCCTGACAAGCGCGCAGGTAGCTGTCCAGCACCAGGCGACGCTGAGGGCCGAACTGGATGGCTTTGAGCACTTCGAGCGGGGCCGCACGCAGTTCTTCCAGGCGCGTGATGCCGTAGGCCGCTAACCGCGCGGCGCGCCGGGGGCCGATATGTGGTCCGCGCAGACGGGCGGGTGGCTCCAGCCAGGTCACTGTCGGCAGGGCCGCGGTGGCCTCCAGCTCGATCAGAGCGGCGCGCGCCAGCTCGGGATTGACGTCATCTGAGGCCCCATTGACCACCAGCGCCTCGCCCAGGAGGGCCGTCTTGCCGCCTCGTGAGTGGCAATGTCCACAGAGAACCAGGGCCGGCTGCTGAGTGAAGACAAACTCCTTGAGGGCCTCCGAGCCGAGACGGCTGAAGCCGAAGCGAATACCGATGTCGAGACGGCAGCCCGCCGGCGGGGTGTGCGAGACTACAACCAGGCGTCTCGCCGCCTCGCCCAGGCGCTGGCGCGCCTGATCCAGGTGAGCACGCACCTCGCTCTCGGGATGGAGAATCTTGCCGATGCTGTTGCGCTCTCCGTCACAAATGGCTCCTTCGATGCCGATAAAGCCAACGTCTTCAATGAGGAGTGGCTCGGCGTGGAGATCATGCACGCCGGGTGCGCGCAGCACGAGGCGGTCTTCCGGCCCGCAATCGTTGCCGATGACGCCAAGCAGGCCGTAGCGGGCATAGCTGGCCAGCTGACTGAAGTAATTGCGCCCAGAAGAGACCTGGAAACGCCGCACATCATCGCCTCCATAGACGATCACATCGACGGGCGCTACGGAGCGTAGCAGTTGCTCAGCCAGCTCCAGCTCCTGGATACGCCAATCAGAGAAGAAGAAGATGCGCATAGCACGAAGCTCCGCTCTGCTTTCTCCAGATGATAGGCTTCTTTCTGCCTAGCCGCCCGCGATCCGGGCCATCCCTGTTCCGCTTGCAGAGCGACCCTGGCAAACTGGACATTCTGCATAAGCAGACGCAGGAGCCGGCAGATTTTTGATGATGAGGTGTTCCTACAGCCGAGGGACGTTCAAGCAGGGCCGGATGTCATTAAGCGTTGGCTTTCTGAGAGAAAGGTGCTATAGTTAGCAGCACGAAAGAACCAGGCTACTAGCGGTGAGTCTGGTCGGTGCCGGTCCTTCATGAAGGACGAGGCGAGAGTCACTTCGTCCTGGCCGGGACCCCCTATAGAGAGTTTAACGGAGGATGCGACGCCATGCTGAGGAGAATCACCCTTATTACTCTCGTGCTGGGGCTGATCTTGAATCTGCTCGCCGGCGGCCTCTCGCTCTTTAATCCGGAGCGGTCACTGAGTCTCCTCTTCCTCTTCCTCTTCTTCTTTACGACCGCCGTCCTGATCTATGGCCTCGCTCTAGTGCTGGTCATGGTTATGGTGCTGCGCCGGCTGATCACTCGCTGGCGCCTTCTCTATGGCCGGCGCGCCCGCTTCCTGGCTACAGACCGCTATAACGAACGACTGCTTTGGCGCTTCTTCGCTCAACGACTGGTTCTCATTGCCTGTATTGCTCTGATACCTCTTCTAATCAATTTTCTACTAAGGTATCAGGCAGAAATGAGCTTTGAAACCAATATGTCCCTCACCATGCTCATTTTACCGGCCATTATTTGTATCATCCTGCTCATTGAGAGAACCTCTCCCCCGCGGACGGCGGCGACCACGCCAGACCCCAGCACAGCAGGCGAGCAACAGCGAGGACCAGGGAGCTAGCTCAGCGAGCCTCTAAACGCTGACGAGCGATCTCCTCGGCAGTGGATACACCCACCGTCTCGCTGACAAGCAAGGTATCGACCCACTTCACACTTGTGTAACACTTGCCGCCAGGGACGAGCAGCCGCCACGGAGCCCCATGCTCGCGCGTCAGGAGGGCACCATTCAGGCGATCACAGAGCAGGGCCTGCCCGGCCTCTTCGAGGGTCAGCCAGACCGCGTCGATTTATTCAAAATCAACTCAACACGCTCAACCTGTCCTTTCCTACTAGAAAAGAGGTCGACGAGATCGTTCAGTCTGGCCTGGACTACTCATCTAAAGAGCTGGAGTTGGATACAGACGCAAACTGGTACGAGGAGGTCTTTCACCAGGAGAAGGAGACCATCGAGTGGCCTCCAGCAGAGGAATCCTTTCGTCACGAGCACAGCAGCAGCGTGGGGAACTGAGATCGCCGGCAGGATCAGCCGCCAGCTTGGGCGCCTTTCTGGTGCTCTGCCCGGTTTCGAGGGGAGCAGGCAGCAGCGCCTCTTGATAGCGCTGCTGATCCTGGTGCTCCTGATCTTGCTCATCCTGATTGGGCTTGCCTGCTATCTGATTCTGCGCTAGGCGCCGCCCGACGGGCAGGAGCTGGGCCGCGCTGGCGACTGTGGATGGACTGACCCAGTCTCCCCAGGGCCTCATCCAGCGCGCTCGCTCCCCGGCAGGGCGCAGCTCCCATCGGCGCAAGCCTGTTCCTGGTCCAGGCTCTGCCCGTCTTCGGCACCGGCAGCAGCCACCACCTGCGGCTGTTCCCGAGCGCTCTCGCGCCAGGCCCGTTCCAGCACCTGACGCAATAGTGAGACTGGCTGCGCGCCCGAGACCGCGTAGCGACCTGCGAAGAGGAAGAAAGGCACGCCCTGCACCCCCAGATCCTGGGCGCGTCGCTCATCTTCACGCACCGCCTCAGCATAGGCCGAGCTATGCAGCACAAGCTCTATCTCCTCCGCCGGCAGACCCACCTCGCCAGCCAGGCGCCGCAGCGTCTCCGGCTCACTTAAGGCCGCCCCCTCGCTGAAGTAGGCGCGAAAGAGGCGCTCGGCCAGCTCCTGAGCACGCCCGTGTGCGGCGGCCAGATGGAGTAAGCGGTGAGCATCGAACGTATTGCCATAGCGCGCCTGCTCCAGACGGAACGTCAGGCCCTCCTGGGCAGCCAGGGCACTGACACGCGCATTCATAGCCTCAGCTTCAGCCTGCGAGACACCATATTTGCGCGCCAGCATCGCGCTGACGCTTTCACGGGCCTCACGCGGCGCCAGTGGATCAAGCTGGAAGCTACGCCAGACCAGCCTGACGCGCTCGCGCTGGGGAAAGTCCGCCAGCGCCTTCTCCAGGCGCCGCTTGCCGATATAGCACCAGGGACAAACAACGTCCGACCAGATCTCAATCTCCATGACACTCGCCTCGCTCCGAGATAGCTAGCTGGACCCTCGGTCTCGTTCTAGGACTGCACTGTCCGACAGGGCACCGAGAGCCAGCCAGCTTCATGCAGACGGACTCAGGCATCCTGCGAGACCGTCTGCGGCCTGCGACTAATGACAATACCGATTGCTACCACGATGAGTGCAGCCAGGGCCAGCCCGATAAAGAGCACGGTCTCCCGCTGGCCGATGCCCAGCAAGGCGTCGAGCGCATAGTTGCCCGGCCCCGTGAGACCGATGACGATGCTCACCAGCATCAGAAGTAGACTATATTCATAACCACCGCGCTGCATCCAGAAGCCATTGCGCCAGTGGCTCTTGAAGGTCGCCATTGCCATCGCGCCCGCCATGCCAGCCGCTCCTACAGCGGTGAGGAAGCCCAGAGCTACCGCTAGACCACCTCCTACTTCCCCCAGAACGGCGAGCGTCACCCAGAGCCAGGCCGGCTGCAGGCCCTGACGCGCGAAGTTCTCACGCGTGCGCGCCAGTCCCGCTCCGCCAAACCAGCCCAAAAGCTTCTGCAGTCCATGCCCGGTCAGCGTTAAACCAGCCCCGAGACGCAGGATGAGCAACCCCAGGCTCAGGGTTGTTGACATGAGAAGACCACTCCTTTCCATTCTATTGCCGACTCGCACCGGGAAGAGGCTTCACTCTCCCCCGGTAGCGATGCCTGATCTTTTCTTTCTTTATGAAAGTAAGAGTATCATAGAAAGTTCCTATCGTCAAGGATGTTGCTTTTTTATTTATAGTATGATATACTAGTGGCCATGAAGAGAGCTGAGCGAGAACAGCCGGCGGCGAGGCCGGAGGCTTGTAATGCAACAACGCCAATGGGACGAGCCATTCGCCTGGTCGGCGATGTCTGCATCCTGCTGATCGTCATTAATCTGTTGTCCGGGCCGCGGCGCTTCAGCGAGCTACTGGAGCAGCTAGGCCACATCAGCTCGCGCACCCTGACTCAACGCCTCCGCCTGCTAGAGGAACTGGGCTTTGTCGAGCGGCGCGCCTTTTTGGAGATCCCGCCGCGTGTCGAGTATCATCTGACGCCCACAGGCCAGGAGTTCGGCCAGGTCATTGCCGCGATCGAGGAGTTCGCGCGCAAGAATCTCGCCGATCCTTTGCCGCCTGCTTCCTGCGGCACGCTGTGCTCCGCCCCATCCTCTGACCACTCCCCTGTCAGCAGGCCCGTCACCGCCTCTCTCTGTGACGAGAGCGATGCCCTCACAGAGGCAGGTGAAGAAGCAGAAAACTGAACGAGAGGGCGTCTTTTTCCTCTTGAGAGGTCTCTACAGAGATTTACTGCGTGGCTGGCCTGGCTCTTCCTCTCATCTGCCACCGCCCTCCCCATCAACTTTACTCAGGACCTCGACGGCAGGCAGGCTTTTGCCGCGCAACGGCACTCCTCCCGGCCCAGCGAGCAGCGTGCATCTACCTACCCCGAAGAAATAGAGTGTCAGGCGACGATGTTTTATAAAATGGGAGTGAACAAGAGGCACGATAGACGGCGGAGCCAGCACGAGCACGAGGAGGGAGCAAGTGACGATGGCTGGCTGGCAGGAGCCAGGCACCGTCTGCATAGCATTTAACCTGCGGACTCCTCGTGCGTATCTCTTGGGTGGAGGGGAGAAAAAGGCCGGCAGGCAGGCGACCTACGTGAGCCGGAGAGAGGAGTGGATTAGCCAGAGGAACGCCGGGCGCCAGCAACAGCCCCGAGCGAGTCCTAGCTGATCGCCTCCTGGTCTGCCTGCCGGTCCTCTAAGCTGGCCGGAGGAAACACGCACGACAGCCGCAGAAAGGATGGCAGTCGTGAGTACCCCGAGAGAGCGGGGTAACATGAAAAGGCAAGAGACGCTTACACAGCGAGGAGGGTGAACAGTATGCATCATCATCATCATGGTTGGGGCTGGGGTGGCCCTGTTTTCTTCCCCTTCGGCTTCGGCTTTGGCGGGGGATTGTTCGGTGACTTGCTAGCGGGCGGCCTGGGCTATATGCTTGGCCGCTGGCAGGGACGCAATCAGCCGTACCAGGGCTACCCGCCATACTATCAGCAGGGCTATGGTTATCCACCTTATCAGGCGCCGACTCAGAATCCTGGTGCCTCAACGGATGCCCGCCTGGCCCAGCTTCAGTTGTTGGAGCGACTGCGCGCCTCGGGCGCTCTGACAGAAGCCGAGTTTGAGGCAGAGAAGCAGCGCATTCTGAGAGGCTACTGATGTCTCCCCGAATCAAGGAGACCAGCAGCTCTCAGGCTCCTGGAAGGATAGCAGGAAAGAAAGAATCGGGCCAGTGAGCTTACTGGCCCGTTCCTCTCCCTCACAAGGGAGTAGAGGCGCTCCATACGAAGTGGCTGCTTGTCTGATCGCTAACAGGCAGCCACGGCGTATGGAGCGCCTTTTTGTGGCAATGGTCATCCTTCTTCCGAGGGTTCCCTTAGATTAGAGAGAGCAACCGAGAAGTGCCTCTGGCAACGTTTTTTTTCATGGATAGGTCCAGACACTTGCCCCATAGGGGCCTCAGCATGCACTTGCACTCTATGCCTGATGCCTGACCAGACTGCTTATCTTTCATTGGCACTGAGATCGTTACGGAGGATTCCCAGATGGAAGAAGCAGCCGAGAAGCCTGAGACAGCTCCACAGCCAGATTCACAACCTGACGCTTCTCTCGTGCCAGGCGCATCTTCTCAGCCGCTAGCCGAGGCTTCCCCTTTACCAGCCTTATCCTCAGAGCACTCAGAGGGAGGGCAAGCAGCGAAGGCAATCGCAGCCGAGGTAAGGCCGTCTGAGGAGACAGAGGTAGCAACACAGAAATACTCAGCGGCAACAGACAGCGCACAGCGAAGTCCACAAGACAGGCAGGAGGAGCAATCAGGACTGACCCAGACAGCCCGCGCGACTGACCCTTATAGTGGAGAGGAGAGCCTTTCTTTTTTGCCAGCACGCCCATTGTGGGGGTGCTTTTCCGCCTCCAGCACCTTAACATAGAAAAGAGAAAGAAGGACGCCAGCGCTGCCCCCGTTGGCAGACCCGCCATAGCCAGGAATGGCTCCATCCGCACCGCAGAAGTGCAACCTTCCCCCATGCGCTCCCTAAAATACATAGTACATACGTGCATAGAGAGATTATTATGCAAAGATTGATATCAGAAATCTTTCCCGTTAACAGGGAGGCTCTGCCTCCTCTTGATGGTTACCTGCTGGAGCTGACGACTCATGACGATCCGGCCATGATTGGCGGCAAGCTCGCCTATGATCTGCGCCGCCGCACCAGAGGCCACTGGTTCTGGAGTCGCACGAGCCGGCACCTGGTAAGCGACCAGCTCTACACTACCGAGCAGCTGAAGCAGCTCTGTCAAGACCTCTGGTCCGCGCAGAGCGGCGTTTTTGCTGGCCTGCGTACCATCCAGCTCGACGAGCAATGGCAAGCCGGGCCAAGCGAGGAAGCCGACTATATAGCGCTTGGCCTGGCCGACGAACTGGCAGAGGAGTTAAAACAGGCACTGAAGCCCTTTCACGAGGAGCTGCAGCCGGCACTGCAGATCTGGCGCATCTATCACCTGCGCGGCTGGCTGGTCCAGGGGGAACCGGCCATCTCGCTCTCGGTCAGCTCGCAGCCGGTGCTGAAGCAGGACCTGCAGTCGTTTTGCCAAACCCTTTCCTGGCAGACACCGACCGAGCTAGAGGAACACATTCGCAATCTGCGAGTAAGGGCCAAAGACGGCGATCTCTGCGGCTCCATTGTTGGTGTCACAGGACGGATCGCTACGGAGCGCCAGCGACTGCTGGCCCTGGCAACACGGAAGAGTTCCAGGCGGCGTCTAGAGCAAGCCAGAGATGAAGAAGCCGTGGTCTTAGTGCGAACGGCCAGCGGCAAAGAGTATGAGTATCCGCTGAGCGGGTTGCGCATCATTGTGCAGCCAGGCGATTATGAACGCCTGGGCCTGGACGGCTGCCAGGTCCATAGCCGCCTGCACCTCGCTCCCGCCAGGCGCGCTGCGATGATCCGCTCGCTGGCCCAACCGCTGCAGCAGCGCAGATTGATCAAGTCCGCGGCCTACAGCACGCAGCGGGCGCCGACGCTCTTCCAGCATGGTGCCGACCTGGGTTTTGTGCCCCGCCTTCGCGTTGGCCAGGACCAGATCATCGAGCACAAGGACAGCGGGCAAGTGATAGCAGGCTTGAGGCGCTACGGCTTCTATCGCCCAGTTCCCTCCCCTGCTGACGGGAAGGCCCTGCGCCTTGGCCTTGTCTCAACCGGGAATCTATCCCAAGGAGAGGCGAAGGGCTTTGCTCGGCTCCTGGGGGAGACTTTCGAGGATTTCCAGGCACCTGTGAGATTTTCCTTGAAGCGGCTCCCCCAGAACAGCAAGGAAGCGCTGGAGCAGGTCATTGCTACTCTGCAGGAGGAGCAAGCCGTCGATGCGCTGCTTGCTTTCTTCCCCGATCAAGAGGCACAGCCTCTGCCGCGAGAGGCAGCCAGCCAGAAGCCCTGGACCCTCTACCACCATTTCAAGGCCCTCACGGTTAGCAACGACATTCCGAGCCAGGTGGTCCTGTTCTCGACGCTGAAAGACTTGGACTTTGCCGCTGCTAACATCGCTTTGGGCCTCCTGAGCAAGATGGGAGGCATTCCCTATGTGCTTTCCGAGCCTCTGCCTTATGCCGATGTCATCGTTGGCATCGACATCGCCCGACGCCTCAAAACGTCGCTGCCGGGAAGCGTGAACTTAACAGCTCAGACCAGAATTTTTCAAAACGATGGCCAGCTGCTTCAGTACCGGATCGCCGATGCCGTCATCGATGGCGAGACCATTCCCAGCGCCGTTTTGCAGCAGCTCTTTCCCAGGGCGCTCTTCGCCGGCAAGCGGGTGCTGATCCAGCGCGATGGTCCCTATCGTGGACGCGAGAAACAGGACCTGCAGGAGTGGGCCCAACGCATTGGAGCGACTTTCTTTCTGGTCGAGGTCATTAAGCAGGGAGCTCCGCGGCTCTATGGCTTCCAGCCGGCTTCAGGTCGAGCCGCCGCCACGAGATCGGAGCGCGTCGCAGCCGCCGTGGCTCGATCAGGCAGCCATCGCCGATCTTCGTCCCCTCCCCAGCAACTGGAGGGGATTACTTC
>NZ_JADGIA010000189.1 GCF_019683635.1 Thermogemmatispora sp. | reverse complement strand
GGCGGAGCAGCACTTTCGCCGGGCCTTTGAGTGCTATGCCCATGTGGGCTATCGCACGGGGCTGGCAGCCACCTATAACCGCCTGGGGCAGGTGGCCCTGCGCAAAGGACAGCTGGAGGAGGCTAACACCTTGTTCAAGCAGGCCGAGGCGCTGGTGACCGGCTTTGATGAGGAGGTCTTCATCACCAGCCAGTACTACCAGGGGCGGGTGGCCGCAGCGCAGGAACGGTGGGAGGAGGCGGTGGCCCACTGGCAATGCGCTGGTGAGCATGCGCGTCACGTACAAGATCGCTATCAGCTGGTGGCCAGCCTGGTCGAGTTGATGAAAGCGCTGTTCCACCTGGGCCGGCACCAGGAGGCGCAGGCGGCCTGGCAGGAGGCGCGGACGATCGCCGAGGAGGAGGGCTATTGCCTGCTGCTGGGACGAGGTGAGGAAGTGCTGGGGAACCTGGCCTATGCGGAGGGCCGTTGGGAGGAGGCGATGGCGCACGCTGTCGAGAGCTGTGCCTGGATGACGCGTCATCATGTCTTGGAGTACCAAAGAGCGCAGCGCCGCTTGCTGGAGCGCCTGCTCGCTCTGCCCCTGACAAGCGTTCCCGAGATGGCCCGGCGCGTGCGCGAGGGCTGGCGACAGCGGGGTCTGGCAGAACGCTATCCTGAAGTAGACCAGGCATGTGAGGAGATCCTGCAGTTGCTGCCGGACCTGGCCCGCGGGCCAGGGCAGGGAGGCGGCCCCTGACCCCTGATGGACCGGGATGAGGAGCGCTCGCGCAAAGGCGCGGCAGACGCTGCTGATCGAGCGGGCAGCCTGGAGGGGCCTGACGACAGGGGAGCAGCTCGTCGCTGGGCCCCTCCAGAGCGAGAGCCAGGACAGGCGGGGGCTGGCTGGCACTGCCCAACCTCGTCACTGTGAGGATCTCACCCCCCGGTCCGGCTGCTCACCCAGCGCTCTTCGAAGGGCTTCCGGCGCACTCCCAGGGCCACAGGACCTGGCCCTATGACAGCAGAGAAGCCGTCATAGATGACTGTGTTTGAGGGGATCATCGAAGCGGCTTGACAGAGACCGCTCCTGATGCTCTTATCGAGGAAGTACCGTCAGCATGAGCGAAGCAGCCTGTATCGGAGTGAAATGGAGTGAAACACTTTACATCTCCCTTGAGAATGCTGATTGCACCAGTGCTCTTGTGAGTAGAAAGAAGAGCAAATGAGCCTGTTGGTGACGTTTCGACGAAAGCGCTGGGCATGGTTCGGCGACACGTACGAGCAGATACAAGAAGGGTCCTGGAAGGACCTCTTGGAAGCGATTCGAGACAGCAGCTGCCACTGCTGGGTTTTGATGCCCACAAGAGAGCCAGCCTGGCACGGATTTCTGCTCCAGCTGGAAGACGACTTAGAGCGTCAGCCTCAGGAGTGGGCAGTCATCATGCCCCTCCGTAGGGACCAGCTGAGGATGACCGAGCGATTCGGGCCTGCGCGGATCTGGGTCGTGCCGCCCACCATCTTTGGGTCCATGGTGCGGGCCATCCGGCGGGCGAGGCGGCGGATGGCCCAGCTCAGGAGCAAGCCAGTGTTCCTCCTCCCCCTAGACGATCAGGAGTTGCTCCATCAAGGAGCGCTCTCTCAGCTGATCCACTCAACTGCAGCAGCACCTCGAGCGCGGCAGGTAGAGCTGCTTCGTTGCCTTGCAACGCCAGCTGCTCTAAGATGACCCTTTGCCGCTTGAGTGTCGCAAGCTGCACATCGCGCTGCTGCTTCAAAGCGGCTCGCGTCAGCCCCTGCTTCTGAGCAGCGACGATGGTCTGCAAGAAAGCCGTCATCGCCGGCTGCAGGTCGACAGAGAGTCGATCCGAGAGATCAGACATGGATTCCCTCGCTTTCATCGCGCTGGTCCACGCTGTGCAGACGCTCCCGTCGCTCGACGAGGGATCTCTGCCGATGGTGCTCTCCCACGCACCACCTGCACGCGCTCCCAGTCTCGCAACACCGGATCGCCATCGTACAGGTGGCACGTTCTTTCTTACGTACGATTACACACACTACGACACTACGGCTAGGGCACTCTGAAGCAGAGTAGGAGCTGTCAGATCAGTCCCTGTGCATAAGAGTAGCAGTAGAGAGCGATCTGCTGCTTCAGCAACCGGGCATAATGCAGACACAGCTCCGCTGGGACGTGCTCCTCCATGTTCTGGAGGGAGAGTAACCAGAGCGCTCCCTCCAGTTCCCGGAAGCGTTTCTGTCCGGTAGCACAGAAGCGATTCCCACAGACCGCCAGATCCTCTTGCGCTGCTGTGAGGAGCTTCCAGACCTCCTGCCGGCCCTCTCGGCTCCGCTGGATGCAGGCATGGGCACGCCGCTCAACGTCTGAAAGCCATGTCTGCAAGAACTCTACATCCCCCGGTTGGACCCGCGCGCTGCCCTCCAGGTGGGAAAGGACTTTGACCAGATCCTGCAGCTCCTGAGCACATCCTCTGGCTGCGCTATTCCGTTCAGGACCAGCCAGAGGGGCCAGGCAGCAGCTTAGCTCGCGGACTGCCTCGTGCAGCGGATGCAGCTCTTCCTGACACCGGTCCTTCTGACATGGCGCTAATAACTGCCTCACTCGCCTGGACCAATCCACGCACCGGTCTCGCCAGCAGCGCAGGGCCTGCACGATGGCCGTGCGCCAACGCGGACGACACAGCAGCACTGTCTGGAAACCACTGACACACAGGATCAGCAGCAGGATCAGTGTTTCTACGAGCAGCAGATGAGACATGAAACCACCTCCTGGGAACCGTTCTCCTCCCTCCACCAGGGTTCTTCCTGTGGCATGGCGTCTCCTCTGCAACCCGGCGCTTCGCCGTGCACAGGGACACTCCTCCAGGTGTCAACCCTGTGCAGGCGAGGCTTCATACAAAACATCTCGGTGTCCTTGCAAGGACACTGCTACTGTAGCAGGCAAGGAGAGGAAGAACACCGGTATGGAGCAGGAACGGCGCGGAAACGTGCAGGGTTCTCCACGGGAATCACCCTGGAGCGGTTGCAGGAGCAGGAAGGCGCACCTGACCGGGTCCCCCTACTCAGGGACTTCACTTGACCTTCCACCAGGGGAGTACCAGCGCCTGTAGCCTATCCTTCAAGGCTCGCCAGAAGGCCCGAGATGGGGTTGTTCCTGCTCTCTTTCTCTGCAATGGCATTCTTGATGACACGCCACACTCGCCTCACCTGTCACCCCTGCCAGCCACGCCAGAAGAGCGCAGGACCTTGCGCTGCCGGCGTGCCTGACCCGGAACCCCAAGGCACAGGATGGTTTCCACCCAGGTCCTCTCCTTTCCTGTCTGCCTCCTGCCCGCTACCGAACATCTTCCCAGCCCAGGCCGTCACCTATCCCAGGCACCTCCCGAGTCTGCTCGCTACGCTGTTTGTCGCAACAGACGCGACATTCACTTTGCAGCCTGCAAACACTCGAAACGCAGCAGGAGGAATAGCTGTGGACCCAGTGACCTCGCTCTTCCAGACCATGCAGTCTCTGGTCGACCTCATTATCACGACTCCTCCAGAGTTCACCACGGCGAACCGCGTGGTCATCGGAGTATGGACTACCATGACAGCCGTGGCAGATGCCTTTTTCGTCCTGATACTCATCATTGGGGCGACCCAGATCATGTACAGCCAGAGCACCGGTACGCTCTCCATGCCACTGAGTCAGTTCTTAGCCAAAGCCATCGTGACAGCTCTGTTGATTCATCTGAGCTTCTTCATCGGACAGGATCTTCTCATGCTGAATAATCTGCTGTGCGCCTTGCTCCCAGCAGACGTTCAGGGCCTGATTCGCCAGGTGAACGGCGGCCAATCGTTCAACAACACGCAACTGCTGAGCCTTTCCTTTGTCCTCACGATTGTCGCCGGGCTCAGCTTCATACGCATCATCTTCCAGGCAGTCAAACGTATCGTTTTCTTTAATGTATTATTTGTTCTCAGCGGTCCAGCCTTCCTCCTATCGTTCCATCCCCAGACAGCTCCCTGGTTCGCCTTCTGGGCTCGAATCTATGTTGTCACGATATTTACCCAGTTTCTTCAATTTCTCACATTTGAGCTGGGTTTCCAATTTCTCATTGCCACCGAACGCACCGGTTTGACTGGCATGATTCTGGCGATTGCGCTGCTCAACCTGACGGCTGAGATTCCGGGCCTGCTCTCGCGCTTTGCTGCTACCCCTGGCGCGACCACAACGGGGATCGGGAACCTGGTAGGAATCGCCATCAGGGCCGCCGCCGTGTTGGCTGCTGTCTGAGGGAGCACAGGCCGTCGCCACCTCTTGTCAGAACGACTACCACCGAAAGCAAGAAAGGAGGAAACATGGAGGCACTCAACGCTTTGAACGAGATTGTGACCCTGTTGCAGCAAAATGCTGCCAAGATTGGCATCACAATCGCCGGCCTGATGGTGGCGGTGTATGCGATCGCCATCATGCTCGACAACGACCAGTCTCCCACGGCGCGGACTGAGAGGTGGGCAAAGCTCAAGCGGGTCTTTATCTGCGCGGCGATTATTGCCGGGGCCGGCGCCTTCGTGAGTCTGGCCACGGGTCTGGGCAAAATGCTCTAGTCCTGACTGAGAAAGGAGGGAGACGGGCAGGCTCTCTGTAGACGGGCGACGACCCGCACCCGCCATGTCCCCAGAGGGCCTGCGCTTGTCTCATCAGATGAGATGCAGGCACACGACGAAAACCCACTGGTCAAAGCGGTCCCGACCCATCTCTTCCAGTTTGAAGAGAAGATTTTCGGGATGTCTTTACAGCAGCTGCTCACCGATATTGGAGCTGGTGTTGGCCTGTTCACGCTCACCGCAGGACTCCCATTGCTCACTCGCATCGTGGTGTGTGCAGTACTCGCCGTGCCAGTGCTCATTCTGGTGCATGGGCAGGTTGAGGGCCAGTCATTGCTCCAATGGCTCTACGTGTATGCTCGGTTCCTGTTCCTTCCCAAACATACGAACTGGCAGTCCGCCGAGGCGCGCGCGCGCGCCTTGAGCAGATCGGGCAAGGTGCCCGCCGTTCAGACCACCTGGGTGCACCTGGATCACCTCTCCGGGGGAATTATGGGGTACAGCGAGCCTGGTGGCAGAAGCCCCAACCGAGGGCGTTACTGGGTAGTACTGGAAGTGGAAGGACGCAACATCCGCTATCTGCCGGAAGCAGAGCAGGTTCGGATCTACAGTCACTTCGAGCGCTTTCTGACCGGCTGCGAGTTCCGGCTCCAGTTCATCTCGTCTATCGAACAGGTGCAACCAGCAATCTACCCGGCACTGATCGCGCAGCGGGCGGCTGTTCCTCGCATCCAGGGCAGCACACGTCTGGCAAAGCTCCAACAGGCCAGCGTCGAGTTCCAGCAGCGACACCTGCAGAGTTGCACGATCACACGGCATTTCGTGGTCATCTCCGTCTCAGCTCGCGAGGAGGCGATTCGGCGTCGCACCGATGGGGCCAGGCGTGGCCTGCTCAGTACGCTGTTTCGCCTGCTCTTGCCCAAAGCAGAGGAGATTGTCACCCGCGAACAGGTGCTCGACCAGTTGCGCATCCGCACGTCGGTTGTCAAAAAGCTGTTTCAGCAGCTCGAAGTTCGGGCGTGGCTGCTCGATGAACCGGACCTCCTTCGTCTGTTTGCATCGTGCCTGGCGCCTGGAGCTGAGGTTCCCGCGTTCCGCGCGGTGGACATGGATGAGGCAGCTTTTGCGGCCCTCTCTCTGGCCGAGAACGGAAGAGCAAAAGGGACCGGGCGCGGGGACCGCTGGAAGTCTATTCGCGGACTCCACGGCCAATTTGTCCACGAAAGCACAGACGAACAGGCCCGCTTCGAGGCTGGAGTCCTCAATCTGGCCGACCTGGTGGCTCCATCCAGCATCGAGGTGCACCCGGAGACGCTGGAGGTCGCGGTACGCGGGAACACGCGCTACCAGCGCTACTTTAGCGTTACCGGCTACGGCCACCAGTTGCTGTGCGGCTGGCTGGCAGATCTCTCCAAGTTGGGGCTGCCGATGGTGATTTCCAGTTCCTTTGATCCTATCGATACCGCCTTCATGATCGCACGCCTGGAGATGCACCTGGTCAAGCTGGAGAGCCAGCGGATCTCGGACCAGAAGACGCTCAAGATCACGAAGGCCAATCAGAGTGTCGAGGCTGAGCAGGTGCGCCGCGTCTTGCGCGAGTTGGCAGCACGGCGTATGAAGGTGTTCGCCACGAGCCTCATCATCGGCATCCACGCAGGAAGCCGAGAGCACCTGGAACAGCGTTCCCATTACCTGCTCTCGCACCTGCGGCAAAAGCAACTGCGCGTTCGGGAATGCCGAAGGCTTCACGATGTCGGCCTCCAGTTGAGTCTGCCGATCTGCCTGCCCCCAGACCTCTCCCAGACGGTGAACTTGCCCAGTGACGCCATATCCACGTTCCTGCACACCTGTTCTGGCGTGGTGGGAACACCCACGGGCGTCTTTCTGGGCTTCATCGGGTCTGGGTTCAGTCGGCGCCCGGTCTACTTCAATCCCTGGTCGGAGGAGCGTAAGATTCCCAATCCCCATGTAGTCGTGGTGGGCGAGACGGGCATGGGGAAAAGCTGGCTGGGCAAGACCTTCGCAACTGGCTTCATGGGGCTGGGCGTCGCCGACGTGGTCGTGCTGGACCATGACGACGATTACCTGCCGCTCCACGAGTTCTTGCGAGGGGAGAGCCAGCGCTATAATCTGGCGCGCGGCTGCCCAATCAACTTTTTTGACCTGCCCTTTGCTCCCAGCGATGTCGATCCAGCTGATCCAGCAGACCTGTTGGCCGAGTTCCTGGATAACCACCTGTTGGCAGGGCTGACCCTGCTGATTTGCGATGCCGAGACGACGCTTTCGAAACTCGAAGAGGCGTATCTGATGGCCGTGGCGCGCGCAACGTATGCCGCCAGAGGCCTGACCAGCGAGGCGATCCGACGCGATCCAACGACGTTGCTGCTCCCAGCGCCGACACTCTCTGACTTTCTAGAGACCATGAAGCAGACGCCGGCGTCTTCTAAGGCGATGCGCCAATCGCTCATCGAGCGGCTGGAGAAGGCTGCATATCTCTTCTGCGGGGAGACGAGCATCCAGCTGGAGAAACCGCTGACGATCTTCTCGATCCATGACCTGGACGAGAAGTGGTATCCGCTGATGACCTTTGTGGTCCAGAACTTCCTGTATCGCCACCGGGCGCTGCGACGAGACGAGCGCTATCTGGCCTACATCGTCGAGGAGGCATCCTACATGCTGCGCCATCCAGCAGGGCGCAGGTACCTCGAAAGTGGGTCCAGGGGGTTCAGAAAGCTCGGGATCGCCCAGCTCACGCTCTCACAGCATCCGCGGGACTTCCTGGAGGAAGGGCAGGTCATCCTGGCCAACGCTGGCACCGCGTTCTTCCTGGGCATGCAGCGTAACGCTGCGGAAAAGCTCTGCCTTTCTCCGGAGCTGGAGCGCACGTTGACCGAGGCGATCCCGGGCCAGGCCGTCATGCGCTGCGGGAACGACTATGCAGCCATCCAGGTAGCTTCCATCCCTTTCCACCGCGCTCTGTTCACCACGGACCCGCAGGAACGCAGGCGGCTTCGGGAGCGCGCGCGCTCAGCTCAGCTGCAGTCTTCTCGGGAGAGTTCTCCCCTCAGAAAGGACGAGTCTCATGCGCAGCACTCATAGACTGAGACGCCCTCGACACAGCCAGCTCCCCACTCGGCTCATGAAACGGCTGCAAGACCCATTCGTGCAGCATCTGATTGCGTTAGTGCTCATCACACTGCTCGCCGTCGTCATTGGCTGTGCAGTGGAAGCCAGCACCACTTCATGGCACCTGTTCTGGTACGGATTGCTGGCAATGTAGGCAGGAATCTCTGGCATGGCGTGTAAGATGGACGCCGCCACCTCATAGAAAACTAAGGAGAAGAGAGCTGATGTCAACAACGTGTGTTCCTTCCATCAGTCTGTCGTTCCGTTCACGTGCATCCAGATGGACGCGCCTTCTTCTTCCGGGGCTGCTGTTCGTGGTAACGGTGTCACTCCTCTTCCTGGGGAGTCTGCTGTTCCTGACACCGACTCCGCCCAGTTTCGCCAGGGCAGCTTCGTTTGAGACCTGCGCTACTGTGCCTCCCAGGGAGAAACCGACGTTTTGTAATGGGGCAGACCCCATTCAGGGCGGGTGCGCCTCCGATGCTGAAACGGTGACCGAGGAGCCGATCCTTGATGGGCCCGAACAGATTGGCCTGGCGCAGATGCGCCACTCCCCCTCTTGCAATACCTACTGGGGACGGGGCTTCAGCTTTTTGTCTGGTAAGAGCATGACGGTGTTCATTCCTGAGTTGGGCACAGGCGGGAACGCCTCCTTTCTCTCGACCACCCCAGAGATCTACTCCAACATGATCTACGCCACGATCCCCACCGTCACGATTGGGATCATTATTGGACCCACTCGGGTGGTGTTGGCAACGATTCCTGGTGTCAATCTGAGAGCCTGACTGAGAGCCTGAGCTGTTTGCCTGACCTGCTGGCACCAGCATGCCAGCAGGCAGACAGCGCCAGGAAGAAAAGAAGGAGGCGCAATGAGCAGGAGACGACGACTGGCATGGCTTCTTCATTACAACCATCGAAATAGCAATATACCTCTTTTAATGGTTTTACCTCATGAGGAGGGCGAACGTCAGGCCGCCGCAATGGAGAACTGGTTCCAGGCGTGCTCGTCAGATGAGGCGTTTGCCCTGGAGCTGGCAGGGACACGCCGCGAGCAGGTCTTTCTGCTCCGGGCATCGTCGAGTGAGCAGCTCACGCTGCTCGCTCAACAGTTGTATGCCCAATATCCTCAGGCGGAGCAGCGGCGGGTGGCGCCCTTTGCCGACCCCCTCCTGCTCCATCCGGGAGAGCACGCAGTGGTCGGCGAGTTCGCTCTGGCGCAGCCTGCCTGGATGCCACTCAAGACGTTCAGCGGGAAGGCTCTTGCTGAGCCGGGTAATGATCCGCTCGCCGGCATCCTGGCGGCGATGGAGCCCCTTGCCGCTGGCGAGCGAATCGTCTGTCAGTTAGCGCTCATGCGGGCGCCGGAAGAGTGGATTTCTCGCTACGTGCGCAAAAGCGTCGAGCACCCGCTCCAAGAGGAGCGTGATCAGCAGACAGCCCTGCGCTACGGAGCCAGCTCCACCGTGGTGGAGAGCAGGGAGGGCTTGAAAGTGCTGCTTGGTCTGGCAGGGATGCTTGCGGTCCTCATCGGTTTGCGCTGGTATCGCGCCGGGTCCTGGCCTCCCCTGATCGCCCTGGCCGTAGCCGTGTTCCTTGGCGCCCTTGGCGGTGCCTGGTGGTGGCTCAGCCGCAAGAGCGGTGAAATCTATGACATGAAGCTGGTCGCTGAAAAGTTGGTGCGCGCAGCATTCTACTGTCAATTGCGTGTCATCGTCATCGGGCAGAAAGCCCGCTCCTCCAGGCGACAGCTTCGTACGCACCTGGCTCGCCTGGAGGTGGCGTATCGCCAATTCACCCTGGCCTCCGCCAACAGCCTCGCTCTCAGGCGTGTCCGCTATCTCACCGCGGCCCAGAGGCAAGCCAGGTCGCTCCCTGAGCCAGGAGCCGCATTTCCGTATCATCATCCTCTCCTCCGCTTCCTGCACGGAGCACCGACAAAAGATGTATGGAATGGCCTGGAGCTGTCGGGGGCCTTCCATCTCCCCCAGGAAATGACGGACCTTCCCCTGGTCAGACGACTGGCTGTCAAGCATCTCCTGGCTTCTCCCGAGATCGCCTACCAGATCGAACACCAGCCCGCCTCCCTCCCACCAGCTCTCATCGGGCACTCCCGCCAGCGGGGCTATTGCGTCCCAGTCTATGTGCCCTACAGCACGTTGTTCAGCCACAAGTTCCTGGTGGCGAGGTCCAGATACGGGAAATCCACGCTGATAGCTCTTCTTGTCCAGGCCGTCATGCAGCCCGTGCAGGATGGCACCATGCAGCCTGGCGTGTTTGTGATTGATCCGCACCGTGATCTGATCGAGGATCTGCTCCTGCTGATCCCCGATCAGCGAGCCGGCGACGTGTTGCTGCTGGATATGACCGACACGCAGTTCCCTGTGGCCCTCAATCCCCTTGACGCCAGCATGGGCTTCACGCGTGACCAGGCCATTGCCAACCTGATCTCCAGTTTCAAGCAGATCTGGTCCGACACCTGGGGACCACGCATGGAGCATTTTCTGAAAAATGTCTGCTTACTGCTCTTTACACTTAACGAGCAATTGGTCGCTGCAGGGCGAGCACATGAGCAATTCACGCTCCTCGATATCAACCCGTTGTTGCAATATCAGGAGTATACCCTGGCCGTGCTGCACCAGCTCGATCCAGCCGATCCGTGGCATCAGGAACTGCTCGCATGGTGGCAGAACACCTATTTCCTGCTCCCGAAAGCGTCCACGTTCCG
>NZ_JADGIA010000026.1 GCF_019683635.1 Thermogemmatispora sp. | reverse complement strand
TCCTTCCTCGGCGACGGCCTGCGCGATGCCTTCGATCCTCGCACCAAAGACTAAGCAAGCGAACCATGCAAGAGCGGAGCATACACCCATGCCAGAAAATCTGCTGGAAGTGAATAATCTCAGAACCTACTTCTTTACTCGCAGCGGCGTTGTCAAGGCCGTAGACGATGTCTCCTTCACCATGCGGCCTGGCGAGGCCCTGGGAGTGGTGGGCGAAAGCGGCTGCGGCAAGAGCGTGACCGCGCTCTCAATTATCCGTCTGATCGCTTCGCCGCCAGGTAAGATCGTCGGGGGTGAGATTCTCTTTAACGGCGAGAATATCCTGGAGAAGAACAATGACGAGATGACGGAGCTGCGTGGCAGCAAGATCTCGATGATCTTCCAGGACCCGATGACCTCGCTCAATCCAGTCTTCACCATCGGCTACCAGATCGCTGAGACGGTCAAGCGCCATCGCAAGGGCATTTCGAACGACCAGGCCTGGCAGCGAGCCGTCGAGATGCTGGATCTGGTGCGCATTCCCGATGCGCGCCGGCGAGCGAAGAGCTATCCTCACGAGTTCAGCGGCGGCATGCGCCAGCGCGTCATGATCGCTATCGCTTTGGCCTGCAATCCGCAGCTGCTGATTGCTGACGAGCCAACCACGGCCCTTGATGTAACCATCCAGGCTCAGATCCTCGAACTGATGAAGGGCCTGGCCAAGGAGTTCGGTACGGCCCTGATGCTGATCACTCACGATCTGGGCGTTGTGGCCGGTACCTGCGAGCATGTGATCGTGATGTATGCCGGCCATATTGTGGAGTCGGCCCCAGTACGGCAGATCTTCCAGACACCGGCTCACCCCTATACCACTGGACTCCTGCAATCGATCCCTCGCCTAGACGAGAAGCGTGGCATGCGCCTGACTCCCATCCCCGGGCAGCCCCCCGACCTCTCACGCGAGATCATTGGCTGCCCTTATGCCCCACGCTGCCCGCGGGTCCAGCCTCGCTGTCGTCAAGAACGGCCAGAGTTGAAACCGGTAGGCCGCGGTGAGCAGCTCGCCGCTTGCTTCTATCCAAGCTAGCCAGGGAGAGAGGGAGAAGGACGCTATGGCACAACAGCAGATGGCAACCTCGACAGCAACCGGAACAACACTGGTCGAGGTCAAGGGTCTGAAGGTCCATTTTCCAATTAAAGGCGGCCTCTTCAATCGCACCATCGCCCAAGTGAAGGCCGTTGATGGCGTCGATCTGGCGATTCGCCGCGGCGAGACCCTCGGACTGGTGGGAGAGAGTGGCTGCGGCAAGTCGACAACGGGGCGCGCTATTCTCCAGCTCATCAAGCCAACAGCTGGCAGCGTCAAACTGAATGGGGTTGAACTGACCAAGCTGCCACCCGCTGAGTTGCGCAAGAAGCGCGCTGAGATGCAGATGATTTTCCAGGACCCCTTTGGCTCGCTTGACCCACGCTTTACTGTGGGGCAGATTATCGCCGAGCCACTGGAGAACTTCAAACGAGGAAATGCCCGTGAGATCCGTGAGCAGGTAGCCCACCTGCTAGAAGTGGTGGGGCTAAACCCGTATTACGTGAACCGCTTCCCCCACGAGTTCAGCGGCGGCCAGCGCCAGCGCATCGGCATTGCTCGCGCCCTGGCACTGCATCCCTCGTTCATCGTTGCCGATGAGCCAGTCTCAGCGCTCGATGTCTCTATCCAGGCCCAGGTACTCAATCTGCTCCAGGATCTGCAAGCCGAGTTCGGCCTGACTTACCTGTTCGTAGCACACAATCTCTCGGTGGTGAAACACATCAGCGATCGCGTCGCTGTGATGTATCTGGGACGCATCGTTGAGCTGGCGGAGAGCGAGAAGCTCTACGAGTTGCCGCTGCACCCCTATACTCAGGCACTGCTCTCGGCTATTCCTGTCCCGGACCCCGAGGTTGAGGCCCGTCGTAAGCGCATCATTCTGGAAGGCGATGTACCCAGCCCGGTCAATCCACCATCAGGCTGCTACTTCCATCCACGCTGCTGGAAAGCACAGCAAATTTGCCGTGAGGTGACGCCTCCTCTTGAAGAGAAGGAGCGAAATCACTACGCAGCCTGCCATTTCCCAGGTTAAGAGGAGCTGCCTCTTGCTTCGCACCGCTCCCAGATCAGATTGCCATCCCTGGCCTGATCAAGGGCGAGCAGCATAGGGAAGGACTGCAGATAGAAAGCAGCGCCGCAGAGTCGCCTGTCTATGCAAGCAGGCCAGCCTGCGGCGCTGTTTCTGTTCGTGTTGTCAACAGAACTGCCAGCGGCTCCTCTCCTGGTCAGAAGAGGTGAAAAAGAAAGGGTGCGCTGCTCCATGTTTATCCTCTTTGCTATTTGCCAGGATCTGGAGGCAAAGCAGAAGCCGGACGACTGCTGGCAGGAACGTCCACCAATTCCCAATGGGCACATCCTCGCCCGCTTGTCTGCTCGCTTGCCGGCAGAGACGTAGAGGCTCGCTTGCAACCGCAGAAAGGAGGATCTACTCAGAGCGAGGCCGAAGAGAATCCTGCCGCCCCCCAGGAATCCACCCAGAGGTGAACGGCAGGCTCTCACTGTTAATCCTGGTTACGCAGCTCCAGCTGCTTAATGCGCAAGAGAAGACGCAGACGGGCAGCAAGATGGCGCGCATCGACCGGCTTGACAACGTAGTCATCAGCGCCGGCGGTGAATCCAGCGATCTTATCTTGTACCGTCATCTGCGAGCTGAGAATCATCACAGGGAGATGGCGCAATGAAGACTGATCGCGCACGAAGCGACAGAGATCGAGGCCATTCTCGTTGCCCAGCACAATCTCACAGATCAGCAGGTCGGGTGGCTCTTCGAGCAAGCAGCGACGAGCTTCTTCCAACGAAGAGGCGCAGCGGACAGTAAACATATGCTCCAGGGCTTGTTTAATGCGTCCCTGGGTATGTGGATCGTCATCAACGAAGAGCACCCGCGGCAATTGCGCTGTCCTTGGTTCACGAGCCATGAGACGGATAGATAGCATCGTCGATCAGCACTTACAAGAAATAAGTGTTCAAGCAGCTAAATAAAGCCGACATAGACAGAGGGAGACGGGAAGCGAGAGGCCCCTCCCGCGGCTGTCCCCTTGCTTCTCAGCGAAGATGAGCGGACAGCCCTCTGCCAGCAAGACAAGCGTAACACAAAAGATCCTGGCCACCCACCTGAGCAAAAGTGGTTCGGCTTAGACCTGTTGCCTGGTTGCGCATCTGGTCAAGAGCCATAGCAGCAGCGTCCTTTAGTGAAGAAGAGTGGTCCGTGCACGACCCCTCTCGTGCTCAGCCGACTCATCGCCTCTATCGCTGTTGCTGTTGCTGCTGTTCACTCTGGCTGCGCATCAATTCATCCATGCGGCGCTGGCGGTCAGCGGGAGTCAGGCGCAGAACGCGCTCGATAGCCGCATTGAGGGCGCTAGGTTTAAAGGGCTTGGTCAGATACTCATCGACCCCGGAGAGAAGGCCCGTGAGCTGATCCTCCTCGCGCGTCATCGCACTTAGGATGATCATAGGAGTATCGGCAGTGCGTGCATCGCCCCGCAGGCAGCGCACTAGCTGGTAGCCATCCATCCGAGGCATCTTCACATCGATGATGACGCAATCGGGGTGATGGGCATAGACCTGTTCCAGGCCCTGGACGCCGTCATAAGCGACGATGACTTCGTACGAGCCCTGGAGATTCACGGCATATTTGATAAGCTCTACAATAGTAGGATTATCGTCGATGACCAGCACTTTCTTCATCGTCTTTTCCGCCGTTTAAAGCCGTCTTGCTCAGGCACTGCACTTTATCTCTCCTCAACAGCAAAGACGACCCACCCCTTTGCATTGTAACACACCTGCCTGGCCTTGCCAACTGAGGCCCTCGGGAGTACTAGCCAGGCAGACGGTCAGGCGGCTGGCATTCCAGTTGGTCATCTTTTCTCCGCTTGTCCCTTTGTGGTACAATGAAGCAGATAGCAACGGGCTGCCGACAGCCCTGCCCTGGCCTGGCGCTGTCAGGCGGCTGTAGGATGCCCCATTCTGGGGAGGCCTCTTCTGATGGTAGCTTTCGAGCGCTACTCACGGCAGATTCTCTTTGGTCCTATTGGACGCCAGGGTCAGGAACGCCTGCTTGCCTCCTCCGTGGCCATTATCGGCTGCGGGGCGCTCGGCACTATGCTTGCTAATCACCTTTGTCGCGCCGGTATCGGGCAAGTGACCATTGTCGACCGCGATTACGTTGAGCTGAGTAACCTGCAGCGGCAGATCCTCTTTGACGAAGACGACGTTCAGGCCCACCTGCCCAAAGCAGTGGCTGCAGCCAGGAAACTGGAGCGCATCAACAGCGAGGTCAGAATCGAAGCCCTGGTTGCCGACCTCGATGCCGAGGAGGTCGAGTCGTTGGTCCAGCGCGTAGATCTGGTGCTGGACGCCACCGATAACTTCGAAACGCGCTACCTGCTCAATGATGCTTGCGTGAAACACCGACGACCCTGGATCTACAGCGGGGTGATCGCCGCTCACGGGGTGACGATGAACATTCTCCCGGGCGAGACCGCCTGTCTGCGCTGCGTCTTTCCCGAGATGCCCCCTCCCGGCAGTACACCGACCTGCGATACCGCCGGGGTGCTTAATGGGATTGTGAGCATGATTAGCGGCATCGCAGCGACTGAGGCCCTTAAAATCTTGCTTCAGAGTCCTCTGATCAGCCGGGCCTTGCTGGCTGCCGATCTCTGGGAAAACACGTTTGAGCGTCTGGAGTTGCCTCGGCAGAACGATTGCCCGACCTGTGCCCTTGGGCGCTTCGATTTCTTAAACGCCTCCATCCAGAGCAGGACAACCGCGCTCTGTGGGCGCAACGCCGTTCAGGTACGCAGCAGTCGCCGCGGCGCTTCCGTCGATCTGGCGGCTCTGGCCCAGCGTCTAGAAGCGCTCGCTCCCGTCCAGCACAATGCCTACTTGCTGCGCTTCACCATCGATGGCTACGAGATGACGGTCTTCTCCGACGGACGCGCGATCATCAAGGGCACCGATAACGAGCAAGTTGCGCGCTCACTCTACGCCCGCTACATCGGCATGTGACCGATCTCCGCTCCAGCCCGGCCTGGGAGGAGCGCGCCAGGTCTACTAGAGGCGGGCAGGTCCAGCCCCCGCCGCCCAGCCGGGGTCTTGCCCCTCTCCCACTCTATGCTATAATGAGGCACAATCCGCCTGGTGGTCTCTTCACTTCATCATCCGTTAGCGTCTCTCTGAGAGACAGAGCGCAATCAACAGTGCCAGCAAGCAAGCAAGCAATTACAAAGGAGACAGAACGACTCGACTGACCTCCATCAGCAAGCAAGGGAGTCACGTTCTATGGCTGAGTATATTCTGGTCTGCGTGGCCTGGCCCTACGCTAAAACGTCGACCCACGTTGGGCAGATAGCCGGCGCTTATCTGCCCGCCGATACTTTCGCGCGCTATCATCGTCTGGCCGGTAACCATGTGTTGATGGTCTCTGGCAGCGATGAGCATGGCACGCCCATTCTGGTCGAAGCTGAGCGTCAGGGCATTTCGCCGCGCGAATTTGTCTCCTACTACCATCGCCAGATCTGCGAGATCTGGGAGCGCCTGGGGATCTCCTGGGATCTCTATACGGAAACAGGTACGGAGAATCACTATCGCATCACGCAGGATTTCTTTCTGACGCTCTATCAGAAGGGCTATGTCTATAAAGATACAATGCAGTCGCCCTATTGTCCAACGGATCGCCGCTTTCTCCCCGATCGCTACGTCGAGGGGACCTGTCCTCACTGCGGCTATGCCGAGGCACGCGGTGACCAGTGCGACAATTGTGGGCGAGTACTCGATCCCGTCGATCTGATCCAGCCTCACTGCCGTCTCTGCGGCAGTAGAGAGCAGCCGCTGGAGATCCGCGATACCGAGCATTTCTTTCTTGATCTGCCCAAGCTTCAGGAGCCGATCCTGCAGTGGCTCTCTCAGGGTAAGGAGCATTGGCGTCCCAACGTTTATGCCTTTACGATGAACTGGCTCAAGGAGGGCCTGCACCCGCGCGCGATCACGCGCGATCTCGATTGGGGCGTGCCTATCCCGCTGGAGGGCTACGATGAAAAGCGTATCTATGTCTGGTTCGATGCGGTGATTGGCTACTTCTCAGCCACCGTGGAGTGGGCGCAGCGCAGCGGCGACCCCGATGCCTGGAAACAGTGGTGGATTCCTGGTATGACCGATCCGCCGGTGAAAGCCTACTACTTCATCGGCAAGGACAACATTCCTTTCCACACGATTATCTGGCCGGCCATGTTGATGGGCTATGGCAATCGCAATTTGCCCTACGATGTCCCAGCCAACGAGTTCATGACGATGCGCGGCAGCAAAGCATCCAGCAGCCGGGGTAATGTGGTCTGGACGAAGGATGTGCTCGACCTCTACGGGGCAGACCCGCTGCGCTACTACCTGTCAGCCTCCGCTCCCGAGGGACGCGATACCGATTTTACTTTCGAGGAGCTGGTACGGCGCAACAACGATGAGCTAGTCGCCACTTACGGCAACGCTGTCCATCGCACCTTGACCTTTGTCCAGAGCCGCTTTGGCGGGACAGTTCCCACGCCCGGGGCACTGAGCACCGCTGATGAGGCCATGCTGGCAGAGGTGAAAAAGGGCTTTCTTACAGTTGGCGAGTTGATCAGCCGCTGCCGCTTCAAGGATGGATTGCAGGCGGCGATGGCTGTGGCTCACGTGGCCAACCGCTATCTTGATGAGCAGGCCCCCTGGAAGCGTATCAAGGAGGATCGGCAGGCCGCTGGGACGACGCTCTATGTGATGCTGCAGGTGCTGAGCGGTCTGCGCGTGCTGCTCTATCCCTACCTGCCTTTTTCTTCTCAGAAGCTGCACGCTTACCTGGGCTTCGAGGGCGATGTCAGTGCTTCTCGCTGGCAGCTTGAAACGGTGCCTGCCGGCAGACAGCTGCCACCACCCCAGCCGCTCTTTGCTAAGCTGGAGGTGCCTGCAGACCTCTCCTCGGCGGAGAGTAAGTCGTTGCCCTAGCGATGATTTTCTTCCCAGCAAAAGCTGCAACAGGCCCAGAAAAAAATCAATTGAGCCAGTCAGGAGGGGAAAAAGAGGACCAACACGGCTGGGGAGAGCCTCTTCTCCCCAGTGCCAGCTGGGCGGAGCGCCCCCTCCTCCGCCTGGCTGATCCTTATTCTTCGATCGCCTGCTCTTCACTCTCCCGGAGACGATAGCCCGCCGCCTGAGCGGCAAGGCAGGCGGCCCCCACTACTCCCGAGAAATCGCCCAGGCGAGTGCGCACGATAGGCGTCTGGCGTGCCGGTAGAGAGAGTGCTACAGTGCGCGCTCGTCGCACGGCGCGTTCAAAGAGCAGATCGACGGCCTCGATAACGCCTCCCCCTAAGATGATGGCCTCGGGGTTGTAAAAGTTGATGATCGAAGCCAGGCCATAGCCCAGGTAGTCCGCAGCTTCGCTGACAACTTCAATGACCAGCTCATCGTTCTGCTGAATCGCGCTGGCTAGCAATCCCGAGCGAATGATGGTCTCGCCGCCTTTGAGCTGGAGCAGGGCCTCGTCGGCCAGCACCGATTTGCGGCCATGATGGATCTCAGCCAGAATGGCCCGAGTGATGGCCGTGCGTGAGGCGTAGGCCTCCAGGCAGCCACGCGCGCCACAGCCACAGATGCGTCCGCTGGCTTCCACCGTAATATGGCCAATCTCGCCAGCGGTACCGGAGAGACCCGTGTAGAGCCGCCCGTTTTGAATGATGCCAGCGCCGATGCCGGTGCCGATAAAGACACAGACAAAATTCTTGTAGGTGCGCCCGGCACCGTGGAGGTACTCGCCCAGAGCCGCGACCTCAACATCGTTGCCAACCGCGACTGGGCGTTCAAATTCGGCGCTTAGCAGGGCCGCTACCGGCATATCGCGCACGCCGAGGTTGGGCGCCTCTAGAATCACGCCGGCCTGACGATCAATCTGGCCGGCGGCGCCGATGCCTACCGCGAGCAGCTCGCGCCCGTTGCGCAGATCAGCAGCCTCCAGAGCGGCGCGAGCGACTTCCACTACCCGGCGGGCGACGAAGTCCTGCCCCCGCTCCGCTTTTGTGCGCTTGCGCGCCGAGGCGATCACTGCGCCAGTGGAGACATCGATGACTGCCGCCAGCGTCTTGGTGCCTCCCAGGTCGATGCCAAGAGCATAGGTTGCCGGATGTCCCGCGTGATTCTTGGCCATAGTTCTCTCCTCAAGATAAACAGAACGGTAGTAACAGGTGGCAGAGCCTGTTTCATACCGCTTGCTCATGGTAGTGTGGATCTGGTGGCGGATCTCTGAGCAGAGTACGCTCGCTGCGTCTGCACCACGCACGCTCGTCGGCCCCAGGGGGAGCCCACCTCAGTCCCTCTTCTCTCCCTTACTCCTGCCGAAAGGGGAGACTCAGATTCGGCTCCACGTCCAGATCAAGATCATGCTGCTCACCGTGCAGACGATGGAAGAAGGCAGCCGCTGCTACCATTGCCGCATTGTCTGTGCAGAATTCGATCGGCGGATACTGCAACCGGATGCCCAGCGGTGTCAGCTCTTCCTCCAGGCGTGCCCGCAAGGCGACGTTGGCCGCTACGCCACCGGCCAGCAAGACCTGCCGCACGTGATATTCCTGGGCGGCCAGGCGCGTCTTGACTGCCAGGACATCGACAATGGCTTCCTGGAAGCCCGCTGCTAGCAGACCGATATGGACTTGACCGCGCCTGGCCGCTTCGTTTCCCATCGTGGTGTAGCGACTAACCTGGCGCCCTCCACTGGGCAGCGGGCGACCCGCTTGCTGGTCTGCAACCAGTCCTTCGGCCAGGTGTAGCATGGCTGTTTTCAGTCCGCTGAAGCTGAAGTCATAGGTTCCCCGTAGCCAGGCCCGCGGCAGCCGATAAGGATTGCGCACTGGCAGGCGCTGCTGGCGTAGCTCCTCTTCTGCCAGGCGCGCAGCCTGCTGAATGGCCGGACCGCCGGGATAGCCAAGCCCCAGGATGCGAGCCACCTTATCAAAAGCCTCCCCCGCGGCATCGTCGCGCGTCCGCCCCAACAGGAGATAGTCGGTATGATCACGCATGAGGACCAGCTCGCTATGAGCGCCGGAAACGACCAGGCAGATCAGGGGGAAGAGCGGATCACCGGGCAGATAGGCGCATTCCGTCTCATTCGCGCCAGACTGGAGATCGGCGTCCAGCGTCGGGCGCAGCCAGTTGGCGTAGATATGGGCTTCCAAATGGTTGACCCCAAGAAAAGGCAGGTCGCGGGCCAGAGCCAGGGTCTTGCCCACTGTCAGGCCAACGAGCAGCGAGCCGGCGAGGCCAGGGCCATAGGTAGCAGCCACTGCCTCGATGTCTTCCCAGCGGCAGCGAGCCTGCTGCAGAGCCGTCTCGATGACTGGCAGGATAGCGGCCAGCTGCTGGCGCGAGGCGACCTCCGGCACCACCCCCCCGTAGCGCTCATGAATCTCCGTCTGCGAGGCGACCACATTCGCCAATAGGTAGCGGCCATCTTTGACAATAGCCGCCCCAGTCTCATCACAAGAGCTTTCGATCCCCAGAATGAGCATAGTTCACCCCCTTTCTCATTCAATGAAAAGCTGCATAGCTGGAGTGCACGCCTCTCTGACCGGCTCTGGCGTTGTCCCGTTCTTCTCTTCGGCCAGAACGGCGGCAGTCCGCATACAACTGCCGACCATGCTATCCAGGCCCAGTCACCAGAGTCGAGCCAGAGGCAGTCAGCGCAGATAAGGCGGTCGGTCGAGATGACCTCTCTTAGCCCTGAGCTTCCAGCTTCCGTAGCAGCGCGGCTTTCTGCTCCTGAAACTTCTGGCGATAGGCCGGACTGTGGATCTCGTCAGTCCACATGATCAGAGCGTCTTCTTGATTATCGCTGTAGTAGCGATGGCGCAGGCCGGCCTCACGGAAGCCATACTTACGATAGAGATTCTGGGCAACGTAGTTGGAGACACGTACCTCAAGTGTGACCCATCTGGCGCCGATGGTATAGGCGATATCAATCAGGCTGATGAGCAAGAACTCGCCCAGCCCCTGACGACGATAGTCAGGATGCAGGGCAATCGTGGTAATATGCGCTTCGTCGACCATGAGCCACAGCCCGGCAAAGCCAATGATCGAGGCGAGCTGCGGTGAGGTTGTCGCCGTCGACGAGCGGCCCGGCAACAGCGACAGAGGGAAGAAGCGCCTTGGCTTCTCAGCTTCAGAGGCAGAAGGCTCCACGTGCTCCTCTAGAATCTTTTTATCGCGCAGGACAATATAGTGCGCCCAGCGGTTGTCTTGCAGTTCCTTGCGATAGGCACTAGGAGGCCAGGTTGATGGATAGGCCAGACGCTCAATCTCGATCACCCGAGGTACGTCTGACAACGTCATGCGTTCAATGCTGTAACGCACGTTCTTCCCTCTCTGTCTCGCTTTGAGGTAGTGAGCGCGGCTGACCCACCGCGTTCAGCAGCGGTTGCTTACGTGCACTGGCAGTAATGGCAGGGGGGCGCAAGTAAAGCGGCTCCAGGCGCAAAGGGTCATCATGCTCGCCCCGCAAGAGGCGCGGTAAGGCGAGAGCGGCCAGAGTGGTAGCTCGTCTGGTGGCCAGCAACGGCTCAGCGAAGGCACACTCTGGCAGAGAGGAGCGCAGGGTCGCACAGGTGGCCGCTTTCAACTCCCCACAGAAGAGAAAAGGAGGAAGCTCGCGCCGGCCCGGTACCGCCAGAGATGAGGCAGCCAGTTCTTTGAGATAGGCCACGAGCTGCTGAGGAGGCAGCAAGACATAGTTTCCAAGCCGCCGCAGCTCCTGCCTAAGCCGCCCCTGCTCATCCTGGCCTTCTGTACTGAGATAGCAGGCGGCGTACAGTTCGGAGCGCCCTGCTTCCAGCACAGCGCAGATCGGCCCCGACCAGCGGCGCTGCTGGGCAGCGATGATATCCAGGGTGCCCACCCCAATCAGGGGCTTCTCCAGGGCGAAGGCCAGGCTCCGGGCTGTGGCCACCGCCACCCGCACGCCATTAAAGGAGCCTGGGCCTAAAGCCACCGCCAGGGCAGAGAGGTCCGCCGGGCGCCAGTTTCGGCTGGTCAGTAACCGGCGGATCGCCGGCAACAACTCAACACTATGATTGTTCTCGACAAGCCAGGTCTCCTCTGCGTAGAGCGTCTCCTCCGAGCAAAGGGCCAGACTTGCCTGGCGCGTGGAGGAATCAATTGCCAAGAGCAGCATAGGTATTTTTCTGGAATTGTTGTAGCAGCTCACAATAATACGATCCAACGGCCTCGAAGAGGAGCGCACGCTTCGTCTCGCTGAGCAACTTCAGACGGATGCGGAGATACTCGCCAGACCAGAGCGCGGCAGCCTTATCAGCCCACTCCACCACACAGACACCTGCCGGGTTAGAAAAGTAATCTTCGAAGCCCAGATCGAGTATCTCTTCAGGATGCTCCAGGCGATAGAGATCAAAATGGTAGAGCGCCAAACCTCTGGAGTGCGTTGCCTGCTCTTCTCCGCGCCCGCGCGGCTGACCACGGTACTCCTTCAGGAGTGTAAAGGTAGGGCTGCTGACCACCTCAGCAATGCCCAGACCTTGAGCCAGACCCTGCGTAAAGGTGGTCTTCCCCGTCCCTAGTTGGCCGGCCAGCAGAATCAGTTCACCACCACGCAGCAGCTCTCCTAAGCGCATACCAAGCCGCTGGGTTTGGGCCGCACTATGGCTGATCACATCAAGGGTACAGCTCACCTCGTCTTGAGAAGCACCAGTCACACCGTCTTCCTTTTCCCCTGCTATAGCCGTGGCTCAAGTATCTCTTGAGCCTTTCCAGAGAACCTCAAATTATTATAACACAGTCCTCCCTGCTTCGCCTCAGCCGATTTTCTTCCCACAGCTAGAGCAATAGAGCGCCCGCACGCGGACTAACTGGCCACAGTGAGGGCAGGGCACCTTATCCGCTACACGAGGGCCGCTGCTGCCAGCTGAACCAGCCGCTCCTGCCGTTCCTGGGACGCTCCCCATTCCCGCCGGCGCCTGCTGCGTCGTTGGGGCCGTCGGCGCCACTGGAGGCGGAGTATAATCGCGCGGTGGCTGCGGAGCAAACTGCTCCGGCTGGTAGGTCTCATTCTTGATCTCCTGAAGCTGTTGCTCCCGATTACGTAGATCGGCATCCAGCTCCTGAATACTAGCACAGATGCGCGCTAACTGCGGCTGGGATAGCGCCCCTTGCTGATAGAGGGTCATAGCCGCTGTGGCCAGCTCCTCCAGCAGAAGCTGGCGCTGCTTGAGCAGCTGATCAATCTCTCCCTGCTTGTTTCGAATACGCAGCTGCTTCTGCGCTTCCCAGGTGGTGCGGCTGACAGCCGCTGAGACAAGATGTTTCGCCGACTCAACAAAGTCCGCCATGCTTGGTGCTCCTTCCCTTTGTCGGTTGGTCTGGTGAGCTGGGAATACAGGTCGGGTCTCCTGCTCGGCGCGAGGGCAATCCTGCCTGTTCCTGCCTGCCCCGCCAGGGCGACGAGAGCTGCCATTTCTCACTCGCCCGTGCGCCCCTTTCTTGCTCTCTGGCAGTTCTGGCCGGTAGAAGGTCAGACGTGCCAGATCGCCACCTGGAGACCCTGCCCAGGGCGCCGCTAGTCCTCGTCCTCCACTGCCCCACGATGGATACGCACGGCCTCCAGTCGGCCCGCGCTGCTGAGTTGGATAGCCACCACATCAATGCGCCAGGGACGCTCATAGGCCTCGTGCTGCTCAAGGTAGTGAGAGGCCACCTCAATGAGCTTGCGGCGCTTGTGCAACGTCAATGCCTCCTCGGGAGGGCCCCAGCTGCTGCTGCGGCGCGTCTTCACTTCAATAAAGACCAGCTCCTCGCCATCGCTGGCCACAAGGTCGATCTCACCAGCCCGGCAGCGAAAGTTATGCTCGTGAATATGATAGCCCTGCTGACGCAGGATGGCAGCCGCCAGGCGCTCGCCAGCCTGACCAAGGGCGCGCTGTCCCCTGGCCCGGCTCAGCCTCTTCTGTCCCTGCCCATCAGACTCCTCGTGATCTGGACAATTCATGAGAGTAATACGCCCTCCCCACTCTCAATGTTGTATGCTTCCTATGAGAACACCGCTGAGCTAGCAGCGCTCTTGCTGTCTCTGCAAGGATAGCCTAGACAGCGGCCAGATGCAAGCAGACAAGGAGCGTTCCCGAAGACGACCCGGGGAAACGCTCAGAAGAGGAGTAAGTCAAGAGATGGTACAGCAACCGATTGTCTTTCTCCACGGCGCAGGAGGGAGCGCTCGCAGCTGGAGCGCTCTGCTAGAGTATCTCGGCTCGTATCCAGCTATTGCCATTGACCTGCCGGGCCACGGCCAGCGTGCGGACACCCTACCGGCAGAGGTGAGCATGAGAGAGTACGCGCAGGCTGTCTGGCAGATTGTAAACCATGAGCTACAGCTTCAGAGGCCGATTGTCGCCGGGCACTCGATGGGCGGAGCCATTGCTCTGACCCTGGCCCTGGAGCATGGTCAGGAGCTGGCCGGACTGATCTTGATCGGAACCGGCGCCCGCCTGCGCGTACGGGCAGATTTGCTGGAAGCCGCGCGGACAGGCTCACCCGAGGCGCTACAAGCTCTGGCCACCTGGAGCCTGGTCCCGACAAGCAGCGAGAGCCAACGCACTCGCTTCCAACAGGAGCTAGCCAGCGGCGCTGCCCAGCTTTACCGTGACCTGCTAGCCTGCCATACTTTCGATTGCATGGCCCGCCTGGGAGAGATCCAGCTCCCGACCCTGATCGTCGTAGGGGCAGAAGACCAGATGACTCCTGTTAAGTATAGCCAGTATCTTCATAAGCATATCACAGGCTCAACGCTGCAGATCATCCCTGCTGCCGGTCATGCTTTGATGCAGGAGCGACCGGAGGAGCTAGCTCGCGTCATCGCTGCCTGGCTGGCAGCAGCCCCCTCGACGCCTTCCCCTGGTTCATGCTACAATACAGCCAGTGGTTTCCCTCACGAATAATAGAGCAAGCAGGGCAGCAACGGCCCTTCTTCATACAGAGCATTTGCGATAGATAGGGGGCAACGGTATGTCAGGCCATTCGAAATGGGCACAGATTCGCCGAGCTAAAAGTGTGAACGATGCGCGCAGGGGGCAACTTTTCACGCGCCTCGGGCGCGAGATCGCAGTTGCTGTGCGCGAAGGAGGAAGCGGGGACCCTGCCGCCAACCCGCGTCTGCGCATGGCCATTCAGCGGGCGCGCGATGCCAATATGCCGATGGAGAACATCGAGCGCACCATCAAGCGGGCGCTTGGCGGCGCAGAGGGCAGCAACCTTGAAGAAGTGACCTATGAGGGCTATGGCCCCGGCGGGACGGCCATCCTCATCGAGGCGATGACCGAAAACCGCAATCGCACGGTCGCAGAGATTCGCAACGCCTTCAGCCGCAACGGCGGCAGCCTGGGCGAGACGGGTAGCGTCTCCTGGATTTTTGAGCCGCGCGGGGTCATTGAGCTAGCTCTCGATGGGCACGATCCCGATGAGGTCTCACTGGAGGCCATCGATCTGGGCGCCGAAGATGCGGAAACGTCATCAGAGGAGGACCAGATCCTGACGATCTACACGACCCCGGCCAATCTGGAGAAGGTGCGTCAGGCCCTCCAGGAGAAGAATTACAAGGTCCTGAAAGCGGAGAGCACAATGGTCCCCAAGACACGGGTCGAACTGCACGATGCCAAAACTGCTCATCAGCTCATGCGGCTGGTCGAGAAGCTGGAGGACCTGGACGACGTCCAGAACGTCTATTCCAATGCCGATATTCCTGACGAACTGGTGGCCTCCTATGAGTAGGGCCTGCGACAGCAGCGAGCCAGGGATCAGAGCGACCCTTGTGGCCGCTCTGTCCTCCCACCGGAAGCACGGTAAGGAAGGCGGCATGACCCTATGACCCAGAAGGCTCCGCCGCGGCGGGTCGCCCTGGGCATCGATCCAGGAACGGCAATTGTGGGATATGCCGTCGTAGCAGCTCAGGGCGACAGGCTTAGTTTGCTCGCCTGCGATGTCATTACCACGCCCGCCGGCATGCCCTTACCCCAGCGCCTCCAGCAGATCTATGAGCGTCTGGGTGAAATCGTCACCATTCATCAGCCGGCGGAGGCGGCGATGGAGGAGCTTTTTTTCGCCAAAAACGCCCGCACGGCGATGATGGTCGGCCAGGCGCGTGGTGTGGCCATGCTGGCGCTGGCGAACCACGGATTGCCCATTGCAGAGTATACACCACGCCAGGTGAAGCAGGCAGTCACCGGCTACGGCAGCGCAGACAAGGCGCAGGTCGGGGAGATGGTGCGCATTTTGCTCAATCTGCGCTCCATTCCTCGCCCCGATGATGCAGCGGATGCGGCAGCTATTGCCATCTGTCACCTCTATAGCTCCCACCTGATCAGGGCCAGCCTCCTTTCAGAGGACTTCCACTCCTCAGAATCAGGAGGATGGTAATCATTCCCCAAAAAGTCAGCAACCGTTACTCAGATCACGCCAGTGGCGTTACTTCCTATACGACAGCAGAGGGAGAGATAGGCAGGCAGGGATGATTGCGAGCATTCATGGCATTCTTGAGGCACAGCGCGAGGACCATCTGATCATCCGCGTGGGAGGCTTTGGGCTGCGTGTCTTTGTGCCAGCCTCGACACGCAATCGCTTCAGTACGCCCGGCAGTGAGGTCTCGCTCTATACTCACCTGCACGTCCGTGAGGACGGCCTGGCGCTCTATGGCTTCGCCGAGGAGGCCGAGCGCGATATGTTCGAGCTGTTGATCGGCGTCAGCGGTGTAGGCCCCAAGGTAGCCCTGGCCCTGCTCTCGGTGCTCGATGCACCCACCTTCTACCGTGCAATCGCTCAAGAGGATGTGCAGCTATTGGCCCGCGCCCCCGGCGTGGGCAAGAAGCTCGCCGGTCGTCTGGTGCTGGAGCTGAAGGGCAAGGTGCCGGCAATCGCTCCAGGCACAGCCTCCGCCGGTGGTATCCGGCGCTCCGAGGTGCTGGAAGCCCTGGTCGGTTTGGGCTACAGTCCCGCTGCCGCCCAAGCGGCCATCGCTCGCCTGCCCCAGGACCAGAACCTGACGCTGGAAGAACAAATCACCCTGGCCCTGCGCTCCCTCGCCCGCGAACTCTGATCTGACTGACGGTCGTTGTAGCAGGTAGGATTCGCAGAAAACGCCTATTTTCTGGAGGATGCTGATGGCAACGGACGAATTGCTGCCGCCAGCATGTGCTTTCGCTGTCTCTGTCCTGGCTGAGTACGAGCAGGACCCCGAGGCTGTGCCCGAGGAGGCTGTCGAGGCAGCCCGACAGCATATGGCCTCTTGCCCACGTTGCAAGGAAGCCTCGGCAGCGAGCGGACCCAAGCGCAAAAAAAAGAAGGTACGGCGGCTCTCTCCTGCAGAGCCTCTGGCCGCCTCCGAAGGCAATGAGGCGGCGGTGGCCGCGCCGGCCCTGGCTAGTGCCGAGCCTTTCCAGGTGGCTCCCCCCATCTCGCAGCCACCTGCCGGGTCAGGTTTCTCCTCTCCCCCGCCCGGACCCGAGACACCCGAGCAGACAATCCGCATTGCACCTCCCTCGGCTGGCGATGGCCTGATCGATTGCCAGCAGTGTCGTCAACTGCTGCCCGAGTACGCCGAGGCGATGGATAGCGGGCAGAATGTGGCTTTGCTCTATCCAGAGGTTCAAGCCCATTTGCTTGTCTGCGACACCGGCTGTCTGGTATTGCTAGACCTCTTTCGCCAGGAGGCAAAGGCCAATCGCAAGTATCGGCGCCGCCCGGTGCGCGACCCGTTCCGCGTGATGTGGTGGCAGATGAGCGGCTTTTTCCGCGGCGGGCTGGTCCCGATCTCTCCGCGCGCTTTAGCCTTCGGGACCTTGATCCTGATTTTATTGCTGACCTCTCTGACCGCATTCCTGGCGATCCGCTGGGATGACGCTCGCTACTACCATCCCCCCAATACGCATCTGCTGCCGACACCGGATGGTATCGGGCTGAGCGATGGGCTGAAGGTCTTCGATGCCTGTAACGCCGCAGGCTACCAGGATAAGCGGCAGGCTGCCCAGGCGATGCAAGCGGGCAATAGCAAGAAGGCCGACGCCCTGCTCTCGGCAGCGGTGGGGATCAGCGATACGACGGGTTGCAACAGCGCCGAGGCAGCCATCTACCGGGAGGACCTGCGCGTGCGCCTCTCAGGCCACCCCTATGGCATCATTGTGGTGAGCTTCGATAGCGGTCCCGGCGTGGCCGACCCCCAGGGCGGTACCGATCGCCATATTCTCTACGCCGCCTATACCCAGGAGCTGGTGGGAGCCTATATCAGTCAGGAGCAGTACAATAGCGCGCAGATGAAGATTCCTGGCGCACCTTTGCTGTACCTGGTGCTTGCGAACACAACAGGGGAGGAGGAGGGTGCGCTGCAGATCGCCAATGCTGTGGCGACGCTAAACGCGAAGGGGAACTTTGGTGACTTCGGGCTGCAGGTCACCGGACGTCCGCCCATCCTGGCCGTGCTGGGACTGGCGCCAAGTCGCTTGACAGAGGTGGTGCTGCCAGTGCTCTGCCGCGCCGGTATCCCTCTGCTCGCCCCAACCGCTTCGGGTCTCTTCATCATTGACTTGCTCTCTCAGACCTCGCTCTACCGCCATTGCACCCCCGGCTTCGCTTTTATTCGCTTCTCGGCGGACGATTCGGCGCAGAGCCGGGCCGGAGCCGATTACGCCTACAATGAGCTGGGTGCTCGCAACGTGGCAATCTTCTATGACCCGAGCAATCCTTCCTCCAGTAGCTCAGCACGCTATTTTAGCCAGTACTTTACCGCTCACCGGCATACGCGCATCGTGGCTCAGGAGACCGCTGTGGCTAGCGGCCTGCTCGATGCCAATGGACGCCCCCAGGCCTCGCGCGATGATTTGCTGGCCGGCCTCAAGGATGCTCTGCAGGCCCAGCCCCGTCCTGACCTAATCTTTGCTCCGCTGCTCTCTAACGATGTCATGACGCTGGCGGAGGCAATCGCCCAACTTCCACGTGATCAGCAGCCGATTCTGCTGATCGGTGGCGAGTTCGTCCAGCCGACGGCCATCCAGAAGCTGGTGCCCTGGGTGCGTCAAAACCAGCTCACACTGCCACGCATCTATGTGACGGTCAGTAGTGCCGCCCGTCCTCCCAGCGGAGATAGCCCCTGGCCCAAGCAGTTCTACGCCGCATTCTGCACGCTCTTTGCCTCGCCAGGGAGCTTCTGTAGTGGGGCCGCAGCCCTGGACCAGGGTGCGCTGCTCTTCGGCGATGCGGTCGAGATGGTGGCCTTAAGCCTCGGCCAGAACCAACAGTCAGGGCAACAGGCCCAGAGCAGCCAGGGTCAGGCCCAGGCTTCTCCCAGCTTCCCCACGTCTGCCCAGCTCGTGCAGCGCATCAGTAGCCAGAACTTCAACGGCGTGAGTGGCCCTATCGCCCTGCGCTTGTGGGATAATGTGCTGGTTACCAGCACACGCGCCGCACCAGCGATCCTGGTGCTGCAACAGGATGGCAGCATTCAGATTGCTCAGTAGTGGGAAGCAAGGCGAGACCAGGCAGAGCCTCGACCCTTCCCTCCGCAGCCAGTACTGCCTGGTAAGAGAGAATAGGGGCGACAAGTCAGCCTCAGCTCACTCAGCTGAGGCCGTCGCCCCCTCTCTGCTTCCTTCTCTTCCGCCCAGGCCATTTCATTTGCCACTTTGCCTGGACAAAGGGCAGCCGCGTTCTTGCCCTCGCCCCGATCAGCCAGCTCTCCAGGCCCTGATCACTTATTACGCCACTATCCCCTGCCATCAGACCAGCCTGGCGATATGAGAAGAACGCCATAAGCTCAGAGACGATGAAAATCAGGGAGGGAGAGAAGGAAACCGAGGGGCAAGGAGAGAGTTTAAAGACAAGTGGGGAGCTGAGTAATGGAGCTATTAATTGTAACATTGGCCCATATCAGGCCCGCCTACGAGCTTGACGCTCAGACACAGGTGCGGCAAGTGACCGAGACCCTGCGTCCAACTCCCGGCCTGCTGGGCGTGCGCAGCTACACCAGCCGCGACAGGCGCTATCACCTGCTGCTCACCACCTGGGAGAATGAGGAAGTCTGGCAAAAAGTACGCGATCGCTGCAGTCCCGCTCGCCTGCTGCAGGAGATGGCAGGCGTTCAGCTCATGGACACGCCAGAGCAGTGGGCGATGCGCTATATCTGGGGCTATGTGCGCCCGGCGGTCAGTCCCACTCTGGCCGTGGCTCTGCTGGCACGGGTTCACCCAGAGCAGGCCGAGACAATCGAGCAGCACTGGCTAGAAAGCCTCCATCGTCAGGCGGCGGAATTGTTGATGACCTCGGCATTCCTGGCACGCGGGAATGAGGAGAGCGGGACGCAAGCCGACGGGGGCAAGGAAGACCCCAGCCGGGAGTCGACCTATCGGTGGGGGACAGTCTTTCTCAATTTTCTCACCTGGGCCAGCGAGATTGAGCAGGAGGAGTTTTATACTCAGCCAGGCTACCAGAATTTCAGCCTGCAGCTGCACCAGGCGGCGCTCATCCAGATGCTGGCCCTGGAACAGCCCTGACGCCCCTGGCTCTTCTCCTCGCGGTCACCCACGATCCAGCGCCAGCAGGAGAGGGCCAGGGCAGCGCCTGGAGCGCTGGGGCCGACGGCCCATGAGAGGCAAGGCCGTCGGGTCAGCGCTGGCCCGATAGTAGCCAGCTGCTCCCTCCTGGTCTCAGCCCCTGCGGAAGCAGCTCCCTAGTCACTGGAGCTTTCGGCCACTGGCCTGGCATAGTACTTCTGAAGTTCAGACCAGAGCAGAGCGCGATCCCGCCACATGGCAGGTGTAAAGATGTGGTACTCGCCATCACAGAGGGGCACCTGGGTGGGACAGACCCGATGAGGCGTCAGGCGGAAGCGAATGGTATCCTCGACCACTTCCACCCAGATATGGCGTCCCGTATAACCCGAACCCCATTTGAGGAGCACGAGCGTGTCGTATTCTTCAAAGCGCCCTCGCCCCTTGAGCAACTCGCGATCGAGACGGCGCAAGAGCGAGGGCAGATCACTCTCTCGCATAATGCGCCGCGCGTTTTCACGGCGCGCTTGACGCTGTGCGTCTGCGTCAAGTAACTCTTCCGACTGACTCATACTAGAAGCACTCAGCCGTCCTTTCTTCCATCGGAGAGCAGCGGATGATTCGTGTGAGACGCGTCTCCGTCCTTCTGCGGCTCAGCCTCTGCTGCCCCGAACCTCCAATCACCTGTCTGCTCAGCGTAACTCACCGGAGCCATCACTCATGGCTCTCCCATAGAGAGCATAGCACAAAGAGGAGGCTGCGGCCAGAAGTGGCCCAGAGCCAACCCACCAGTCAGTCAGAGCGATCTTGTTCCTTCTGCTTCTAGGATCGCAGACGCAGCTCGTAGTCGCTGCGCACCTCCTCGCCGCTGAGAGCATGGACCAGCTCGCGCTTGCTCAACTCCCACTCCCAGCCGAGGGCCGAGAAAGGCAGGATAGTGGTGCTAGCCGAGAGAGAGAGCGCGGAGGCAACGGGCTGATCGAAACAGCTGGCAACGTCGTGAGACGATGAGATGTAGTAAATATTATCACTGGAACGCTTAGCGTTGCGCTTGGCCTCGGCAACCAGATAGCTGATTTCCTGCAGACTGTGAGCAAGATAGGGTTGGTTGTTGACGATGCCAATCGAGAGAGAGACGAGCGGGAACTGATAGGGGCGTCCTTTGCGGTCAACACCGCTGATCGTGCCACGCTTCAGGTCTTCAGGCCGATAGAATGGTTGGCTCAGCTCTTTGTAGGCCGCAATGATGCGACAACTGAGCAGGCGGGCCCGGTCAGGCGTGGTGACCACGACAAAGTCGTCGCCTCCAACATGGCCGACGAAATCCTCCAGGTTGCCATATTCACAGACCACGCGACGGCAGATGCGCCCTACCAGACGGATCAGCTCATTGCCAGCAAGGAAACCGTAGGTATCGTTGAAGGCTTTAAAATTATCGAGGTCGAGGTAGAGGAGACTCCACGGCTCCTGGTCAGTAAGCTTGCACTTGATAGTCATCTCAACCTGGAACGCCCCAGGGAGATCAATCAGCCTCGATAACATCACTTGCTGTACATGTCGTAGCTGTGTGCGCACACGCTCCAGAAATTCTTCGGAGTCAAAGGGAGTGGCGATATAATCATCTACCCCCATACGGAATGCACGCACCTTAGCGCCGGGGTCGCTGGCGGCACCAACGACAATGATAGGGATATACATGGTCCGCGCATGCGCGCGCAGGCACTGAATGAATTGCTCGCCATCGCTGCCGGAGCCTGTCATATTGAGAATGACAAGCTGAGGCATTTTGCGCAGCGCGAACTGGATAGCATCCTCGCCGTGAAGGACAGTGACCGTATGATCTCCATCATTTCCCAGATGCTTCTGAAGGATGCAAGAGATCAGACTGTTGTCCTCGACGACTAACACATTGCCCATAAGTGCTCCTGCCTCTACGCTTCACTAGCACAACGAAAGCACATTTTACCTTTCACACCTGATCTTCACAGGAATAAAAACAGCCCTATGTGATGAGGTGTGACAGAGGTGCAGAGGTATCTGTGTAAGAGACCTCTAGGTTCGCTGCCCGGGGTGAGCAAGCATGCATGCCTACTGTGAGCAAGCAGGCGTGCTCACCGCCTCTCTTTCTCCAGGCAGGATCAATTGTCATAGATCGTAGACCCTGGCCACTGACGACCCCTGACGACAGGGCAAACGAGCAGCTCCCCGGGCACAGGGCGAGGACTAAAACTCATGCACCGCCACCACTATCTCTGCTCCCCTCTTCGATAAGGCAGCGCGCATGAGCAAGAGCACAGAGCAAACAGAGCAAATAATGTAGAGTTCAAATGTCTTCTCCTCCACCGCCCATTAAGCCAGCCAACGCACCGACTTTGAGCACGGACGGAAGCCCCCATCAGCCACGGCGGTTTCTCGTCCCTCGGCCTGGCTGTTAACATTCTGTAGCCCTGCGGAGCTGGACCCATGCTGCCCCTCACGGGTCCTGGCAACAGCGCCATACCTGCTTGCCCCATCATATTAAACGCTAGCACATAAAGCAAGCAGTGTCAACACATCAGAGATGAATTTTTCATCATCCACCTGAGCACGAGAAAGTTCAACATTTGTCTGCACGATCCAGTGTAATATCCCCAGATGGATCTGCAAAGAAAGTTCTAACAAATGTTCCTGTCATGTTATACAGAAGGAGATGAAAGACTATCCTTCTTCCAATAAGTGTCATGATGTCCTTGTAACGCGGCATGTCTGGTTGTTAATCTCGACTGGAGCGCTGGAGCCGTCAGTCCAGCCGTTTTTACCCCCTGCTCATGCAGGTCCTTCCCCGGTTTCAGACGGCAACAACCTGCTGACCGGTCAAGATATGGTGAGCGGAGCCAGGGGCAAACAAGCCAGGAGGCTTGCCACGGAGAGAGGGGATTTCCAGGTTTTGCAGTTGACGTGCTGCCCGGCCTGCGCTAAGATAAAAGCGCCCATCCAGGCGCGAGAAACATCTAGCCAGTCTTGAAGGGGAGCCTATGGCCATATCCTCCGCACCGACCGAGCGCAGCGTGGTTTTCCCCAGCAAGGGACAGCCTTCTTTTATGCTAGAGGGCATTCTCCATTATCCCGGCCAGGCTCGTCAGGCCCCCGCCGCTGTGCTCTGCCATCCTCAGCCGGCCAGTAGCGATATGCAGGACGTGCTGACTTTGCTCCTGGCGCGGCGCCTGGCCGAACAAGGTATGGTCGCCCTGCGTTTCAACTTCCGCGGCGTTGGCCGTAGCCAGGGGCAACAGACCGATGGCCGCCTGGAGCCACTGGATCTGGCAGGCGCCGTCGACTTTGTTTTGGCCCAGCCCGGAGTCAATCCAGCCAAGCTCTGCGTCATTGGTCACGCCTTCGGCGCCTACATCGCCCTGCAGTATGCTCCTTACGATCCGCGTATCCGCACAGTGGTGGCGATCAGCTTGCCACTCTTCCGGGCTATCGGCGGCTTACCTCGCCAGTTTGAGCGCCCCAAGCTCTTTGTGACCGGCGAGTTCGACGAGGTCTGTCCGCTCTATAAGCTGGAGCCGTTCGTTGAGCAGCAGAAAGGACCCAAGGGCATTAAGGTGATCACCGGCGCTCGCCATCTGATGCGCGGCTACGAGGAGCCAGCAATTGAGGCGATTACGCGCTATCTGATGCGCTGGGCCGAGATGCCCGATGTTTGATTTGGGATCGAGTGCTGAGCTAACAGGCGCATCTCTCTTTCAACGCCTCTCCTCTCCCTTGTTGCAGCGGTCCCCGGCAGGAGAGCCTGAAGGGAGTGGCTGGTTTGGCTGCACCCGCTTTTGGGCCTTACTCTCTTCAAACCCGGTGCAGGCTCAAACTCGCAGGTATGTTCGACCGGCTCGCCAGGCTTCATCTTGGCCTTGACAGTTACTGTCAAGGGTGCTACCCTTGACAACGATGCGCCTTCGTTCCTGAAAGAAGCCAGGAGCTGGTGGCCAGCCACTGCTTCAGAGAAGAGAAGCGGTGAGGGCTTCTGCTGCCAGGTCCCTTTGTCGCTGACCTCAACTGCGCTTGCTTGCGGTTGCCCGGCTGCTTATGGGCCAGCAGCAGTTTTGAACAACGGCCCGGCTGCCGGGAGATACCAAAGCACTCGCATGTTGTCCTTATGATGAGTCTAAGGAGGAGTTTGCGCTGTGGAGAGCGTTCATCCGATCCTCCTGGAAGCTTCGCTCCATGAGACCATTTGGGGAGGGCGGCGCCTGGAGGAGGATGGCTGGAAAAAGCTGCCTCCAGCAAAGCTGATCGGTGAAGCTTGGGAGACTGAGGTGAATACGCTGGCTCAGAATCCTCCCTATACTGGGAAAACGCTGGGTCAGCTGGTAATAGAGCTTGGGCCTTCTCTCCTTGGTCCCCAGGCTGAGGCAATCTTCGGTCCACGCTTCCCCCTGCTGGCCAAGTTCATTGATGCTCATCAGAAGCTGTCTGTGCAGGTGCACCCCGATGATGCTTACGCTGCTCAGCATGAGGGCGGAAAGCTCGGCAAAACGGAATGCTGGTATATCTTGGCCGCAGAGCCAGGCGCGGCTATCGTCCACGGCTTTGCTATCCCCACCAACCGCTCCGCGGTGGCCGCAGCTATCGAGAAGGTAGAGCTGGAGCAGCTTCTCCATGAAGAGCCGGTTCAGGCAGGAGATGTTATTTTCGTCCCTGCCGGAACGGTGCATGCCATCGGCGCAGGCATTCTGCTCTATGAACTTCAGGAGTACTCTGATATTACCTATCGCATGTATGACTACGGACGCCTGACTGCCGAGGGGAAGCCGCGCGAGCTGCATATTGAGCGCGCACTGGCCGTGGCCCATTACGGTCCTTCAGCGCGCATTAAGGTTCGCCCGGTGACGCTCGCTGGCGGCCCGGGCTACGAGGAGCGCTGTTTGGCCGCCTGTCGCTACTTTGTGATGCGCGAGTTAGCGCTCAAAGGAGAGGTCCACGATCAGACGACAGGAAGCTGTCAAATCTTGTCGTCGCTGGGCGCAGAGGCGACGATCCACTATGGCCCTTCTCAGCAGCTCCACCTGGCCTTCACACGCGGTCAGAGCGTTGTGCTACCAGCCGCCCTCGGCCCCTATTGTCTTGAGGGCAATGGGCTGCTGTTGCGCTCCTACGTGCCAGCTCCCGATGACCCGGCCTGGCTGGCCTGGAAAGAGGCTAACCCAGAACTGGCCTGAGTTAGAGAGAGACAGACCGCTTGCTGATGACGCGGCCCTCCCCCAAGCAGGAAGGAGGAGTGAGGCCGGGCTTGTCTAGCTGACCATGTCCGGCATGCCTCGCTCGTCAGACTGGCTCCTAGCTGGCCCCAGGCCGGTCTCCTCGCTCGCGCCGTTTCTCATCCAGGTAGACAATGGTACCTTCCACGACACGCGGTTCATTGCGTGGCTCGCCTTCGCTGGATCGGGAGAGAGGATCATTGTCAATAAGGCTGAACTCTTGCTGGAGCTGCTCGACGGTGGCCAGCACCTGCGCGACCCCGCGGAGCAGCTCAACGATTCTGAGAACAGCAAATAGGGCCACCCAGAGCGCTAAACCGAGGAGCAGGGTAATGCCTCCCCCAATCAAGCCGTTGAGCAGACCTTCATAGATGACGCCAGCGAGTAGGGGGAGCCAGTAGAAGCGGACCACTACCCGGAGCAGCCAGTAGAGGAACCAGAAGACCGCTTTGATGGGGTCTGCCGGCATTTCCCAGGGCGGTATCCATTGTAAACGACGATTGTTTCTTTCCATGTTCACGGTGCCAGGTGCGCTGCCGGTCCGTTCTGTCCTTCTTGTCTTCCTTTATGTGACCCTGCGCTGCTCCGACCTCCGATCAGCAAAGCAACAGCACGGGCAGTTCAGCTTTGTCTAGGTCAAGCAAGAATGAGCAAGAGGAGAGGGAGGGGCCCGCTCTTGTGCTGACATCATTGTAACAGCCAGAAGGCGGCGACGCTAGTGCCCCGGCTCTCCTCCTGCTTCCAGCGTGGGGCTTACTCAGGCCCTCGTTGATCATCCTCCCGTCCCGTCGCTCACCGATAGCAGGAATTGGTTCAGCCCCGTCGCTGTCTGCAAAAGATTCATATCTACCTCTTTCGATATAGAAGTCTCTAGATGCAGGGGGCCGTAGGACGGCGTATAAAGGACCGTGCGATAGGACCAGATACGCAGCAGCAGGTTGACAGGAATCTCTGCCTTATCAGCAAGGGCGAAGGTCACGAGTAGCCTCTCCCCAGCCTGCAAGCGGTTAAAAGTACAGGTTGTCTGCAGGCTTTGAGAAGAAGGCGAGGCCTCGGCAGTGGCCACGAAGCGATAGGCATAGGTGGTATTGAGCACAGGCGAGGCACTCTGTCTGATCTGCCAGGACGAGACAAGCCAGGTGCTAGCCTGAGAGCCATTGGCCAGCGTGAGAGGGAAAGCCTGCTGTGATAGTGCCTCTAGCTGGTTGAACTTCCAGGGAGAGGACAGGGCAGAGGCAGCAGCCTCCGGTCCCGGCTCGACCACATAGAGAGAAAACGGCAGTCCCCCAGGACGTGGGAGTTGGCTCACCAGCGTGGCGCGTCCAAAACGCTCCAGCAGAGCCGTCACCCAGGGATCATAAGGCCCTACGAGCATGACCGCGCGCTCCGTCGGCAGGAGCAGACAGTGGGCATCAAAGAGCGTGACTGGTGTCCGCATCTGGCGACTGAGAAAGAAGACAGCGGTGCGCGTGGCATCATCTACAGTAACGTAGGCATGCGACAGATGTTCTCTTTGGGCAAGCTGATCAGTAGCAGCAAGGGCCTGCTGTAGTGAGGCAAGATCATTATGATACGGATAGGGTGGAAAGGAGCGATCATCGAAGTGGCCTTCAAGAGTATCGAGGACACTGACAGCCGAGGCCAGACTTTGAGCAATCACTAGCATCCCCACCAGGAGATAGCCGGCCCAACGCAGACGCCGCAGCCAGCCCTCGTGCCGATACAGCCACTGGCAGCCCCGGGCCACCACGATGCCAATCAAGAGAAATGGCCCCGGCATCAAGAGCAGCAAATACTGAGTGTGTAGTTCTCCTCCATAACGCAAGAAGACCAGAAGAGGGAGAAGCTGCCAGAGAAGCAAAATCAGCGCTCCACAACGCTGGCCATCCGAGCGCAAGCTCTCCCAACCTTCCCACAGCCGCGGCCACCAGCGGCCAGGCCCCGCCGCTCTCCGCAACTCCTTCTGTTCGACAGCCGGGCCAGCCTGTCGGCGCACAAGTACGACCAGCAGCCAAAGGGCAGCCAGGATCAGCAGGGCAGGCATCGCTAGCTTGAGCCAGGAGAAAAGGCGGTGGAGTGGCAAGAGAATTGTATCGCTACGATGAGGAAGCTGATCATATGGAATAATGAAAAGACGATAGATACGCAGAGCTTGAAGAGAGAGACCACCGGCCTGATGATTAGAGAAACTGAGAGTGGAGCGTAGATCGTGCAGGCCAGAGACGAGCAGCCAGAGCAACGATGGAGTAAAAACGAGCAGCAGGGCCAGGAGTGCGAAAAGGGCATCGCGCCAACGCACGGTCTGGGGAGCGAGCACCAGACAGAGCAGCAGCAGAGCCGCCAACAAGAGATTGACCTCGTGAGCCTGATAGAGAAGGGCCAGCCAGAGCACAGCCCACGCGAACCATCCCTGTCGCCGCGCTACCACCCCTCGGAAGAGCGCCAGCAGAAAGAGCACAACAAAAGGAGCAGCTATATTGGGCTGCCAGATAAAACGAGCATACTTCACAGGCAATACGGCAGAAGCGTAGAGAAAGGAGCCAGTCACAGCAGCCAGGCGGCCATAGTAGCGGTACAAGAAGAAATACGTCAACAGGACAGCCAGGACATTAAGCAGGGCCACAAGCACAGCGGCCCAGAGCGGGTTAGCGCTCAAGGCCGCGGGCAGCATGAACAAATAGACCACGCCGGGTGGATGCTGGGCCCCGATCGAGCCAGTATTGCTAGTGACCGGGAGCAGTCCCTGATGGACAGCATCGTAGGCCATCCGAAAGAGCGTGGCCTGATCGTCATCAAACTCGGTCCGATTGAGACCGTAGAGCCGCAAGGCCGATGCGAGGAGCAGCAGGCCAGGGACTTCCGGCTTCAACAGCCACGACCAGGACTTCCAGGGGCGCTGCTGCTCAGAGCGCCCCTGGTCTTGTGAAACCATCCTCCCCTGATGACGGGCTGGTAAGGGAGCCAAGCGCATCAAGTGTCCTCCTGACACTAGCGAGATCAGGGTCAATGCTGACCGTCTCGGCGCGCGGGATACCGGTCTGATGATCCTTGAGCAAATTACCGGTGAGGACAGCAACCACGCGCTCATTTGGCTTGATTATACCAGCCCTGACAAGCTTGCGAATGCCGGCTAAGGTTGCCGCAGAGGCAGGCTCGCAGCCAATACCCGCGCGGTCAATAACGGCCTTCGCCTCTAGGATTTCTGGATCACTGACCTCCTCGACGAGGCCCGCGCACTCCTCGATCACCAGGCGAGCGCGGGCGTAACTGACAGGATTGCCAATCTTAATGGCGCTCGCCACCGTCTGAGCCTGGACGGCATGCCGCCGGGCGAAGCCCTCTCGGTAGCTCAGATAGAAGGGATTGGCTCCGGCAGCCTGGATAGCAGCCAGGCGCGGCAGACGGCTGATCAACCCGAGCTTGTGCGCCTGGCGGAAAGCCTTGCCCAGCGCTGAAGTATTGCCCAGATTGCCCGCCGGCAGCACCAGCCAGTCGGGAGCCTGCCAGTTGAGCTGTTGCAGCAATTCAAAAGCGATCGCCTTCTGACCTTCGACGCGGAAGGGATTAAGCGAATTGAGCAGATAGATGCCTAATTCGTCACAGACCTGCTCAACAAGCTGCATGGCAGCATCAAAATCGCCATTGATCTGGACCATATAGGCCCCATAGGCCAGCGTCTGCGCTAGCTTGCCGCCAGCAACCTGACCAGCAGGCAGGAAGACCAGTGCCTGCAGGCCCGCCAGAGCGGCATAGGAGGCCAGCGAGGCAGAGGTATTGCCGGTGGAAGCGCAAGCGACGGCCCGCGCCCCCATCAGACGCGCCATTGTGACGCCCACCACCATCCCGCGATCTTTGAAACTCCCCGTCGGATTCTCACCCTCGTGCTTAAGATAGAGCTGGGCCAGGCCGGCATACTCACCAATGCGGCGCAGGCCAGGGCTGGCCTGCGTCTCCTGCTGCTGGTCACTGCCTACCGCGTATAAGGTCGTATTGCCTTCCGCCCGCGAGATCACAGCCTCTTCAGGGATCGGCAGAATCAGCTCACGGTAGCGCCAGACGCCACTGCGCTGCACCGCCGCGGCGCCCGGCGTGCCCGGCACCAGCATGGCCCGCTCAGCAAAAAGCCGGCGCCAGACGGCAGCCTCCTCGTAAGTCTGTTGAGCCGTTCCAGCCTGGGGAGATAGCGGCTTGGGCAAGCGGAGAGGGATCTCCACATCGAGCACCTCACCGCAATCGCAACGATAGCGTGCCGCCCGCCCCGGCTCCAGCACGGGATAGAGTGCCTGGCACCCTACGCAGCGCAGGCGTACTTGTTCCAGCGCCTGCCGGGCAGAGTCAGCGAGCTGAATCTCCTTTTGATGATCGATCCTAGCGTCCAAGCGATCCCTCCTTGAGCGGTCGGGCGGGCGACCAACAGAATTGATCTTCATAGTAACGAGCACGCGGACGGCGCGCCCGATGATGGCGAGGATTGATCACCCGCGCCCCATGCTTATCAGCCCGCAGAATCATACCGGTTCCTTCCACGCCGCGGGCACGCGCGGCCTCCTGCATCGCACGCAGAATCTCCTGGAAGCGCGAACTTGCAAGAGCAATCAAAGAAGAACCGCCGCCAGAAAGAGAGGCGCCGTAGGCCCCGGCAGCCACCGCAGCCTTAATAATATCGGGCATGGCAGGAAAGAGCGCCTGCCGATAGGGCTGATGCAGGCGATCCTGCATTGCCTCTCCGATCAGCTCATACCGTCCCGTTTGCAGAGCTGAGAGGAGCAGCGCCACGCGCCCGGTATTGAAGGTCACATCATCCTTGGGATAGCTGGAAGGGAGCAGCTTACGACCGGCCAGCGTATCCATTGAGAATGAGGGAGTGAAAATGACCGCCTTCAGAGCATCCGGGAAGGGGGTCTTGACCGCATGGATCTTGCCATCCTTGACCGTAGTCGCCACCAGCCCGCCCAGGAGGGCCGGGGCCACATTGTCAGGATGATTCCCCTGCTCGCTAGCCACTGCCAACTCCAAAACCTCTTGTTCAGAAAGCATCAGACCCCGCAGACGCAGAAATTCGCTGGCCGCCACAACGCCGCCAACCGCTGCTGTGGCACTGCTACCCAGTCCAGCCCCCGCAGGGATCTGGATGAACATCCGAATGCGTACCGCCGGCGGTTCTATTCCTTTAGAAGCAAAAACTGAGGAGAAAGCGCGGAAGAACAGATTTTCGGGACCAGTGGGAAGCCCTGCCCCCAGACTACCCTCGATCTGGATGACAGGACGCTGCGGATCATCGCCACCCTCTACAACCTCAAAGCGATTGTAGAGCTGCAAGGCCAAACCAAGGCTATCGAATCCCGGCCCCAGGTTAGCCGAGGTGGCCGGTACGAGCACAGTAAAAGCGACAGGAAATACCGGTGCCATCGCCACGGGCCTCCTGTCTTTCAGCTGCAAGACCTTCCATTGCTCTCAGCATCTCCTTTCTGTCTGCTCTGTTAGCAGACAAGAGTGGCTTTTATTGTATCACGCTCTCGGGCTACTCGTCAGTAGCCCCACTATCAATACAGCACAACACGCCTGGGAGCGAGAGGGGGCGTCTTCCCTCCTCCGGCTCAAGCCTCAACCACTCCCCAAGCCACACTCTCCTTGACCGGCGAGAGCGCGTATCGCGGGCGGGGCCAGGAAGAACAACCCTGCTCAGCTCCCTCCACAGCGTCGCCTTGCCTACTCGTAGACTGGCGTTAACCAGTGGCGATACTTGTCGTTCTCACCTCGACAGGCCGCCAGATAGAGGGCTTGCAACTTCATCGTAAAAGGGCCAGGACGCCCGCTGCCAATCGGGCGGTGATCAACACTGATGACCGGAGAAACCTGGACGCCTGTCCCACAGAGGAACATTTCTTCGCTGGCATACAGCTCCGTGCGATCAATGCGCCGCTCTTCGACAGTCATACCGAATTCATCGCGCACTAGCTGAATCAAGGTGTTACGCGTGATTCCTTCGAGAATATCCTCAGAGGGCGCCGGCGTAGCCAGTTTGCCGTTGCGCAAAATGAAGAGATTGCAGGAACTGCCCTCGGAGACATAGCCATCATGTGTCAGCATGATGGCCTCGTCAAAGCCGCTGGCCAGAGCATCTTCGGTCGCCAGGGCGCTATTGACATAGCCGCCTGTCACCTTGGCTCTCACTGGCATGGCGTTGCTGTTGGCCCGCCGCCAGCTCGATGTACAGACTCGCAAGCCCGATTCGATGTCCACATAGTTGCCCATGCCGAAAGTATAGATAGCAAACTCATCTTTGAGACCAGTCAGGCGCGGCTTGACCGTCAACGAAGCCTTGTAGGCAATCGGTCGAATGTAGACATCCTGCCGATAGTTATGCTTGCGCAGCAGCTCAATAGTGGTACGCTCCAAATCCTCGATCGAATAGGGAAGATTGAAGCGCATCACATTCCACGAATGCATCATTCGCTGGTAATGTTCGCGCATTTTCAGCACATAGAGCTGCTCGTGAGACGGATTCCAGTAGGCGCGGATGCCCTCAAAACAGGCTGTGCCGTACTGAAGGGCATGAGTAGCAATACTAACCTTGGCCTCAGCAATTGGCACAAAACGGCCCTCAAAGAAAGCGTAGCCCTCCAGCGGGTCCTGAATCGAGACTTTCTGCGGTGTGGCTTCCTGAGAACTCTGTGTCTGCGTCACGACCTCACTCCTTCGATCGATAGCAACCAAGCGGTGGGGAGGAGGAACCGCCCCACGTGCAAATAAGCGAATAGAACAGCAAAAAGGAAGAAGGCGCAAGGGTGTGCCGCTGAGACCCATGACGGACACACCCTTGCGGGCCAGGAGCCATCTCTTGACCGCCAGAGCTGTCTGGTCTGCCGGTTGCTGGTCCTGCGCTGGACAGGGCAGGGCTGGAGCGGAGCGTGCTCTTCCAGCGGGCAGGGCCGCAGCGATCTCAGATCGCCGAAGGCGTCTCCAGGCTGCTCTCGACGATATAGATCAGATCGTCGTCGGTCACATACTTCTTCTCATCGGCCAGCGCGACGAAGCGAGCATAGGCCTTCTTCAACTGTTCAGCATTCAGGCGGTAGCCGAGCTGGCGCAGGCGGGCATCGAGGCCGTGGCGCCCGGAATGCTTGCCGAGCACCAGGCGCGTATCATCCCAGCCGACCGACTGCGGCGTCATGATCTCGTAGGTCAGGCGGTTCTTCAGCACGCCATCCTGATGAATGCCGGCCTCATGTGCAAAGGCGTTCTGGCCCACAATTGCCTTATTCGGCTGCACCGGGATACCGGTCAGACGGCTGACCAGCTGGCTGGCCGCCACGAATTCACGGGCATTGATGCGCGTATCGGCCTGGAAGACATCCGGGCGCGTACGCAGGGCCATCACCACTTCCTCCATCGCCGTATTGCCGGCGCGCTCACCGATGCCATTGATGGTCACCTCCACCTGTCGAGCACCGCCGCGGATCGCCGCCAGGGTATTAGCCGTAGCCAGGCCGAGATCATCGTGGCAGTGCGCACTGAGCACCACATCCTCCATGCCCGGCACGCGCTCGCGCAGGTAGCGGAAGAGCATCTCATACTCATGCGGCATCACGTAGCCGACCGTATCGGGCACATTGATCGTCGTGGCGCCCGCCTTAATGGCCAGCTCGAAGACGCGGCAGAGATAGTCCCAGTCGCTGCGCGTGGCATCTTCTGCCGAGAACTCGACCCGTGGGCAGAGGTTGCGCGCGTAGGTCACCATTGCCTTGACCTGCTCCAGGGCTTCCTCGGGCGTGATCCTCAGCTTATACTTCAGGTGGATATCAGAGGTAGCCAGGAAGACATGAATCACCGGCTGGTCTGCCTCGCGGACGGCTTCCCAGGCCGCATCGATATCCTCGGTATTGGCACGCGCCAAGCCGGCGACGGCCACATCATGGCCACGCACACGCTGAGCGATGGCCTTCACCGCAGCCAGGTCGCCGGGTGAAGCAGCCGGAAAACCAGCTTCGATGATATCGACGTTCAGGCGCACAAGCTGCTCCGCAACTTGCAGCTTCTCCTCGGTCGTCATAGTGGCGCCAGGCGACTGTTCTCCGTCACGCAGAGTCGTGTCAAAGACGCGAATTACCGCAGGATCTCCCATTGTTGTTGTTCCTCCTTGTGACCATTCACCGGGTGACGAGAGGCCATTTGTCGGCGTCTCGCCACCCGTAGCGCAGGCAAGCCGATGAGCGCGCCGGCGGCCAGGCCAGCTGGCTCATCACCGGCGAGCCAGCTCAGGCTGCTCCTTTCCTCACTTCTTCGTCGGCCCTGCGATCTCAGGCCGCTTGTCTACAGGCTTGAGCCAGGGCATCATTGCGCGCAGCTCGCTGCCGACCTGCTCGATCTGGTGCTGCGCGTTGGCGCGGCGCATGGCCTGGAAAGCCGGGCGTCCAGCCTGATTCTCCAGAATCCAGCGGGTCGCAAAGGTGCCATCCTGAATCTCGCGCAAGATCTTGCGCATCTCGTTACGCACCTGCTCATTAATGATGCGCGGCCCAGAGACGTAGTCGCCGTACTCGGCGGTATCGCTGATCGAGTAGCGCATATAGCTCATGCCGCCCTGGTACATCAGGTCAACAATCAGCTTCATCTCGTGGAGGCACTCAAAATAGGCCACCTCGGGCTGATAGCCGGCCTCCACCAGCGTCTCGAAGCCGGCGCGGATCAGAGCCGTCACGCCACCACAGAGCACAGCCTGCTCACCGAAGAGATCGGTCTCAGTCTCCTCAGCGAAGGTTGTGCGCAATACGCCGGCGCGTGTGCAACCAACGGCGCGGGCATAAGCCAGCGTGAGGGCTTCGGCCTGGCCGGTAGCATCCTGATGGACGGCCCACAGGGCTGGTACGCCAACGCCTTCGGTGAAGAGGCGGCGCATCATATGCCCGGGGCTTTTGGGGGCGACCATCGCCACGTCAATATCGGCAGGTGGTACGATCTGCGAATAATGGATGCTGAAGCCGTGGGCGACCATCAGCATCTTGCCCGGGGCCAGGCCAGGACGAATATCGCGCTCAAAGACCTCGCGATGGTACTGATCGGGGATCAGCAGCATAATGATGTCGGCCTGCGCCGCCGCGTCGGCGGTCGTCATGACCTGCAGCCCATCGGCCTCAGCTTTCTCCCGACTCTTGCTGCCAGCCGGCAAGCCAATCACGACACTACAGCCGTTGTCGCGCATGTTGAGGGCGTGAGCATGGCCCTGGCTTCCATAGCCAATGACTGCCACACGCTTGCCCTGGATCAGCTCAAGATTGGCATCAGCATCGTAGTAGATATTCGCCATTGACTGCATCTCCTCCTATTCATCGCGCGCAATCGCCAGACAACCGCTGCGCGCCAGTTCACGAATGCCATAGGGCTGGAGCCGCTCCAGGAGCTGCTCCACCTGCTCACCCTTGCCGGTGACCTGCAATGTGAGCGTTTCGGGCGCAAGATCGACTGCCTGCGCCCCAAAGTGCTGGCCCAGTTCGATGATCTCGCTGCGGTTGGCCGCGGTGCAGCTGACCTTGACCAGCGCTAGCTCACGTTCGATAGCCCGCCCAGCCGGGAAGAGGAACACCTGACGAACGTCGACAATCTTGCGCAACTGTTCGCTGAGGTGCTCGACGCCGACCTCGGCATCGTCGACAACCACAGTGACCCGCGCCACGCCGGCCTCTTCGCTCGGGCCGACGACGAGGGTGCGCATGTTGGCCCGTCGGCGACGCAGCACATTGACCACCCGATCAATAGCCCCCTGGCGATCGTCGACCAGCAGCACCAGGGTGTAGAGGCGCGCGCTTCCTGGGGGAACATCCGCCTGCCCGGCGCGCGCTGAGACGACAGCCTGCTCGCTCATGTTCAATCCCGTCCTTCCGTCTATCCTCACAACCTGCCTGTTATTCACTCTCGATAATCATATCGGTGATGGCGGCACCAGGCGGCACCATCGGGTAGACGTTGGCCTCGGCCTCGATCGCGAAGTCGATGATGACCGTACCAGGCGTCTGCATAGCCTTTTGCACGGCGGCCTGGACATCCTCGCGCCGCTCCACCCGCATTCCGGTCAGGCCGTAGGCTTCGGCCAGCTTGACGTAATCCGGGCTGCTAATGGGAGTTTCAGAGTAGTTGCGCTGGTGGAAAAACTCCTGCCACTGGCGCACCATACCGAGGTAGCCGTTGTTCATGATGGCCACCTTGATCTCGACGCCCTCATCGCGGAGCGTTGCCAGCTCCTGGATATTCATCTGGAAGCCGCCGTCGCCGGCCACCACCCAGACAGTGGCCTCGGGTCGACCCATTTTGACCCCCATCGCCGCCGGCAGGGCGAAGCCCATCGTGCCGAGGCCGCCAGAGGTAATATGGCTGTTAGGGCGGGTCCACTTATAGAAGCGCGCCGTCCACATCTGGTGCTGGCCCACATCGCTGACCACGATCGCCTCTCCATCGGTGACCTCGTAGATGGCATCCAGGATATCGGTCGGCGTGGGATAGGGCACAGGGCGGCTCAGGCGGCGCGCGCGCTCCTGCTCCTCAGCCTCCCACTGGCGTAGCTCGCTGAGCCACTCGCGGTGATCGCCCGGCTCAACAGCCTCGGCCAGAGCTGCCAGGGCTGCCTTCGCATCAGCCAGAATGGGCACGACAGCCGGCTTGACCTTGTTCAGCTCCGACGGATCGATATCGATATGGATGATTTGCGCCTGGGGAGCAAACTCGCTCACCTTGCCGGTCACACGATCGTCAAAGCGCAGGCCGACGCCGATGATCAGATCGGTGATCCCAATCGCGCGGTTCACAAAGGCCGGCCCATGCATGCCCGGCATGCCCAGGAAGAGCGGATGATCGACGGGGAAGGCGCTCAGACCGAGCAGGGTGGTGATCACCGGAATGTTGGTCTTCTCGGCCAGGGCGCGCAGCTCACTATAGGCATTTGAGAGGATGACGCCATGACCAGACATAATGACTGGGCGGCGGGCCTGAGCGATGAGGCGGGCAGCCTGCTGAATAGCCTCGGGCGCTGGTTGGGGCACGCGCGTCGCACGATAGAGTTCGATCGAGCGCACAGAAGCAGCGGGACGATAGACGGTTTTGGCAAACTGGACATCCTTGGGGACGTCGATCAGCACGGGACCAGGGCGCCCGCTGCGGGCGAGCTGGAACGCCTCATGCACCACATCAGCCAGCTCTTCGACACGCCTGACCAGGAAATTGTGCTTGGTGATAGGCAGGGTTAGGCCAAGAACATCGGTTTCCTGGAAGGCATCACGTCCAATGAAGGGACGACCCACCTGGCCCGTAATGGCGACCACCGGCGTAGAGTCCATGTAAGCGGTGGCCAGGCCCGTAACCAGATTGGTGGCGCCCGGGCCACTGGTAGCCACGCAGACACCAACCTTACCGGTGGCGCGCGCGTAGCCATCGGCGGCATGAGCGGCGGCCTGCTCATGGCGCACCAGCACATGATGCAGCCGCGGATAGGCGGGAAGCGCGTCATAGAAAGGCATGATCGCACCACCCGGATAGCCATAGAGCAGCTCTACGCCCTCGCGCACCAGGGCCTCGCAGAGAATGTGACTACCTGCCAGCTCACGCGCCTCATCAGTGGCATGTGTACTGGCCCTACGGGCATCTCCTGACTCCTGAGTAACCGTCGCAGTTGTTGTCATACTACCTTCCTCCTTAACCTAGGGGCGTCCCTGCATAGCTCGCTA
>NZ_JADGIA010000188.1 GCF_019683635.1 Thermogemmatispora sp. | reverse complement strand
CTCCGAGATCTGCTCAACGACCTCGCGGCTCAGCCCCTTCTTCGACTTGAAGGCGTAATTTTCAGGTACATGGAAGCCAGCGGTGTAGCTCGGCTCGGCTGTACCGAAGATTTCTTGCGTGCTCATGTCACATCACCTCAGTGTGGCGTCGAGACCCCTGCCTCACACATGAGGAAACAGCGCCACCTCGATCAATCCTTACTCTAACACTCGGATTTGCTCCTCTAATTATACGGCCCGTTGTGACGGCCTGTCAAGGCCAGTTTAGCGTGAGCTGGCGGGTCGTCACGCATCTTGCGCCCTAGCTTGCCGTCTCAAAGAGGTAGACATGAGCGGTGCTGGTGGCAAAAGAGGCCAGCAGGTGGTAGTGGGTGGAGAGCCAGGCGACGCTGGCCTGTGCGCGCTGGACCGCTGCCGCGTTTGGCAAGCGTGCGGTGACATAAAAGAGGCGTGCATGGTGCCTGGCGTAAGCCGCCAGCGCGGAAGGATCGGTCGCCTGGCTGGCCTTATCGGTCCCCAGGGTCACGCGAGCGACGTTGTAGGGCAAAAGATCGTAATCCACCCAGTGAAAGGCGCCGGGCGAATCGCTATCGAAGTGGGCCAGCGTTGGCGTCAGCGAGAAATAGTACTCGAAAGCCAGAGTGCAGCCCTGGCCGTTGTCATAGCAGACCAGTCCGTCGCCCTCCTGATAGTGGGCGGCTACCCACAAAGCGGCAGGGCGCCAGCTCTCCTGCTCAGCGTGGGCATAATAGTAAGGCATATGATAGAGCGCGAGCGCCAGCAACAGCAGGGCCAGGGCTGTGCGCAGCAGTCGCCAGGGGAGCATGCTCAGGCCCACCACTGCCAGCAGGAAGAAGGCCGCCAGCACCGAGACCAGATAGCGATCGAGAAAGAGATGAATAGAGACCTGGGTGATCGCGTAGCTCAGCACCGTGGGGATAAGCAGCCAGCATAGCAAAACAAAGCCAAAGGCGGCCAACTGCTGATCGTCTTGCACTTGCTGTCTGGCCTGCGCAGCCCTCTGCCCGGAGCCGGAGCGAAACAGTAATGCCAGTCTCAGCAGTAAAGCCTGCCCGCGGCCCGAGAGACTGGTGACCCCGATTCCCAGGCCCAACAGGCTCAGCGTTATCAACAAGGCCAGATAGACGCGGCCATGATCAGCGAAAGTCTGGAAGAGGTGCAGCAGGTCGCGTGGCCCCGGAATGGGAATCCACTCCGTCTGCGCTCCCACCCGGCTCAGGATCAGCATCGGTGTCACTAACAGCGTAATCGTAGCCAGGCTTAGTGCCAGTGGACCCAGCAGGTGGCGTGTTGGCGTGCGCCAGGGCGTTGGCAGTACGAGCAAACCAAGCAGCGCGATCCCTTGAGCACACAAAATTAACAAACTGAAGAAATGGGTATAAACGGCCAGGGTCATTGCCACAACATAGCAGAGCAGCCAGCGCCGCCAACGCTCTGGTCGCTGCAGCGTCGTGAGCAGCGCGTACCAGCCGAGCGTCAGGAGAAGCAGCTGAAGGCCATAGGCGCGGGCGTCCTGGGCGTAGAAAAGTTGGAGGTTGCTGACGAGATAGAGTAGAGCAGCGCAGCAGGCCAGGAAAGGGCTGAAGAAACGCCGGGCCAACAGATAGACGAGCGCGACAGCCACAGCGGCGCAACAGGCCGAGGGGAGGCGGACGATGGCTTCCGTCGGGAGGAAACCTATCAAGGCTGTCAGCCGGAGCCAGACGTGCAGCAGCAGATAGTAGAGCATCATATTGGGCTGGCTGGTGGTGATGATGTGCCAGAGCGTTGGCAGCGGCTGCGAGGCCCGTGAAACCGAGAGCAGTTCGTCGAACCAGAGGCTGGGCGTACCAAGATGGTACAGACCCAGGGCCAGAGCCACCAGGGCCAGCAACGTGACCCTGGCCCCCTCGCCTCTCAACAGAGGCCGGTAGAGAGAGAGACTCTCGATAAGCGAATACCCGGTTCGCTTATCGGATGGATTCGCGATAGCAATGCTTTCAGTAGTAGAAGTTCTTGAGAAGGATTTAGGATGAGAAAAACAGGTGTCTTCCATAACGGTGCTCCTGATGAGACAGCTAGTCGCCTGGTTGGGCGGGGGAGAAGGCTACACCGGCGAATAGGCGAGGCCGCTTTCACCCGACTCTGCCGGGCGGCTTCGCTGAATTGTGACGGGCTGAGCGGGGGGCAGTAACGCTTGTGGCATCAGTATAAATGCGTAATTATCACTTCTCTGCTCATCTTAGAGGGCGAGCCTGGTAGAGATGGCATCAATAATGGTATATATCTCCAATGCTTGGTATATTTTTGCCATAGATATTGACGAAATTGAGCGATTGTGCTAAAATCTCTGTCAGAAACGCACAGCCATTCCCACAGCGGGCCGGTCGATCGACGCGATGCATAAGCGGAGGTGGGCAAGCCGGCCTGTGGGGTGGGCCGGTGGTCTGTTCCTGGTCCACGTTGTCCACGTGGGAAATTGGATTAGGAGGCCCGGGGAGAGATGATCACCCCGGTGAAGAAGAGAGAAGCATGCACAGGCTGATAACCAGAGACCCTGTGAGCGGCGGAGAGCTGATTGTGACGCGCCTGGAGTGCCCCGAGAGCGGCGTGGTGATCGAGGGTCGCTTTAGCCTTGGTTGGATCGGGCGTCTGACCCCCGAGCAGCTTGATTTTGTAGAGCGCCTGGTCAAGAATCGCGGCAATATTCAGAAGCTGGCCAGTGAGCTGGATATTGCCTATAATACGGCGCGCAACCGCCTGGATGAGATTGTGACTGCTCTGGGTGGACCGCCTGAGAGCGAGCCGCGCCCCAGTATCGACCGGCGCGCGATTCTCGATCGCCTGGCCGCGCGTGAGATCACAGTTGAAGAGGCAATGCGCCTGCTGCGAGGTCAGTCAGATGCCGGTTCCCGCTGAGGAGCGCGATCGTATTCTACGTTTGGTTGAGGCTGGTCAGGTTAGCGCCGCTGAGGCTGCGCGCCTGCTCGATGCTCTGGCTTCGCCAGCAGAGGTCGCGCCTCCCCTCCGGGCCAGGCCGCGTCAGCGCCTGGTACATATTCGCGTGACTGATCTGCTGCAGAATCGTCCCCGCACGAGTGTGACGATCCCGGTGGAGCTAATCGAGGTGGGCTTGCGCCTGGCAACTCGTCTGGCTCCTCAGATTAGCGGCAGTGCGCTGGAGCAGCTCCTGCGTGCCATCGCTCAGGCCTCCACTGGGCGCCTGCTCGACTTCCAGGATCTAGAGGAGAATGAGCGCGTAGAGATTTTCCTGGAGGAGCGCTAGAGGGGGCGTGCGCCGGGCGGCCAGGCGCTGTCTTGCCTGGCGGAGCTGATCAGGCCCTGGGTACCAGCTTGCTAGACGAAAGATGATCTGAAAGCAGTGAGCGGAGACGGTAGCCTCTTGCTGGCTGTTGGGCTGCTGCTCCGCTCATAGACGAGGGTTTTGTGCGCCTTGAGGAGGCTGCCTTATGCGACAAACGATGAGTGTTGGCCCCCAGCCACGGATCAGGGTGGGCCGCATCAGCGGCGATCTGCTTGTGCGTCCTGATCAGTTTCAGCGTGTGCTGATCGAGAGCGACAGCGCCCTGGAGACAAGGCTGGTGCGTGAAGACGAGGGAAGCCTGGTGATAGGCGATTGTCGCGGCGACCTCAAGCTATGGTTGCCGGCAGACGCTGCCCTCTCGGTGAGCCGGCTCGCTGGTGACGGAAACATTCAGGGCATTCGCCGTTGTGAGCTGGAGGAGGCGCTCCAAGATCTGGTAGTAGAGCGTCTGACCGAAGCCCTGATACTTAGTCGTCTGGCTGGCGATCTGAGAGTGCAGGCGGTGCCCCTGGTGCAAGTCCGCGGAGAAATCAGGGGCGAGGGCCTGGCCAGAGATGTCGAGCGGTTGGAGGCCTCCACGGTGGTTGGCGACCTTGTTGTGGAAGGCGGGGGCACGGTCTTGCTTGGCTCCGTCGGCGGTGATCTACGTTTGCCTGCTGTTGCAACCTCGTTCCGTTGTGGACGAGTCGGAGGCGATGCCCTGGTACAGGGAGGCGGCGATACCGGGGTGGTACTTGGCCAGGTCGAGGGCGACCTGGAGCTGCTCGGCGCTGCTCAGGTCTACGTGGGCAGCGTTGAGGGAGACGTGGTGCTACGCGATATCAAGGGTGGGGTAGAACTCGGGCGTGTTGGTGGCGATCTCGATTGTCGCGAGGTGGCAGGCCAGCTGAGGGTGAGCCAGGTAATGGCTGATGCGGTCCTGAAAAAGATCCATGCTTCTCTGGAGATTGGGACCGTGGAGGGCGATCTTTCCTTGCAGGCGGATTTCCCACCAGGCTCGGCAACACACTTGAATGTGAATGGCGATGCGGTGCTGTCGCTGCCGGCACAGGCCAATCTCACGCTGCGAGCCGTGGTCGGCGGCAGCGTCAGTGGCGCCGGTCTCGGCCAGGAACTGGGTGAGTCGCGTCTGCTCTCACTGGTTTATGGCTCGGGCGACGCGCTGGTGGACCTGCGGGTCGCTCAAGACCTGCGTCTCCAGGGTGGGGGTCATCCCCGCCTGAGTGAGGGAGCTTTTCACTCCCGCGTCTGGTCCTGGGAGGACTTTGAGCAAGAGATGAAAGCGTTCGGTCGAACGATGACAATCCTGGGTCAGGAGCTGGCCCATGAGATGACGCGCCTGGCTCAGGACCTGGCCCGCGAGCTAGCTGAGGCTGGAGGGGAGTCTAGCGCGCGCTGGTCTGAGGAGGTGCTGCGCATGTTGGAGGAGCAAACGCGGCGTGCGCAGGAGCGGGCCGCAGCCTGGGAGCGCCGCTTTGCCCGGTTCTGGCCCCAGGGTGGTGGGCCGCGAGTACGTCTGCGCTTCCAGGAACGTGAGTGGCAAATGGACCCGGAGCGTCTTTATCGCATGCTCGATCAGGCCCAGCGGGCAGCGGCGGAGGGGGTAGCGGGAGCAATGGAGGCCGTCGAGCGCGCGCTGCGCAACCTGGGCCTGGCCTCATCGACTGAAGAGCGCTGGCGCGCCTCACGGACGCCCTCAACTGAGCCAAAGGAGGAGAAGTCTGCCACTCAGTCGGCGGCGCCCGCTTCCAGGACGGAACCACAGAGTCCGACGCCCTCTGCTGAACAACCGCCAGAGCAGCCAGGTCCGCGTCCAGCAGAGCAGCCCCAGCCAGCCGCCGAGTCCTCGTCTGATTCCGCTGCGGCTGCCGCCGAATCTGAGCGGGAGCGCGAAGCGATTTTACGCATGATCGCTGAGGGGCGGCTCTCTCCTGAAGAAGGCGATATGTTGCTGGAGGCCCTGGGGGCCTGAGTGAGCTGGCCAGGGACCAATTTCGCTAGCGCGGAGGCTGGCGAGCGTTTCACCCGGAGGGCCAGGCGTGCCAGCGCACCGTAGCCGGGCCCCTGGCCAGCAGCACAGAGGTCCCTGGTTTTGGGGATGGCTGAGCCTGCCGGCTCGTTTGCTTGCTCGCTTCTTCGCCGCTGGGCGGCGGTTCTCCCAGCCTCTTCTCGCTATTTAGATAGCCTAAATGCCGCTTTTCGGACCTTGAGTCTTCACAACTATCGTTCTCCACTGGGCGAATTGTGGTATAATTACAACCGCTGTCAATATTTCTGACCACGCGGAGCCGCTGCGAGAGGGGATTGTTTTACCACTGGCACCTTATCCCGAAGGATCTCAGTTTTTGCTATCAGGTAAGAGCACAATCTGTATCCACCCACTATTTCAAAGGATCAAGGTAGTTAGATGCAACAGAGCCGAAACTGGCGGGAACTGCTGGCAAGCCTCATTAGTGACCCGCGGCAGAAACAGACGCTGGCCAACAAGTTGGGGGTCACACCGCTGACCTTGACACGCTGGGCTGAAGGCGAGTCGCAGCCCCGTCCTCAGAATCTGAGGTTGTTGGCTGAAGCTCTCCCACAGTATCGTGCGGAGCTACAGCAAGCGTTCGGTGACGAGTTTGGCCTCTCCAATCTGGGGGAGCCGATGCTGGAGCTGGAAGAGGAAGAGATCCCCTCGGCCTTCTATGCTCGTGTCCTCAATACGCATGCCACAGCGCTGGCCATGCTGCGTTTCTGGTCCATCGCCAGCCTGATTCTCCAGCAGGCGATTGGGCAGCTTGATCCACATCAGGTTGGCATCGCGATTACAGTGGTGCAATGCATGCCGCCCTCTGGCCCAGCTGGCAAGGTGCGCAGCCTGCGCAAGAGGGTTGGTATAGGCACTGGTCCCTGGCAGAGCAGTGTCGAGCAGAAAGCAGGCTTTTTGGGAGCGGAGTCGCTCGCCGGCTATACCGTGGCCCAGGGGAGGCTGATAGTGATTCAGGACCTGATGCGCGATCAGGGCTACTATCCGGCGCGCCCGATCGAGGGAGAGATGGGCTGCGCTATTGCCCCCATTCTGCGCTCCAGCTGTGTGGCTGGGGGCCTGCTGGTCTCCAGCGCGCGACCTGACTTCTTCTCGTCTGGGCGCAGTCGGCTGGTGCAGGAGTATGCAGATCTCCTGGCGCTGGCCTTTGAGCCGCATGAGTTCTATGAACTGCAGCTGATTGACTTGCAGACCATGCCTCCTGAGCATGTTCAAGAGGAACATTTCAAGCATTTCCAGCGACGGGTGGCGGCCCTGATGCGCGAGGCGGCCTTGAACGACCGTCCGCTGAAAGTAACGCAGGCGGAGCTGCTGGTCTGGCAGCAGCTAGAGGAGGAGCTGCTGGGGCTGCCATTACCGGACTCGCAGGAGTGAGGCCAGGCCAGGAGGAGTGCAGCCGAGGTCGTGCTCCTGCTTCCTCCGGCCACGCTCACTCGTTCCCTCACTACCTCGCTCATCGCTCACTTGCTCGTTCACGTGAGCACTCGCCGACTTCAACTCCACCTTCTTGCTCGTCGCTCTCTCTGCGGGTGCAGGCTTTGGCACTCTGTGGCCTAAAAGTGCGAAGAAGCTGCGTCTCTCTGGTAGAGAAGGGGGGAAGGAGGTAGACACCTTCCTGCACAGCTCCTGTCTGTACCTGCTGCAGGATATGGCTGAATAGCGTCATACTTCTTACTCTCTTTTTCTTGCTTGTTTCCTTTCTTCCTCCCTCCCTCCTTCATTTTTTTCTTGCTGGCCTCTTGATTCTCGCTGAAGCTGACTGTATTCAGCAGAGTGAGTCGCTCAAAGGAGGCGAAGCCGATCTGGTGGCAGCAGCTCTTTCCTGAGCTACCGCCGGAGTGGATTGTTGAATATCGGCGTCCTCCGGCCCAGGGCCTGGCCTTTATCAACGCGCGCCATCTGGAGGATATCAAGCTTTCCTTTGCTCGCCTGCGTGGGGTCAACGCCATTGCGCAGTTGAATGCTCTGTTAGCCGAGCTGCGTCTACAACTTCAGGAGTTGGAGGCAAGCAACCTGCAGACCGACGAGGCGCGCCGTGTTGCCAGTTGCCGGCTCCTCTTCAGGCAAGAGGGTCAGCAGCTCCGTGGGATAGTGGTCGTGCTCTCCGCTCCCCAGCAGGGCGAGGCCCTGATACTATCGACGAGCGGCGCAAGTTGATCTTTATCCCCAGCGAGGGAAGGAACTGGAGCATCTGGCCTGGCAGCTACTGCGCCGTCTGACCGAGCTAACAGGATCAACAGCGCAGGTCAAAACCGCTGCTGTTGATCGGGTTCAGCGGGCTCAAGCGGAGCTGGCACGCACTGGTCGCCCGGTGCATGTGGGCCTCTACTTTTTCCGCGACCGTGGTGAGCAAGTGCGTGCCTACGGTAAGTATGCCGATCCCTTGCTGTGCGGCAGTTATGAGCGAGACATCCTTAAGCCCCTTCATCACGGGGAGTAGTTGCTCTGGCGAACGACGGCTGGGCGGCTGCCTGGCGAGAGCACCGGGCGGGCGACGATGGGCCGCCTCTAACAAGAGGCGACCTGTTTGCCGGGCTAGGGCCCAGCCTTCGGCTGGTGGTGTTCACTGCGTATTCCCTGCAAACAGGCTCTTTGCCTGAGTTTGCCTTTCGGGCCTCCTTTGGAATAAGATGAGAAGGCCAGGGGCTGTGAGGGCCTCCTGAGCACCTACCACAAAGCAGTTGAGATGGCGAACAGGTTGCGGAAGGAGTGTCTATGCAGAAGCGACGCTTAGGGAACACCGACATGGAAATCACGCCGCTGGGGCTGGGGACGTGGGCGATTGGAGGCGGCAACTGGACCTTTGGCTGGGGTCCACAGGATGATGCGGACTCGTTGGCGGCGATTCATAAGGCGCTGGACCTGGGAATCAACTGGATCGATACAGCAGCGGCCTATGGCCTGGGACACGCGGAGGAGATTGTCGGGCGTGCCGTGCGCGAACGTGCTCCCAACGAGCGCCCATACATTTTTACAAAGTGCTCGCTTGTCTGGGACGAGACCAGCAATGGGCAGGTGCGCAATGTGCTCAAGGCCGATTCGATTCGCCGTGAGGCCGAGGCCAGCCTGCGCCGCTTGGGCGTCGAGGTGATCGATCTCTATCAGATTCACTGGCCAGTGCCCGATGAGGATATCGAGGAGGGCTGGAGTACGCTCGCTGAGCTGCAGCGCGCTGGCAAGGTGCGCTACATTGGCGTCTCGAACTTCAACGTGGCTCAGATGGAACGGGCGCGGGCCATCGCCCCGATCAGCTCGCTGCAGCCGCCTTACTCGTTGATTCATCGCGAGATTGAAGCAGAGATTCTGCCCTATTGCCAGCAGCATAATATTGGGGTGATTGTCTATTCACCAATGGCCTCCGGCCTGCTGACAGGGCGGATGACCAGAGAGCGGGTAGCGGCTCTGCCTGACAACGACTGGCGTAAGCACCATCCCGATTTCCAGGAGCCGCGTCTGTCACGCAATCTCGCTCTGGCGAAGCTCCTGGGCGACATCGGCTATCGCTATGGGCGCACGGCTGGTGAGGTGGCTATTGCCTGGACACTGCGCCATCCGGCGGTGACCGGGGCGATTGTGGGGGCGCGCCGACCTGAGCAGATCAGCGAGCTAATCGGCGCGGCGGAGTTCCGTCTCTCGCCGAGCGACCTGGAGGAGATCGAGAATTTCCTGCGCGCCAATCCCTGACTGTCCCTTTGCTGAGTAGATATCTCTCTCGGCAGCGAGGCCAGGCCGGCCTCGCTCGCCGTTGGCTCTCATTCAGAGCTATCCCTGTTCTATCCCTCTTCTATCCCCGTCTTATCCCCCTGGTCTCCTCCTCTCTGTTCCCCTGCTTCTCTCTCGCTCTGTTGAGCTTTGGCTCTCGGCTCTCTTCTAGCGGTCGGTCCGCAGGGGGCTGAGCTGCTGTGGCTCGCCCTCGCTGTCGATGGCAGCACTGTTGTGGCCGATGACGGGAGTCGGGCGCGGCTGTAGAGAGATGAGGGCTACGCTGCCAAGGATGATGAGCATGGCCAGCAGTTCGAGAGGTGAGACCTGTTCTCCTCCGAACAGGGTGCCCAGGAAAACGGCAACCAGGGGATTGACGTAGGCGTAGCTGGTAGCGAGGGCGGGCCGGACGCGCCGCAGCAGGTAGCCGTAAGCGCAATAGCCAAGTAGAGAGCCGGCGCCGACAAGATAGATGAGAGCCAGCAGCGCACCGGGGGCGGGTGGCAGGCTGGGGCGTTCGCCCAGCAGCAGACCGATGGTGAGTTGGGCCAGGCCGCCGGCCAACATCTGGGTGGCGCTGGCCATCAGGCCAGAAGCCAGGGGCAGACGCGCGCTCCAGACGGAGCCGAGGGACCAGCAGATGGGGGCGATCAGGAGGGCGATGGCCCCTTGGGGATTGGCCCGCAGGCCGCTCTGCAGGTTGAGGAGAATGACGCCGGCGAAGCCGATGAGCAGGCCGAGCCATTCGAGGCGCCGCGGCCAGCGCCCGCTAAGACCGGCAAAGAGCGCTGTCCATAGAGGGACGGCTGCCAGGGCAATGGCGGCCAGGCCGCTGGCGACCCATTGTTCGGCGAAAGCTACCATGCCGTTGCTGCCAACAAGCATGAGGACGCCGATGCCGGCGCCGGCCAGCCACTGGCGCACGCTGGGCCGCGGCTCGCCGCGCAGGCGCAGGAAAAGATAGAGCAGGGTGCCGGCGCAGACGAAGCGCAGACCACCCATGAGGAAGGGCGGGAAGCTGGTCAGTGCCTGGCGCATACCCAGGTAGGTGGACCCCCAGATAATGTAGAGGGCGAGCAGGGCCAGGACGATGCCCAGCCGATCGACAGAACGCAGGCTGCCCGGGCGCTGCTGGGCTGCTGCTGGGCCTGACCGGTCGGAGTCACTGACGATTGCGAGACGATCTTCACTCACAAAAGTGTTTGCCTGTTTTCTCTGCATAGCTCTTTAAATATGCTGATAAAGTAAAAGATGGACAGGACGATACGAAAGTGAATAAATTGTTGGGCGTCACAGGGCGAGATAGGTCGCTCCGTGGCTTGGCTGTTGCTGGTCTATCCGGTTGGATCGGAGGTGAAGGGTGGGTATCCGAGTCCGATCGGGATCGCTGACAAGAGTATCTATGGAAATTTTATCTGCCCAGGGGTCGATTGGCTACAGCCAATGGGGGGTAGACGGGGGTGGATTGGCTCTTGCTG
>NZ_JADGIA010000187.1 GCF_019683635.1 Thermogemmatispora sp. | reverse complement strand
GGTACCGCGCGCTGATTGGAGGCATCGTCGGAGGCAACCTGGCGGAGGTGCGCCGGCGCGAGACCGAGGTGTTCGGGAGCGCTGAATATGGCTCGCCGATAAGTATCCGCATCTCTGAGGTACCGCCGCCAGAGCAAGGGTTATCTGCTTTCAAGCTAGCCGATAAGGAGCCTGGCAGAAACTATCTCTTCTGGTCTATGAACAAGACCAAAGATCGATCCTCCCGCCAATACTATCCGCCCGGGACGCACTTCAAGCTTATCCTCACTGCCCACGAGAAAAATCGACAAGCCCTAAAAGAGGCCATCATCGCCCTCTGGCTGCTGACTAACTTCGGCGGACTGGGCGCACGTTCCCGCCGCTGCGCAGGCAGCCTGACGATTTGCTCATCTACATTGCCCTCGGCCCTAGAGTTCAATCTCCCGGGGCTATCGCCAGGAGATGCCAGAAGCCAAAGCCTCGACGAGCTGGCTAACACTCTCACTCTGGGGCTGCAGGAGATTCAGCGCTTTTACAAGATTGAAAAGCCATCTGAACCCCAAAATAGATCTTTTGATATCCTATCTCCGGCAACCTGTTCTATATGGGTTCTCTCCCAGAGCAATCCCTGGGAAAAAGTAGAAGAGGCATTAGAGTTCGTCGGCAGGACGTACAAGGAATACCGCCAATCTCTTTCGGACAAGCAGCGCAAGGCCCTTGGCTTGCCCTTCAGAGAGTCCAAGGAGCGCCTGGCCTCGCCCCTGCACCTGCATATCACAGCTACAAAAGCAGGCTACATCTGCGTAGCAACTCTCTTCAGCAAGAATGCTCTGCTGTCTGATCAACTAGATATCAACTCCAAATTTATAGTCAGATTTCAAAGCAAAAGAGAGCTAAAGTTATGACTCCATCTTACATGCTCATCTTCACCTTGGGGCCGGTACAGTCCTTCATCGCCCAGGCACGCAAGGCGCGCGATCTCTGGCTGGGCAGCTTCCTGCTTTCGCGCCTGATGGAGGCGGCCCTTAAGCACGTGCCGAGTGAGACCTTGGTGTTCCCAACCAATCCCAGCATCGACCGTCAGCGCTGGATACCCGACCTGCCCAACCGCTACGTCGCAATTTTCTCCGCGACCAAGGAGATGCCCGAGCCGCAGACAGAGGCTCGCCGGACGGTAGAGCGCAGCCAGGAGGCCATTCATGCAGAATGGCAGAAGATCTGCAGCGAGGTCTACCAGCAGCTCTTTGGCAGCAATGGCGCTGGCTGGGAAGGCAACGCGGTCCTGCGTGCCATCTGGGAGCGCCAGACCGATCCTCAACACCTCTTCGAAATCTACTGGGTCATCGTCGCCAACACCGATGGTCAGGGCGCTACCCTGGAGTATGGGGCCTGGTTTAAACGCGCCTCGCAGGCCCTCGATGCTCGCAAGAGCCTGCGCGATTTCGCCGCTCAGGATGAGCCTGGCGAGAAGAGCACCCTCTCCGGCGAGCGCGAGGCGCTGCACACCCAGGGCGCTAGCCGCCAGGAGGTCAGAGCGTTTTGGACACAGGTAGCGAACAAACGGGGGATTTCGGCCAAGGACCTCGCCCTGGATGGCTCCGAGCGCCTGGACGCCATCGACACGGTGAAGCGCTTCGCTCTGCTCTCAAAGAGCTTCCTCTCAGGTCCCGGGGACGGATCTGAGGCGCCGAAACAGGGCCTGGATTTCCCTTCAACCAGCACGATGGCCGCCGCAACCTTCATTGAGCAGCTGTTACTCTCCCAGCAATCTCGGTCAGCAGCCAGCAGAGAAATTCAGGAGGCCGCGAAGCGTTGGCAAGAGATTACTGCGCCTCTGAAGAGGGAAAAGCCTCACCTGGCTCTTCCTTATCTGGGACAGAAAGCTCAGCAGGCTAACTACTCCTGGCTCGAGGATGTTGACGGAGAGTGTGCTTTTGTCGAGACTTTTACCGCCCAGCGGCTGCGCACGAATTACCGCGCTCGGGTCGAATCGCAGCAGCCGCCTCTTCCCGGGGAATGGGTCATCGAGGAGCCAACCTATCTCGATAGGGCCCATCAGGTACTGAGAGAGCTTCACCGGCTCCTCGGCGAGCCAACCCCTTACTATGCCTTGCTGCAGATGGACGGCGATCAGATGGGCACCATTATCGGCGAGGTCCAGAGCCAGGATGATCACCGTACCATCAGTAGAGCGCTCTCGGAATTCGCCCGCACGCATGTTCCCCACATCGTCGAGGACGAGCGTCCCGGCAAACTGATCTACGCTGGTGGCGATGATGTACTGGCCTTCGCACCGCTGGCGCATATGTTCGCTATGGCTTCAGCTCTGCAGCGGACCTATAGCGAGATCGTAGGGTCGAGCGTACAAACGGTCTTCAACGGGACGAGAACAGCCACGGTCAGCATGGGCATCGCCATCGCTCATCACCTGATGCCGCTGACGCTGGTACGTCGGATGGCACGCGAGGCCGAAGAGCAGGCCAAGCAGCGCTACGGGCGCAATGCCCTGGTGGTGACGATCCTCTGGCGCTCTGGCAATACGCTCTCCGCCGGTTGCCGCTGGAACTACCCGCCCCAGGATCATGAACAGCAGGCCGGGGGAGCAACGACTGAGCATCTTGAGATCTTCCAACTTGTCGTGCAGCTCTTTGCCAGAGGCACGCTTTCGCCACGCTGCCTGGAGATACTGAAAAGGGAGCTGCCAGGACTGGAGGGCTTGCCACCGAAGGCCCGTAGCAGCGAGATCGGGCGCATATTGGCCCGGCAGTGGAACGTCAGTACCGCCCATCAGCTCCCCGAGACGGGACCAGAAGTTCTGGCAGACGCCCTGGTCCATCTTGCAGCTAGCATGGAACAGAGTCACCCTCAAGCCTTCTCCGGCCCCGACAGCTCCGGCGTGAAGGAGGTCCTGAACTGGCTGCAGATTCTGGCTTTTCTCGCGAGGGAGACAGGAAACAATGTATCTCTTCATTGAACCACATGAGACGCTCCTCTTTCGCAGCGGGCGCCCCTTCGACGCGGGCGAGGTGGGCTTTGCGGAATCGCTCTTTCCACCTACCCCCGAAACTCTGCAGGGGTCGCTGCGGGCCTTGATCGCGAGCAACTGGGACCAGCGCAAGAGCCTGCCAGAACTCTTCCGCGATCGCGAGCTGACCGCCCTCATCGGCGATCAACAGAGCTATGGGCGCCTGCGCATCCAGCTCATCGCTCTCGGACGACGCCGACCAGCCCAGAACGGGAGCCACAACTTTGAGCTGCTCTATCCTATGCCCGCCCACTTGCTGCGCGGACCCGGGTCACAAGGCCAGCAAACCCGCCTACTGCGCTTGAAACCGGCCTCTCCCACCGGGATCTTGACGAACCTTCCCCAGGGGTTGCAGCTGCTCTATCCTGAAGGCCAGGAGCAAGAGCAACCACTCGGCAAAGGCAGCCGGTTACGAGGCTGGCTGACAGCACGGGGCCTGGAGGCGGCGCTGCGCCCCGACGGTGATCTGACTCAGAACATGATCGTGTCAGAGGAAGAGATCTACATGATCGAGCCGCGCACGGGAATCGCTCGCCAGGAGCGCACACATACGACGGAGGAGGGCATGCTCTATACCATCTACGCTGTGCGCCTGCGGCCCGGCTATGGCTTTCTTGTCGATTTGCGCCTGGCTCAGACAGCCGATCCTCTCAGCGATCAGTTGCTACCTGACGAGCAAACAGTTTCGCTCTTGCGCCTACCCGCGCCTCCTGCACACTTCCCCCATACCCTGGGCGGCGAGAGGCGTCCTGTGACCGTCTGGCTGATTGATCCCAACGATACGCCGGTGCGGGCCGCCGCACCTCAGACGCCAGATCACCTAAGTGGGCAGCGGCTCCTGCTTTATCTGGCCACCCCAGCGATCTTCAGAAAGGGCTGGCAACCCGAGCACTGGCCCGCAGGTCTCAGCGCGCCTATCGCCGCGGCTATCAGTGGCTACCAGTGGATTGGCGGATGGCAGATGAACCCCCACCATCACGGTGGGCAGAGCAAACCAGCCCGGCGCTGCGTGCCCGCAGGCAGCATCTACTTCTTCGATAGCTCAGATACTGATCTTCAAAAAATAACAGATATCGGCCAAGAAATAGGATACGGTATGACTATTAAAGGAGCTTGGTGAAGTCAGGTGACCCCACGGCTAAAGCCGGGGGCTTGCATCTCGCTCCGAAGAGCGGACACGATAGGCCGCCTGACAGGTCGGCCCACTCGGGACGGCTCTACCATCCCGAGCAAGAGAGGACAGATACTTCTCTCGAATATTGAACGCTGCATTCAGATCAGCATTGAGTTGGTAGCCACAGCGGCGGCAGCGGAAGAGACTCTGAGACTGACGGTTTGCGCGATGGTGATAGCCACATTTGCTGCAGGTTTGCGAAGTATGCCGAGGGTCAACTCTGACGACAGCAATCCCTCGCGCCTGGGCCTTGTACTCGATACACGAGTACAGTTGAGCAAACGACCAGCCAGGGCTCTCCTGAGCCGGAAGATCCGACGGTCCTGCTCTTTCCAGCGCTTCTCTCCCAGGAATTGCCTCTGAGAGGTGACGGCAGGTCTGTTCAGACCCAGGTCTACCCCAATCACCTCCTGGCGAGGGGCAACAACAGGCTCAGGGAGAGAGACCACCATGTGGAGGAAAAAACGACCGTGACGATAGCACACATCCGCACTACAGACCTTGTGACCGCTATACTGGCGGTAGTAAGCAGGAACCTTGAAGGACAGCACAACTCGTCCATTGACAGTGGAAAGACTGCACGTCAAGGTTTCCCAGTGTACCCAGTACGAACGCTGGTCATAGCGGACACTCGTCATGTCACTGCGAGGGCATCGCACGGGCTTGAATACAGGAGGAGGTTTCCCCTGCTTCTTGGCTTGTTCGACCCGCTGAAGATAGGCCTTTTCCTTCTTGATCTTCCAGGTGAGGGCCGATTTGACAGCTTCCGTTGCTTTGACGCGGGCAGAACACACGAGTTGAGCAGGAAGATCAGGATACTGGGCGCGAAGAGGGTAGTACGTCCGTTTGTGCAACTCGACTCCGTTGCTGCAACCAGTGGTAAATCCCTCCTGAGCAACAGTATTCAAGCAGACGGTGTATTGCTCAAGCGTTGTCTTGAGGCTGCGCGCCTGCTCTGGCGTCGGATGGAGTTGCACAACGATCGTTCTATTCATGCCAATAGCATCTCATATATAGCAGGGTCTTGGCAATAAGAGAAAGGAGGATGGCGCATTCCTCCCCACAGCTAAAGCTGGGGGTCTCCTGCGCCACATGTGATGATTACCGCCACCAGCATGATGTATATCTATACAGAAACGCCCTTGCATGCCGGCGTGGGTAGTGGCCTGAGCAGTGTCGAGCTACCAATCCAGCGCGAGCGCCATACACAGTATCCCATGATCCAGGGCAGCAGCATCAAAGGGAAACTGCGCGCCCTGATCAGCGATCAGTGTGGCAGCAACTCCGACGGACGGGTCAAGGCGCTCTTTGGTCACGAGCACGAAACTCAAGAGACAGACCAGCTTCACGCTGGGGCCTTGATTGTCAGCGATGCCCGCATCCTGCTCTTTCCGGTGCGCTCTCTCGAGGGAGTTTTCGCCTACACCACGTCTCTCGACATCCTGGAACGTTTCAGAAAGGATCTCATCCACGTCCACCAGGAGCAGACGTTTCCGCAGCTACCGTCGACCCGACTGAAGAATGGCCAGGCGCTTGTAACTGAGCACTCAAAGGTCATCACCTCCGGAAGCGACCCCGACTTGCTGCTGGAGGAGTTCAGCTTCGAGGTGAGCAAGAGCCAACAGGTGACCAGCGTAGCGCACTGGCTGGCAGAGCACGCCCTCCCCTTTGATGGCTATTGGGCAGAGAAGCTACGGTCTTCGCTGGTCGTCCTCGCCGACGACGATTTCCGCGACTTCGTGCTCTATTCAACCGAGGTGATTACCCGCATTGCCATCGATCAGGAGAAGAAAACGGTCAAAGAGGGCGCCCTCTGGACAGAGGAGCACCTACCAGCAGACACCCTGCTCTACGCTCCTATCTACGCCACCAACGAACGACGCCCCATTGAGAAGGGCCAAGAGCCACGCCAGGGCTTAGCACTGCTCCAAGAGGCCCAGACTCTCAGCCAGCAGGCCGGCCCTTACCTGCAGCTCGGCGGCGACGAGACAGTAGGGCGAGGCTTCGTTAAGGTGCGCTGGAGTCCCCCGGTCCCCCTCACTGGCTCTGCTACAGGCAGACCCTAAGCTATCGTCCTTCTTCTTATTAGAAGAAAGATAACAAATATAATAGGTGAATCTTATGAGAGAAGAGAAACAACCCGTACGACGCCTGCTAGAACAAGAGCGCGGCAAGTTCGCCTGGAACTGTGTTCAAGAGATAAAGAGGCACCCTTCAGCAGAGCTGCAAGCCGAATATCGCACACGGGCCTTGACCTTTAACCAGATGGTGCAGATCAACGGCCTGGGGGCCACTCTGGGTTTTCTGAAGGCCAAAGCAAAAAAGGATCAGAAAGCAGAAAAAGAGCAAGGAGAAAAACAAGAGCAGCAAGAACTAAATGCCTATGGCCATCTACTGAAGCATCTGACCTGCTGGATGCGCCAGCGTGGTTTTGTCACTAACGAAGACGAGAAATTTGATGCCCTATTGTTCTGGGTACTGAGGAAGGCCGATCGGGAGGACTACCGCCGGGCAACCACCGAATGCCTGGCCTTCGGCGACTGGCTGCGTCGTTTCGCCGAAGCCGAGCTCTCCAAAGAGGGTAGCCAACAGGCTGCCGGGCCAGGACAGCAAGGAGGGAGAGAGTAAGATCATGAGTGGCAACGAGCATCCTCAACCAGGGCAAGGGTCCACCAGAGGGTCACAGCCCTCCAGCGAAAACCAGAGGTCTCCTGCAAAGAGCTATCTATCATCCTATCTTCTGCCCCAGGAGGCTGCCAGGCTGGTCCAGCAGAAACTTGGCGCATCTAAAGTCTGTCCCAACCTGGGGCTGCAGCTTCACCGCTACATTCCCAGCGCGGTTCTTCAGCTCTCGCTAGACCCGGATAGCAAAGCGTCCCCGGCGGCGCGCCAGCAATGGCTACGAGATCTGGCCCAAGGCTACCGACCCGACCAGACCCTCGCCCAAGGCTACCAACCCGACCAGGCCCTCGCCGCAGGCGCATACCAGCGCTGGCAGGCGCTCACCCAGACCCTGAACGCCCTTCATTTCGAGGCCGAGATCGACTGGCGCATGGTGGTTGGCCTGGGCGGTAACTCCGTGTTGGAGACCGATCTGACCCTGCACCGCAACTATAGTCTGCCCATCATTCCCGGCAGCGCCCTCAAAGGCCTGACGCGCAGCTATGCCGAGCAAGAGAGGAAGATCTCGCTTTCCAACGAGCCGGAGAACTCCAAAGAGCTATATATAACAGAAGATGATTTGAAACGTATATTTGGCACCCTTGATCAGGCCGGCAGCGTCATCTTTTTTGACGCCATGCCACTCAACGGAAAGGCCCAGCTGGAGCTGGACGTTATGACCCCCCACTATCCCGACTATTACCAGAAGAACAGGCCGCCCAGCAACGATCAGCAGCCCGTGCCAATCGCCTTCCTCACCGTGGCCAAGACCACCTTTACCTTCGCCATCGCTCCACGCTCTTCCTCGTCCAGCGATCAGGCCGATGCGCAAAAGGCCAGAGATCTCCTAGAGCTAGCCCTGGCTGACTATGGCATCGGTGGCAAGACCAGCGCCGGCTACGGCTACTTCCACCAGGCAGCCAAGTCTCCTGCCGCCAACAACGCCCCCTTCCAGCGAAGAGGAAGGCGAGGGCCTTGGAGGAAGCGCAAGCCAAAGCCAGGGAACTGGCAACCCTCAGCCCCGAACAGCTCAAGCGTAAAGATCGCCAGGAGCTACTCAAAGAGCTAGGCTCTCTTCCATCGCTAGCCGCCAAGCGCCTGCTGGCCCAAAAGATCATCGCCAACTACCAGCAGAAAGGGATAGAGTTACCGAAAAACAGCTCGCTAGCTTTGCACATTCAAGAATTACTGCACCAGAGAGATGAAGACCACTGATGGCGGCCAGGAGACCGAGTAAGATCCAGCGCCAGCTTGTGGCCATCTAGCCATTGCGCTTCACGGTTGAGGCAGACACTTCTCTCGCCGGATGGCACTCAACAGTGCGGTACCTCCCGCCTTGCCGTGAATAGCTCGTTTGGGGAGCATTCCCCCCACGTGGACCGCGTCAGAGGCACCAGCTACTACTCTCTGACGCCTCCCTCAGACTGAGCGTCCGCGGGGCCAGGCCACAGAGTCGCTCACACCTTCTAGCCAACCGCCAATAGCGAAACTCAGCGCCCCTGGCTGGCCCGGCGAACCCTGGCCAGCCAGGGGCGCGGACCAAGCCGGCCAGGTTGCCCATCCACTCACCGACCTCGACTCTATCACAAGAGGAACTACACTCAGACGGTAAAGGCTGCAAGCAACCGCGAAAAGAAAGCAAGAAAACCGTATACACATCTTGCAAACAGATTAGCTTTCTTATTTACTCACTCCCTCATTACCCCCCCTCTTCCTCTTGTCCTGGCCTGTCACATACTGTAGAATGGCTCTTGTTAGTGGGTAGAGTGAGCCATGCTTTCGAATGGAGGTATAGTTTATGAGCACCAGCAGCACCCGACACGGCTCTCCTCACTTCCCCACAGTGAGTGGCAGTATAGCCCCATCCACGCAGCAGGACATGGATGAGGCCGTGCAGGCGCTGCAGGCCCACAAAGACCACTGGGTCGCAGTGCCGGTGCGCGAGCGCATTGCCATCTTAGAGCAGCTCCTCAACAACTTCGTCGCCATCGCCCCGCGTTGGGTTGAGGCCAGCCTCAAAGCCAAAGGCCTCGCCGCTGACGAGCCAGCGGCCAGCGAAGAGTGGGGAGCAGGCGTCTTGCCAGTCATCAACAACCTGCGCCAGCTCCGGCAGTCGTTGCTCGACATCGAGCGCTACGGCCACCCCCGGATTCCCGGCCCGGTGCTGACCATGCCCAACGGCCAGGTGGCCGCGCGCGTCTTTCCTCAGAGTGTCTACGACCGCCTCTTTTTTATGGGCCTCACCGCGGAGATCTGGATGGAACCGGGGGTGAGCATCAGTGAGCTTCCGCGCACTCAGGCTCTCATCTACCAGGACCGCCAACACAGCGGCAAAGTGGCGCTCGTACTGGGCGCCGGCAACGTCGCCAGCATTGGGCCGATGGATATCCTCTACAAACTCTTCGTCGAAGATCAGGTTGTCCTGTTCAAAGCCAATCCGGTAAACGCCTACCTCGGGCCATTGCTGAGCGAGGCATTCCAACCGCTGATCGATCGGGGCTTCTTGCGTCTGGTCTACGGAGGCGCCGAAGAGGGGGCCTATCTTTGCCAGCACCCAGGCGTCGAGGAGATCCACATCACTGGCTCCGACAAAACCTACGAGGCCATCGTCTTCGGCCCCGGTCCCGAGGGCGCTCGACGCAAAGCCGCTCGCCAACCCCTGATCAACAAGCGGGTCACTGGCGAGCTTGGCAATGTCAGCCCGTTCATCATCGTTCCCGGCCCCTGGACAGCGCGCGATCTTGCCTATCAGGCTGCCCATATTGTCAGCTCTCTGACCAACAACGCCGGCTTCAACTGCAACGCCACACGCGTACTAATTCAGCATGCCGGCTGGGAGCAGCGGCCTGAGCTGCTCAATGCCATCCGGCGCGTCTTACAGACTGTCCCTCCACGCCTAGCCTACTACCCCGGCGCCAGCGAGCGCCAGCGCGCCTTCGTTACCGAACATCCCGAGGCCGAGCTGTATGGGCAGGTCAGCGATGGGCGGCTCCCCTGGACCCTCATCACCGGCCTTGATCCCGAGCGCGAGGGCGATATCTGCTATACCACCGAGGCTTTCTGCGGCCTCTTCGCCGAGACCGCCCTCGCCGCCGAGAGCATTGCCGAGTACATCGATCGCGCCGTGGCTTTCGCTAATGAACGGCTCTGGGGCACGCTCAACGCCACCCTGATCGTCCATCCCGAGTCGCTCAAGACTCCCGCCATCGCCCACGCCGTCGAGCGCGCCGTCGCTAATCTGCGCTACGGAACCATCGGCGTCAATTACTGGGCCGGCATCGGCTTCGCCCTGGCCGCCACCACTTGGGGCGCTTTCCCCGGCCACGACAGCTACGATATCCAGTCCGGCATCGGCGTGGTCCACAATACGCTGATGTTCTCCCGCGCGCAGAAATCTGTGCTGCGCGGCCCCTTCCGTAGCACACCTACCCCGCTTTGGTTCGTGACCGAGGGACGCAAGGCCCTGAAGACCTTTCCAAAATTGATCGAGTTTCTGGCCGCACCTTCACCGACGAAGCTCCCGGCCATCATGCTCGCAGCCACCGTCGGCTGAGTCATCAGAAAGCAACGGCTCCTCATCGCGCTCGCTGTGCTCGACCAGATCCGGTCTGGCCCAGCGAGCATGCCAGGTGTGAGCTGTCGCTCTCGGCAGCGCTGCCCTTCTTATTCGACGAGCTGGTTTCGTCTTCTATCTACCACACATATTATAAATGTCCAGAGG
>NZ_JADGIA010000186.1 GCF_019683635.1 Thermogemmatispora sp. | reverse complement strand
GCCCGAGGGGTGATGCTGCTCGATCACTGCGCCGACCCCCACGACCCGAATGCCGTCCGCGCCAGCATGGGCGCCCTCTTTGCTCAGGGTATTATTCGCGCTAGCTCGGCAGAGTTCTGGCGCTGGAAGGAGCAAACAGGCTGCACAGTGGTCGGTACCTCCGGGGCGGCTGCCACTGACTATCGCTCCTTGCGCTATCCGCTGCCCCTGGTCCTGCTGATGGGTAGCGAGCGCGAAGGCCTCTCTCCCTCTCAGCAGGCTAGCTGCGACGTCATGGTCAGCATCGCCATGACGGGCCGCAGCGATTCGCTCAACCTGGCGGTCGCCACGGCCCTGGTGCTCTATGAGGTCTTCTATCAGTGCCGTTCCTCGCACAACCTCAGTTAGCTCCTGACGGCCTTCTCCGGCTCGCCGAAAGGTTGAGGCGCTTCGGCAACCGGTTCGATGGTGACGAGGGTGGTGTGGAAGGTGCTGCCGCCATTGAAGTCCGCCAGACGATCGGAGGTCAGCCAGTTGATATTGCGTCCATCGGGGCTGAAGCGTGGCCACCAGACGGAGCTGGCCGCCAGCACGCCGGGACGCACCTCATCGCTTACCTCGGCAAAGACCAGGCAGCTCCCTCGTTCGTTCGAGAGGCGCACAAGCTGCCCATCTCGAATGCCACGCGCTCGGGCCTCATCAGGATGCAGACGCACGCTGGGGCGACCTTCTTTACGACGTAAAGTTGCCACGTTGCCGAAACTGGAGCTGATGAAGTGATGCGCTCCCGGCGAGACCAGCACGAGGCGCTCACGCTGGCCATCTGGGCCAGCGGTAAACGGCGATTCGACGTCAGGCACCCAGTCGGGCAAGGGATCATAGCCCAGGTCCGCCGCTTCCTGCGAGTAAAACTCGACTTTGCCGGAGGGAGTACCAAAGCGTCCATCGGCGAAGGGAATACGCTGCTCTTCGGGGATGGCCAGCGCTACCCACCCTTCTCGCTGGAGACGCTCCAGAGTGATGTCCTTCAGCAGCGGCGAGCGCGCCGCCGTGGCCTCCAACACTCCCCGAATGACAGCTTCGGCGTCTTCTTGCAGCCAGGATTCGGTGAAGCCCATCGCCTGCGTCAAACCACGCATGACATCCCAGTTGCTCCGCGCCTCTCCCAGCGGCGCAATGGCCTGGGCATTGTATTGAAGTGCGAGATGGCCATAGGCTTTGTGGAGATCGGTCTGCTCAAGCTGGCTGGTCGCTGGCAGCAAGATGTCAGCGTAGCGCGCCGTATCGGTTTCAAACAGGTCGTGAACCACGACAAAGAGGTCATCGCGCTGGAGGCCCTCGACGATCTTGCCAGCGTTGGGAGCGGAGGCCACCGGGTTGGCGTTGTAGACATAGAGGGCATAGATGGGTGGATCAGCCTCACCGGTGAGCAAGGCCCCCAGCCGATTCATGTTGAGGGTGCGCGGGGCCGGTGGACAGGCCGGATCGTGCTCATGTTTGACCGCTTCAGCATCCCATCGCAGCCAGTCACTGGTACTGTACATGACCCCTCCACCAGCCAGGCCATACTGACCGGTCAGGGCGGGGAGACAGAGCAAAGCGCGGACCGTCTGCCCCCCATTGGTGTGACGATTGATGCCGTCGGTCACACGCAGCATGGCCGGCGTGGTAGTAGCATAGGCCACGGCCAGCTCGGTAATCGTCTCAACCGGCAGACCGGTGATCGCCGCCGCTCGCTCAGGCGGATAATGCATGATGCGCTCACGTAGCTGCTCCCAGCCAACAGTATGGGCCTCGATCCAGGCCCGATTGTGCAGACCACGGCTCACAATGACGTGCATCATGGCCAGAGCCAGGGCTGCATCGGTGCCAGGATACGGCTGGATATGCAGATCGGCAGAACGCGCCGTCAGCGTGCGCACAGGGTCAATGACGACAACCCGCGTCCCCTGACGCTGCGCCTGGCGCAGGAAAGGCATGATGTGCGGGGCTGTACTCGCCGGATTGCTGCCCCAAATCAGGACCAGCCGGCTCTGCAGCAACATCTCTGGAGAAGGAGCCAGACGCCAGCCAATAGTGAGACGCACCGCCTCCTCGGCAGCATAACCGCAGATGGCCCGCTTGAGCCGCGAGGCCCCGAGGCGATTCCAGAAGCGCGAGTCGGCCACGGCCCCATTGACTAATCCCAGCGTGCCAGCGTAGCTGTAAGGCAAGATGCACTGGGCACCGTGCTCAGCGATGATACGTTGCCAGCGCTCGCTGATCTCAGCAAAAGCCTCTTCCCAGCTGATGCGGCTGAAGGAGCCGCTGCCCTTGGGTCCCTTGCGCCGTAGCGGATAGCGCAAGCGCTCGGGGTGATAGACGCGCTCCAGATAGCGATTCACCTTGGCGCAGAGCCAGCCACGAGTGATCGGGTGATTAGCCCGCCCGCGGAGACTCAGCGCCCTTCCCTGCTCGTCGACCAGGGTCTCTAAAGCACAGCCGTCAGGACAGTCATGAGGACAGGCGCCGTAGACCAGACGGACAGACGCTGAGGTCGCCTGCTTCCCCTCATCAGAAGAAAATATGACCATGCGGAACAAGCTCCTCTACCAGTGAAGAGAACGCCGGCTTGCTCCTACCTTGCTCGCCGGGCGAGGCGCACAAGGCTATTGCCGGCTTACTCTTTCTCGATGCGAAAAACCAGCTCCCCCGGAAAAGAGAAACGTTCGAGCCGCCAGCCACAATCAGCAACCAGGGCGCGAAAGCGAGCCTCATAGTAAGCCGCCATCCCTCGCTTTCCACCACCCAGGCTCTGCCCGGGGAAGGAGACTAGCAAGTAGCGCGCGTGGATGGCCTGCAGGAGGCGTATGCCGGCCTCCGGCTCAATATGCTCCAGACACGGCAAGACCTTCAAGACAAAGGCGAGATCAACCACCAGATTCGGAGGCGCCTGCACAATATCGCAGACCGTGGCCTCCCCCGAAACCCCCAGGATTTCTAAAACAGCCTGCAGAAAGGTTGCCAGATCCTCATAGATGTCACAGGCATAGTAGAAGCAGGCACTCTGGCTGGCTCGGAAGAAAGGCATCCAGGGCAGAGCCAATGGATGGAAACCACAAGCGACATCAAGGACACGCCTCACAGGTGGCAGATCGGCCAGCAAGCGATCGTAAAAAGTGGTGAGCACAGCGAGCCGTTCGCGAGTCGAGGCATGCCAGGCCATCGCGCGACGGCAGACGTTACGTAGTCCTTCCTCATCGCCGCTCGCGCGCGCCTGGCGCAGCTCTTCCAGCCAGCGCTCATATGGAGCCGGGCCTGCCAGATACATGCCCGCGATCTGATGCAGCCGACGCTTGGTGGCCTTGATCGCCACCTCCAGATCATCATGCCGGGCTAGCTCACGAGCGCCCACAGCGGCGATGGTTCCCGTATACAGTGAGCGGTACTTACGGCTCGCCCGCACCGCCTCAACCAGCTGGCTGAGCCGCTCGCTGCTCTTGTAGCTCTGCCACTCGCTCACCATGCAACAGCATTCCCAGGCGCTGCATCAACTGCATCATAAAGCGCAGGTTATGGATCGTCGCCAGGCGCAGGAAGAGGGCATCATTGACCTTAAAGAGATGATGCAGATAGGCCAGACTGTAGCGCGAACAGCAGAGACAGTCACAGAACGCAGAGACCGGTCGCCGCTCGCGGCGCAGGCGCTCATCGCTGAGGTACACATAGCTAAACCAGGTCCCATCGGAGTCGAGGCTACTCGTGGTAGGGTCCTCTGTAAAGCAGTACAGCCGTGCATGGCGTGCGTCGCGCGTTGGCATCGCGCTGTCGAAAAGATCGTAACCCATGCGCGCACAGGCCACCACATTCAGGGGATGGCCGATTCCCAGGCCATGCAGTGGAAAGCGCGCCGGAATTAGCTCGCGTGTCCAGGCTACAATCTCGCTCAGCAGCTGGCCCTCGCTATCCAGCGGCCAGCCGCCGAAACCAAAGCCATCAAAGCCAATCTCCAGCAATGCCTCCGCACAGGCGCGGCGCAGCGCGAAATCGCCACCGCCCTGCACAACCGCAAACAGCAGCGGACGCCGCTCCGGCGGCAGCTTCTTCTGCTCCACCAGGCGTACAAACTCAGCCTTGCCGCGCCGTGCCCAGGCAATCGTCCGCTCAACCGACTCGCGCTGCCGCGAGGGCGGCTCATCAACATGCGTACAATCGTCCAGACAGACCACGACATCGCTGGCGTAGCTGCTCACCTGCAACTGAATACTCTTTTCAGGCGTGAGCAAGAAACGCCGTGTTGCTCCTTCTGGCTGAAAGGCCAGCCCCTTCTCTGTCAAATGGCCATAGCGAGCATTCTGGCGAATCAGTGAATAGGCTTGAAAGCCTCCCGAATCGGTCACAATCGGACGCCGCCAGCCGCTCAGCGCATGTAACCCGCCGATGGCCTCCACCGCAGAGGACCCAGGGCGTTGCATTAAATGGAAGGTATTCATGACGAGCGCCTGGACTCCGCACTGCTCCAGATCAAGGCTGTCAACCGCCCGCACTACTCCATGCGTTGCATCGGGCAAAAAAGCTGGCAGAGAGACCGCCCCATGTGGGAGCGCCAGCGCTCCACGCTTATCCACACTCATTATCGCTATGCCGTTCTCAACGTGCTTGCTGCTCGCCACCGTCATCCTTCAATGCCAGTACGATACCATAGGGCGCAGATGCGGGTCAAGGTAGCTCGACGCCGGAGCCAGGCGTTGACTGGCCGCCGAGGCCATCAGAGGTGAGCCAGTCCAAAACAGCTTCGGGCATCTGGGTCACGCTGTCCTGGCGCTGCGAGCAGCGCGGCAATGAGTGCAGGATGAGCTGCCCATACTCTTTGGAGATCAGACGCCGATCAAAGATAATGACGCTATTGCGCTTACCACTGCTCCAGGCCAGGCGATTGAGCGTTCGACGCAGGCGCAGAGCGGCGACGGGCACGGTCATTTGATGGAGCTGGTCGGCATACTGCTCGGCTCGTGCCGCCAGAGGAGGATCATTGAGGGCCGGCATCGGCAGCCGGGTGATAAACAGGCAGGAGGGCAGCGTTGGTAGCTCTTCAACACCCTCCCAGAAGCCTCCCGCTCCAAAGAGCATAACCCGCGGCTGCTCGGCGAAGATCTGCCAGAGCTGACGCGGCGAGCCGTCGATTCCATGACCGAGCAGCAGAATATCACGCGCCTCCAGGGCGGCCTTGATGAAAGAGTAAGAGCTGCGCAGCGCGGCGTGAGAGGTGAATAAGACCAGAATCTGACCCTCTAAGGTTTCGGCCATCTGCAAAATGGCCTCATCGAGACGCCGCTGATACTGGGGCATATTGGGTTCAGGAACATCATTGGGGATATAGAGCAGCGTCTGAGCACAGCGATCGCCTTCCAGCGAATAGGCTGGGCAGTGCTCCATTTCCAGTGCCAGCCGGCCCCGCACAAAGGAGAAATCGCCAGCGACCGCTAAAGCCACGCCCGCCAAAATGGTCGCCCGCTGCGGATGAAACAGCAAACGCTTCAGCATAGGCGCGACCTGAATCGGCTGACCGTAGATGGCCGGGGCATGCTCCAGCGGCTGCTCCACTACCGGGGCCGCCGCAGCGCTGTCTAAGCCGCGCGGCTGTGGATGCACAGGAGCTGGCGGAATACGCAACCAGTAGACCATCTCTCCTTCAGTGAGAGCAAAAGCCTGGTCCCCCTGCTCTTTGAGCGCGCGCAACCGCTGAGCGCACATGGCGAACTCTGCTGCCAGGGCATCGCTCAACAGCCCTGTCCGCTCCAGGCGCGTTCTTCCACGACTGCCCGTTAGCAGCAAGCGCTCAGCCTCCTGAGACAGCTCGACCACCGTCTGCAGGCGCTGCGATAGCTGACGCCAGGCGTGGGCAGCCTCATCCCAGCTCTCCAGGTTTAGCAGGGCACGCTGGAGGCGCAGGGCTTGATCAAGACGCTCGGCGAAACGCGGACTCTGGCTCTGGTTGCGAGCTGCCTGGGAGCGTCCACGATCATGGCGAGAACTCTGGTTACCAGCAGGAGCATGCAAAGCCTCATCCAGCAAGTGCGTCAGGGCAAGGAAAAAGTGATTGGCCGCCCCACAAGCCTGACGCAGAGCCTGGAACCAGGAGAGCAAGCGTGTATCCAGCTCGGCCCGCGTGACCGTGGAAGAGGAAGCCAGACTCAGGGGAGTACCAGCGGAAGGGACAACCTCCTCGCGCAAGGCCGGAGCCGCTAGCGCCAGCAGACCCTGGTAACGCCCATTGGGGAGTTCGATGCCGAGCGCCTGGAGGAGCGTTAGCAACCGTCCATGACTCAATTCTACCCCGCTGCGGCGCGCCCACTCCTCTTCAAGAAGATCAGCATCGAGAATGAGGCGATACGGTATCTCCGACAAGAGAGAATGGGAAGAAGAGAGATCGTCGAGCAGTCCCGCATGGGTCGTCACCACAATCTGTGCAGCTCGCACGCGCTCCTCGGCCCGCTGATAAAAGCAGTAGCCTTTACGACGATAGGCACAGCGCTCATAAATGCTGCCAAGACGCTCATCGCTCGCCACGAGGCGCTCGCCTCCCGAACAGATGCGCTCCCAACTCGCAATCTCATGGGGCAACAGCGTCAACTCGCCGCGCTCACCGGTCAGCGTCTCCTGCGCCCACAGAGTGAACTTTGCAAAAGCCCGAGCCTCCTCTGAACGCGGCCCACCCCCCACGCGCATCTGGGCGGTACCAAACCAGCGATGCAGACAAAGGTAGCCATCGCGCTCAGCCAGATAGGCCACGGAGAAACCCGCTCCAAGCTGCTCCTGGAGACGCGGCAGCAAAGCATCTCTGATGCGATAGGCCGCCTGCGTGGAAGCGCAGCTGATCAGCAGACGAGGTAACGGTAATGAGGCTGTTCTCGCCTGCCTGGCAGCTTCTTTGAGCCATTCAAGGACCGCAAGTAGCAGAGGCACATAGTCATCGCTACCAAGCGTGGTCTCGACTAAGGCTGTCCCGCAACGGGCCAGCGTCTCATGCAACAGGTGCTGCAAGGCTGCATAGCTACTGAGGCGCTGACGCTCGCACTCTGAGCGCCTGGCCTCAAGCAAGATCTGCAGGTCAGGCGTCGCCTCCGCTGACAAGAACGCAAGAGGCTGGGCTGGCGAACGAGGACGATCGTCAGGAAGAGGCGTTGTTGAGCGCTCCGCCTCAGCGGTCAATGTGGGAAGCGGCGGGCCGGCACGGGCCACAGCAAACGAGAGGACCCGCGGGTCCATGCCCAACTGAGTAGCGAAATGCTGACCGAGGTTTCCCCAAATGGGACCGCGCTGCAGCCCCTGCTCGCGCTGACGCTCGCGCAATTCCTGGCGGAAGAAGGTCAGCAGCGGCCAATCAGGCGGCGCATCGAGGTGGGCAAGCTCCTCAAGCGCCGCCAGGTCAATCGCCTGCAGGCGCTCATAGAGGGCGAGAAAGACATGCATGGCCAGCAATGTATCGGCCATCGCCCGATGGCGCTCTGGGGAGCTGGGCACCCCCAGAAAGCGCGCCACATAGCCCAGACTGTAGCTCGGCAGTGAGGGGAGGAGCACCGAGGCCAGCTCAAAGGTATCGATCAGCTGGTTATGATAAGCCAACCCCTGCCGGCGTAAAAAACTGACATCAAAAGGGATACTATGCCCAACAATCGGAAAGCTGCCGACAAACTGCTGTAGCTTGCGCGCGATCGCCTCAAACGAAGGCACGCCGATCAGCTGCCGCGGCGTGATCCCTGTCAGACGCTGCACCCGATAAGGGATGGAACGCCCCGGCGCCACCAGCGTCTCAAGTCGATCGAGGATCGTCGTGCCCTGGAACTTGACCGCAGCCACTTCGAGGATAGCATCTTGCTCCACATGCAGGCCGGTTGTTTCCAGATCAAGCGCGACCCGGATAGGCGGCTTCTTCCCCATAGGAAATCTTTCTCTCCTGCTTGCTCACTCGCTCTTGCGCTCACCTGCTTGCTTGCTTGCGTACTTAGCGATCGCTGCTCCCCTAGCCGCAAGGCCAGACTAAGGCAGAGTGTCGAGCAGGTCGGCAGAAGTAGCGAAGGGAGGCCAGCTTGCGAGCAGTCTCCGTGCCAGTTGAGCCGCCCTTCCCCGGTGACTGATGCGATGCTTCTCCTCCGGGGACAGCTCGGCTGTGGTCTTACCAAGTTCAGGAACGAGGAAAATTGGATCGTAGCCAAAACCGTTGCTGCCGCGCGGCTCCTCGGCGATCTGGCCTTCTACAACCCCTTCAACCGTGCGACAGTAGCCCCAAGGCTCTGCAATGGCAATGCAACAGCGGAAACGTGCTGTGCGCTGCTCTGGCGGAAGCCCCTGCAGACGCTGCAAGATGAACCGGAAGCGCTCCTCGTAAGGCGTCTCCCGCCCCATGAAACGAGCGGAATAGATACCGGGCGCACCGCCCAGGGCATCGATCTCCAGGCCCGAATCGTCAGCCAGCGCCAGCAGACCTGAAGCTTTTGCGTAGGCCCGCGCTTTTAACTCGGCATTCTCACAGAACGTTTGCCCGGTCTCCTCCACCTCCAGCGTAAGGCCGACGTCTACTGGAGAGACTACATGAAAGGGCAGGTCCTTGAAGAGCGTGCGCAGTTCTTCTAGCTTATCGCGATTCGTAGTCGCTAACAGCAAGCGCCTTGGCTCTTGAGTGGGTTGATCGCTCGTCTCGCGTTGCTTCATCGACTTTAGATAATCACGGAGCAGACGCAGGTGGGAGCACTTGTCATGTCAGAAGCCGTTAACGGGAACCGCTTCCCTTTACCCTGATTTCCTGCGCAGGCAAGATCTTCTCAGGCCCGTTCGCTCCTTGTCCCAGGCGGATAGTTTCAAATTTGATCCCATATTACCATACCGGGGCTACCTTGTCGAGAGGAGAAAAGGCCGTTGAGCGCCTTGCCACCGACCTTATGGGACCGCTAGCGGTTATATCCATCTCCACTTTCAACTTTTTCGCTGGCTGCAACGTATCTCTCTATAGGAGGACAAACGCTTAGACAAGCGAAGGAAAGCCTGTCAGACTGACCTGGATAAGAGATGATGAGGTACAACTCAAACGGCGACAGCAACGCTGCTGGAGAAGAAGCGAGACAGTCAGTGTCAGCAACGGCTCGCTCTGGCTGGCGACAGCAGCAGGCCAACCGGACAAGCGCTCAAGAAACCTTGCTGATAGGATCGAAACCAGAGCCAGTGGGGGCAGCATCTGTGTTTATAGATTCCACCCAGCAGGGGCCGCCGCTCCCTGCTGGCGGCTTTGCTCATCTCCTGCGGTCGCTGCGCGAATACGACGGGCAGCTCTATCATCACTCGCTACACGTCTACTTGCTTACAGCACCGCTCCTGCAGGCTCTTCGTCTCTCGGCCCATGAGAGTATCCTCATCGAGCTGGCAGCCCTCTTCCATGACCTTGGCAAACTGGCACTACCCAGACAGCTCCTGCATAAAGCGACAGCGCTGACTGCGGAGGAGTTTGCTCAGATTCGCACTCACTGTTTGAAAGGGGCATTGCTCCTGAGCCGTCTGCAAGCCCCCCAGGTCATGGTGCGCGCTGTCTACCACCATCACGAGCGCTGGGATGGTCATGGCTATCCGACCGGGCTAACCGGCGAGGCCATTCCTCTTGGGGCTCGCCTGATTGCGATCAGCGATGCTTTTGCTGTCATGACCAGCGGACGCAGCTACCAGGCGCCACGCACTCCCTTCCAGGCCCTGACGGAACTTCGGCGCCATGCCGGCACCCAGTTTGATCCCACCCTGGTCGAGCTTTTTGCTCTGGTTTTCAAGACGCGGGAGGCACTGCACCAGGTAACAGCATCGCCATTAGCTGGAGAAGCTCCTCTAGATCAAAGGGCTTTCGCAACAGATAGATACCGCGGCGGCGTAGCTCTTCAAGCGGCAGGTCACTCCAGGCTGTGATGAGCACGGTAGGCACGTTGCGCATGGTCTCAATCTCTTGCAGACGGTCATAGAGTTCCAGACCATGCATACGCGGCAGCCGATAGTCTAACAAGATCAATGCCGGCCTGACATGCGGGGCCGCATACAGCGTCAGCTCGCTTTCGCCTATCCATAACGGGCGATAGTCCGTGCGTTCTAGAATGACCATTTGCAATAGCTCGCTGACGTCCCGATCATCATCTATAATGAGCACCGTCTTGCTTTCCTTCATAGGTCAGCCTGCTACTACTCTTGGCAAACGAGACAACCATCTCGACGGAATAGCACTACTCTCCTCCTTCGATAGAGACGCATCAGCTCCCTAGGAGGCACGGCTCTTTCAGAGAGTACTATTTTTCCTCTCGCTGGTCCCGATCCTGCCCAGACGGCCCGCACAAGATGCTCAGGCTCAAACCTCTTCGTTCTTCATTACCCCTACCCTCTGCTGACCTCCTGGTGGGCCGCCTGCACCCCGGAAATGAAGACGCCCACCCCGGTCGATGCGGATAGCGCTTCTGCTAGAATACATCTCCACACCACTTCTAGCCACTCTCCTGCTCCCACGACGCTTCTGGCTTGTGCACCAAAACTGATGCTTGACAGCCGCTCTAGACGAGGAGTATAATTAAATGCGGTAAACAGCCCAGGTGGCTAGCCCTCCACTGGAG
>NZ_JADGIA010000025.1 GCF_019683635.1 Thermogemmatispora sp. | reverse complement strand
CCAGAAGGCCAGCCAATAAAATAAGTGCCAGGGGAGCAGCTACTCTCCTGGTACCGGATTCATCAAGCTTGGCCAACGATGACGCTCACTCCTTACCGCCGATAGAACTCCTCGGCATCCATGACCGCCAGATCGCCAGTATCGCGGATACGCATCCACCGCACACACACCCCGATTAATCGTCTTGATCTCAGCATTCTTCCGGGCGCCCTCCACTCAAACGCCAATAAGCAGGGAAAGAGAATCAAGGTCTGCCAGAGCTTATCAGGAAGACTGTCCGTGTGTGCTGAGCCTCCTTCTGAGGGGACCAGGCAGTCATGACCTCCGAGAGAAGCCTGGTAGTGGTCGGCACAGTCAATCTGAGCGAGGCGTTGGCTTCAAACAGCGCAGCCACCCCCTCAAGCATGCGCTGGAGTGGAATGCTGCCAATGCCCGAGCCGAGCAATAGGATGGGAGCAGCACGTAGGACAGCGGCCGGCAGAGTGATCGTTTCACCACTGATCGAGCCAACTTGCACAAAGCGTACTGGCCTCTCTTCCATCGCCGCCAGCGCAGCAGCCAGCAGTAACCGCTCGGCGCTGGGTCCCCAGAGATAATCAAGGACCACATCGATCCCCTCACGAAAGACATCCTTGAAGATCTCTAGCAATCGATCGTCATCTTGTCGTAATGACAATACAACATCAGTTCCCTGAGAAGCAAGGGAGCGCAGGATCTCCTCGTTACGCCCAGTGACAATGATTCTGGAGGCGCCCAGATATCTGGCAATAGGAATAGCCAGTCGTCCAGCTATGCCCGTGGCGCCATTAATCAGCACCGTTTCACCTGGCTTCAGCCGGGCACGCTCTTGCAAAGCAAGCCAGGAGGACACGCCGGGATTGGCCAGGGCTGCAGCCGTGATATCATCTAAATGATCCGGCACAGGAACATAATGCCCCTTCTTGACAACTGTGCACTCAGCTAAACTGCCGAAGGGAGTCCGGGGCGCTCCAAAGTAGACACGACGTCCATCAGCCAGGTAGCCTACTCCATCTATGCCAGGGATCAGTGGTAGACTCCCTGCCGATGTGTAATGGCGGCCAGCCGCTCGGCTGCGCGTCAAAGGCGTAAGCGCCGCCGCACTGACCCGGATCAGCACCTCATCCTCAGCCGGCACAGGCTCAGGAAAGTCACTATAGACTGGCGCCTCTCCAAATGTGACAATCAGAGCTGCCTTCATTCAGTTTTCTCCTCCTCTCTGGGCAGATACGTGTATTTTACACGCATCTATGCTAGCTGTTCAGTATGGACATGTCAAGGAGGTCCGTGTATACTACACGCACATGGACGAAAGCATTCGCCGATTCTATGAGGCTCTTTTTGATCTCATCGGCCTGATCAATGAGCCAGAGCGCGATCAAGCCCTTTATCGAGAAGCCGGCATCGTCGTTGAGAGGTCCCTCTTGCGCTTACTTGTTGCCATCGGTCGTCGTCAAGTGGTAGGGATTATGGAACTTGCCGGGGTGGTTGACCGCGATCACAGCACGGTGAGCCGGCAGGTTGCGGTCTTAGAGCGGCAGGGGCTGGTCACGCGTGCTCCTGAACAGCGCGATAGACGCGAACGCAAGGTCACGCTGACAGCTCAAGGAGAGGAAATCGTACAAAGATTGCAAGCGGCGCGTGAGCGGCTTCTACAACCCGTCCTCGCGCGCTGGGACGAGCAAGACTGGCTGCTCCTGGTCACGCTTTTTCGCCGCCTGGTTGATGATCTGCTGGCACTACCAACAGAAGCACCGCTCTCTTCCCAGCCCAAACGCCGACGTCATCGCCCTGCAAGCGAACGAGGGTGAGGAGCTGCTCCGCTCTTGACTACCTATCCTTCCACAACTGAGGGGCTGGCCCTTGTTCAGCAGACAAGCGGATCGAGCCGCCTGACGAGCCAGGCAGCCTATGGGGGGAAGCCAGCTCCTGGCAAGACCAAGAAAAGCCTCACAATCACCAAACAAGCGCCAGGGAGTGGCTGCACCCCTGGCGCCAGACTTATCCCCTACACACTACTGGTCAAGGCACACGCTTATAGAACATATACGCTCAGGCCGTCTGGATATTGGCAGCGCTTTCCAGTCCAAGCTCCTGAATGGCCTGCTCGCGCATGACAAACTTCTGGATCTTGCCCGTCACCGTCATCGGGAAACCTTCGACGAACTTGATATAGCGCGGGATCTTGTAATGGGCGATCTTGCCCTGACAGAAAGCCCGGATCTCCTCCGCCGTGGCCTGCTCGCCCGGCTTCAGCTTGATCCAGGCCATGATCTCCTCGCCATACTTCGCATCTGGCACCCCGATCACCTGGACATCGCTGATCTTTGGGTGTGTATACAGGAACTCTTCAATCTCACGCGGATAGACATTCTCACCGCCCCGAATGATCATATCCTTGATGCGCCCCACGATGTTAATGTACCCATCGGCATCCATGACCGCCAGATCGCCGGTGTGCATCCAGCGCGCCCGATCGATGGCCTGAGCCGTCGCCTCGGGATTATTCCAGTAGCCCAACATGACACTATAGCCGCGCGTGCACAGCTCCCCCGGCTGGCCCACAGGCACCACCTTCCCGCTCGCCGGATCGACGATCTTGATCTCCAGGTGCGGATGTACCTGCCCCACCGTGCTCACCCGCTTCTCCAGCGGATCATCCAGCCTGGTCTGCGTCGATACCGGCGATGTCTCCGTCATTCCATAGCAGATCTCCACCTGCTTCATGTGCATCTTCTCGATGACGTTGCGCATTACTTCCACCGGGCAGGGGGAGCCAGCCATCACGCCGGTCCGCAGGCTGCTCAGATCGAACTGCTCAAAGTCGGGATGCTCCAGCTCAGCGATGAACATGGTCGGCACCCCATAGAGCGCCGTACAGCGCTCCTCTTGCACTGTCTCCAGCACGGCCCGCGGCTCAAAACTCTCCGCCGGGTAGATCATCGTCGCCCCATGCGTCACACAGCCCAGGTTGCCCATCACCATGCCGAAACAGTGGTAGAGCGGCACCGGTATGCATAGCCGATCCTCATGGGTGAAGCCCTGCAGACGAGCTACGAAATAGCCATTATTGAGAATATTATGGTGGCTGAGCGTGGCCCCTTTAGGGTAACCAGTGGTGCCGCTTGTGTACTGAATATTGATAGGATCGTCAAATTCTTGTTCTCTCTGTCTTGCAGCTAAAGCTTCTTCGCTGACGGCCTCGGCCTGGGCTAGCAGCTCGCTCCAGCGCAGCATGCCCGGTACCGGCTGTTCGCCAAGCTGAACAATCAGGCGCAGCTCGGGCAGACGCGCAGCGCGCAGCTCACCCGGCGCACAGCTCGCCAGCTCGGGGGCCAGCGAAGTCAGCATCTCGATATAGTTGGAGGACTTAAAGGCAGCAGCGGTAATGAGCGCCTTGCAGCCTGACTGCGTGAGGGCATACTCGACCTCATGCAAGCGGTAAGCGGGGTTGATATTGACCAGAATGGCCCCAATCTTGGCCGTGGCAAACTGCGTAATGCACCACTCGGCGCAGTTGGGGGCCCAGATCCCGACCCGCTCTCCCTTTTGAATGCCAAGCTGCATCAGTGCCCTGGCACAACGATTAACCTCGGCTTGCAGCTGACGATAGGTGAGGCGGATACCCTGATGGCGCGCAATCAGAGCAGGATGGTCGGGGAAGCGCTCAGCTGTCTGATCAAAGAGATCGCCGATGGTCAAACCTAGCAGCGGAACATCGCTGGGACCGCTGGCATAGCTCCATTGCCGGGCCACAGGCATCGTGGCCCCTTCAGGTGTGGATGGTTGAGTCATGGTGCTTTTTTCTCCTCTGAAGCTGAACGGGACAACAGGGCGCTACAGGGCAGGACGGGCCGAACCATGCCCGCCCTCTACTGCTAGCGTAGCCAATGCTCTACCAAAAATCAAGTTCCTCTGGGCGCAACTGACCGTCACCTCAACCGTGCTCAAGCCAGACGCTCACTATCCTGGCGCTCGCCAGGCCGCTCTATCCCTGCTGACCGGACTCCATAGCCAGTCGCCAGACAACGATGTATACTGTAGAGAGGCTCTCTTCCCTGCCACGGCACGAGCAGAGAGCAAGCTATCAGACTCCCGAAGAAGAACGCGAGCGTCTCAGTCGGGCATCGCTTGTCTTCATCATAGACGACGCTTATGACATGCATAGGAACAGCCGGGCACATTGATCACGGCAAATCAACCCTCGTCAAGGCACTGACAGGCATCGATCCAGATCGCCTGACCGAAGAGAAAGTCCGCGGCATGACTATCGATCTGGGCTTTGCCTGGCTGACCTTGCCGGATGGCCGCGAGGTCAGCCTCATCGACGTACCGGGCCATGAGGGCTTCATCAAGAACATGCTGGCCGGAGTGGGAGGCATCGACGTCGCCTTGCTGGTCGTGGCCGCCGACGAGGGAGCAATGCCCCAGACGCGCGAGCATCTGGCCATTCTCGACCTGCTGCAGGTCCGTAGCGGCGTCGTGGCCTTGACGAAGGCCGATTTGGTAGATGAAGAATGGCTGGCCCTCGTCAGCGAAGAGATCGCCACGCTGCTCCAGCCTACCAGTCTGGCAGGCGCTCCCATCGTTCCCGTCTCGGCCATCAGCGGCCAGGGGATAGATGCCTTGCTTGCTCACCTGCAAGAAGCTACCGCGAGGGCCCCTGAGCGCCCCGACCGGGGACGCCCCCGCCTGCCGGTCGATCGCGTTTTTACCCTTGCTGGCTTCGGAACAATCGTGACAGGAACGCTCATCGATGGCTGCTTCCAGCCAGGGCAGGAGGTCGAGATTCTGCCACGAGGTCTCAAGGCCCGCATCCGTGCCCTCCAGCGCCATCGGCAGGCGATCAGCGTCGCTCAGCCCGGAGAACGCACCGCCCTCAACCTGGCCGGCATTGCCCATCAGGAAATAGAGCGGGGCGATGTGGTGACCCTGCCGGGCCTGCTGCAGCCAACCACGCTGATCGATGCCCGTCTACGCCTGCTGGCGGATGCTCCGCGCCCCCTGAGCCACAACGCCCTGGTTGACTTCTACTGCGGTGCTCAGGTAGTACCAGCCACCGTGCGCCTGTTGGAAGACGACGAACTGCTTCCCGGTGAAAGTACCTGGGCGCAACTGCGTCTGCACCAGCCGACCGTGGTTGAGCGCCACGATCGCTTCATCGTGCGTCTTCCCTCGCCCAGCCTCACGATCGGCGGCGGCGTAGTCCTCGACGCTCACCCGCGCTATCACCGTCGACGCCGCAGCGAGGTGCTCCACCATCTGGAGACGCTGGCTCAGGGCAGCCCTGAAGCTATCATCCTGACCCATCTCGAACAGCCAGTACGCCGCATGACAGGCACGACGCGCCCCCAGTGGCCGGCCCATGAGACCGCCGAGCTAGCCCGTCTGAGTAATCTCACCCAGCCGGTGACGCAGCAGGCCCTGGAGACGTTGTTAACTCAGAGACGAGTGCGACGTGTGGGGACATACTGGTTCGCGCTGAGTGTCTGGCAGGCCCTTAGCGAGGAGGCCCTCCGCCTGGTCCGTGACTACCATGCGCAGTTTCCATTGCGTAGCGGACTGTCTAAAGAGGAATGGCGCTCCCGCCTTCACCTGCCGCCACGCCTGGCAATGGAGGTTTTCGAAACCCTGCGCAGCGAGGGCTTGCTCACAGAAGCCGGCAGCGCTGGCCTGCTCCGCCTCCCCGAGTTTACACCAACCTTTAGCGCTGAGCAGCAGCAACAGGTAGAGCGTTTAATTCAAGTCTTTCGCGAGAATCCTTTTATGCCGCCAACACGAGGGGAGGCCGAAGCTCTCATAGGGGGGGAGCTGGTGAACGCGCTGCTGGAGCGAGGCGAGCTAGTGAAGATGGGAGATGGTACTATCCTTTTTCTGCGTGAGGCGTACGAGAGAGCGGTAGCGCTCATCACATCCTATTTGCAAGAGCATGGTACCATTACTGTAGCTCAGGCACGTGACCTGCTGGGAACGACGCGCAAGTACGTCTTACCTCTCCTGGAGCACATGGATGAACAGCGTATCACGCGACGAGTAGGTGATATTCGCGTTCGCTCACCCCAGCCAGCAGGCACTTGAGGCCGGTGGCTCCTGGCTGTCAGCGCGAAAGATGGCGAGGCGAGTGGCCGAACTCGGGCCGGCATCAGGAGCAAGACCGCAACAGAGGCGATTGCAGAAGAGAAAGCTGGTCTGTGTTACGCAGTAGCCTCGGAGAAAGCTGTTCCCAATAGGGGATAGGATGCGCTACAATAAGGAGCGAACTGTAGTTTACCGGGTATCCTGCGTTTATCGTCCATAGCAGGGCGTTTGTGAAAGAATACCTCGTCCCATCCGGAGGGCACGCTTGCTGGAGCGTGGAAGCAGTGGGCCAGGCTAGTTGGTCGAGCCGGGCCAGGTTGGTTGGACCAGGCTGGAGAGGCAGCGGCCAGGCACGGGCATCGGTTGCCAGGCGCGGACGGCCAGGCCAGCTTCAGCATGCCAACCAGGCTCAGAGAAGCAGAGCGTGAGAGGCGGCCACAGGTGGAGCGGGGCAGGCGAACAGGCTGGCTGGTAGGAAGAGCGAGGAGTAGCCAAGGCCAAAGCAGGCGAGAGAGGCGGGAGGCCGGCCCGACCAGGCTCCAAGGCCCTTGTGGCCCCTCCTGATAAGCTGTACGGTCAAAGCGGAGAGCTATGCAAACAGAAGTTCTGGGCGAGCGATACCAGCTATTGGACCCCATCGGTCGGGGGGGCATGGCAACCATCTACCGCGGGCGGGACCTGCGCATGGATCGCCCTGTGGCGATTAAGGTGCTACGCGAGGTCTACAGTACCGACCCAAAGTTTGTCACGCGCTTCCAGCGCGAGGCAAAGGCCGCCTCTGCTCTGCAGCACCCCAACATTGTGCAGGTGTACGACTACGGGCAGAGCGAGGGAAATTACTATATCGTTATGGAGCTGGTCGAGGGCACAGATCTGCGCCGCTATTTGCGCTCACGGGGTGTGCTGGATGTGGAGCGCGCGGTGATTATCGCCCACGACGTCGCTCTCGGCCTCGGCGCCGCTCATCGCCGCGGGATCGTCCACCGCGATGTCAAGCCCCAGAATATTCTAGTCGGGCGCGATGGCTCGATTAAGCTGACCGATTTCGGTATCGCCAGCGTCTATAAGGATATCAACGCCGAGCGTCTCACAACAACGGGGATGACGCTCGGTACGGTGCAATATTACGCACCAGAACAGGCCCAGGGCGAGATCGTGAGCCCAGCCGCCGATGTCTACGCGCTCGGAATCGTTATGTATGAGATGCTGACTGGGCGCACTCCTTTCGAGGGCGATACCCCGGTGGCTGTGGCCATGCAGCACATCCAGGACCCACCGGTACCTCCCAGCCACTACAATCCGGCTATTCCTCCCGCCCTCGAAGACATTATTCTGCGCTGCCTGGAAAAGATCCCAGAGATGCGCTATCGCGATGGCAGCGCCCTGGCCCGCGCTCTGGAGGCCCTCGGCGAAACTGAGCTTGCAGAGCCTGTCGCCGATGTGGCAGCAGCGCCAACAGTGGTCACTTCCCCTTACCGCCCCTCGCCCTCTGGCGTCGGGCACGGTCTGGTCAATGAGGCCCCTGCCGCAGCTGCCGCTCCAGGCTATGATCAGCGTCCCCTCGCTGCCGGCGCCCTGGCGGCTTCTCCCTACGTTTCACCCGAGGCTGTCCCCGCTCCCGGGCCCGGACCCTACGGGGGCTTTGTTCAGTCAGGCACAACTCGTCCTTTCCAGCGCGATGCGATCGCCGGTGAGCGAGGTTCACGCTTAGCTGGTATTATTACTGCTCTTATCCTTATCGCCACTGTTCTGCTCCTCGGCTTCAGCATCTATCTGGCTTCCATCCTGGGATTCGTGCCTTTTCTGCACCTTTCTACCCAGGCGACACCAGCCCCGCCCGAGGTGCCTGTCCCCTCGTTGATCGGTCTCACCTATCAGCAGGCACTGACCCGCGCGACCAATGCAGGCTTTGTACTGCAGGTGCATAATGGCCTGACCTCGGGATACGTGGTTCGGCAGTCGCCGCAGCCACCAGCCCTGGCCCCACGCGGCTCGACGATCCTGGTCGATCTGCAAGAGCGACCGACAAAGGTCATTGTCCCTGATGGATTGGTGGGTAATACGCTGGCTGGAGCAGAACGCATTCTGCGCAGTCAGGGCATTCCCTTTACGGTGCAGTCCGACGGCGTTGATCCGACGAAGCCGGCCAACTATGTTGATCGCACTTCGCCCAAGAGTGGTGAGGAGTTGCCCAACGGCCAGAGCGTGATTCTCTACGTGGTGAACTTAAGCACCGGCTCGCCTACTACCGTCCCATCGCCGACGGCGACAGAGAAGCCCTCACCGACCCCTACTCCCTCGCCGTCTCCGACACCGTCGCCGTCGCCCTCACCAACGCCCTCGCCAACGCCCTCGCCGACGGCCCATCCTCAGCCTTCGGCGAGTCCTCCTTCTCTCTCACCCTAGAGGGAGATAGGGCGCTGGCTGAGCCACTCGGACGGCGCTGAGAGGGCACTACGCTGCCTCGCTCAGCAATTTAAGAACGACAATCACGGCTATCAACGATAGGGGACTCCTTTCAGATGGGGAGTCCCCTTTTCACTTTGCTCTCCGCCACAAGCTGGCAGCAGCAATTGCATTATCTTTCTTCTTGCTCTTCTTTCACTCAAGCATGACCTGACTGCATTGCTCGTTCTCTGAGAGGGCAGTGGCTGGACAACAGGGGCTGCGCGCAAGGCCTCCAGGGGAAGCGATAGTTATCGTAGTTAAGCAGCAACGACAGCGAGTCAGGCTAACCCACCAGCTTAGCGGGAAGAGGGGGGAGAGGAGGAATGCAGGTAACGCTGATGGCGTTGCTGGAGATAGGCCACAAGAGCCATCACCCCTATGAAGAGGAATGACCCACCATAGACAGCCAGCTCATGGTCTTGGAGAAAGCTGATGGCCGGATCATTAATGATCAAGTGGGCTGCGACCCAGGCCAGGATAAAGCTGGCCACCAGTGTGAGGCCGGGTAGCCGGCTAAGCACCTCAGCAACCAGTGCACTGCCTAAGAGCAGGAGCAGAATACTGGTCAGGAGGCCGATAATGAGGACCGGGAGCTGCCCCTGGGCAATAGCGCCGATGGCGATGACGTTATCCAGGCTCATGGTGACATCGGCCACGACGATGGTGAGCATGGCCAGCACGAAACTGGTATTTTCTGGTGAGAGGTGACGCTCCAGGAGGCGACCCAGGTGGGAAGTCTTGTTCAGAACGGTAGCCGGCCCACTGTTCAGCGGCTGAGTGATACGCGCCGCCTCGCTGACCGGAATCGATCTGGCCGCGCTCGCAGACTGCCTCTCTTCCTTCTCAGAGGCATGGCTGAAGAAGAGACGGGCCGCAATCGAGAGAACCACAAGACCACCTATGGCCTGGAGATAGGGAATCTGCAAGAGCCAGGTAGCCAGAGCAGCAAAAGTCAGGCGGAGGAAAATGGCCAGGCCACCACCGAGAGAGAGGGCCGCCCAGCGCCGCTGTCGCGGAATAGCTACAGTGGCCGCACCAATGACCAGAGCGTTATCACCACTCAAAGCGAGATCGACTAGAATAATACCGCCGACAGTGCTGAGAAACTGCAGCCAGGTCTGCGGCATCTCCAACCCCCTTCATGAAGATAGAGAAGTTCATGGCTGTCCCGCACAGAGCCATCGGCAAGCCAGGTCACAAGAGAGCGGAGCCACACATCGCCAAAGAGAGCGACGGCAATGGAGATCACGCCGCTCAGAGTCTCCGTCGTCTTTACTGCTCGCTTGGGGGCCATGCTTGTGGGCAGCAAGCAGCCTGGCTGCCTCGCCTGGGCTATAAGGCTAGCCCTGCGGTAAGGAAGCGCATCTGAAACGCCTTGCTTTTCTTTACATAGTACCACGCGCAACGCAGTGCAGCAACACCACATGATAGAATGCAATGCGCACGGCCTTCTGCCCGAGGCCAGTGGTGCGCGCGTCACGACAACGAGCCTCATGCAAAGGAGTACCAGGCCGCTATGCTGACTGCCGTACTACGCAATGTCTTGCTGACCCGCCCTTGTGGATTGACTTTCGACATCGACGGTACACTCAGCCCCATTGCTCCGACCCCTGAAGCAGCCAGGCTCTTTCCAGGCGTGGCATCTCTGTTAGAACGTCTGCGGCCCTACGCCCGGGTGGCGGTGGTCACGGGTAGAGGAATCACCAGTGCCGCGGCGCTGGTAGGGGTCGACGAGATCACTTACATCGGCAATCACGGCCTGGAGTGGGCGGAGGGCCTCCCTGAGCATCATCCGGTCAGATTGCTTCCAGAAGCTGAAGCCTACCGCCTCCCAGCGCAGCGGCTGCTCACGCTGGCGGAGCAGCACCTAGTGACATCGCTCCCCTGCACGCAGATTGAATACAAAAGTATCGGCGGGACCATCCATTATCGCCGTTGCCCCGATCCTGTCCAGGCCCGGCAGCAGATCCTGGAGTTGCTGAGGGAGCCAGCGCAGGCGAGCGGCCTCCTGCTCGCTGAAGGAAAGATGGCCGTCGAGCTGCGCGTACCCGGCCTGAACAAAGGCCAGGCGCTGCAGCGCTTCATCGAGCAATATCAGCTGCGCAGTGCGCTCTTCGCGGGAGATGACACCACCGACCTGGATGGAGTAGAGACCCTGATTCGCCTGCGCCAGAAGGGGATCTGCCCGGCAGCTGTGACGATCGCCGTGCGCCACGCCGATACCCCCCCTCGGCTCCTAGAGCGGGCGGATCTCGTCGTCGAGGGAGTGGCCGGCATGGCGGCCTTGCTAGAGGAAATGGTGATCTTCCTGGAGGGTGAGGCTGGGGCGTCCTCGCCAGGCTGGCAGGAAAAGCGTGCGTAGTGGATTATCTCCACGCGCTTTTCTTGCCAGCCCGAAGACAGCGGCATCTAGCAGCAGGGTCATCCTGCTGAAAGAGACAACGGGCTGGGCGCAAGCTCGGGTTCACTCTCCGGCTCACTCTGGTCACGCTGCCGCTCCTCGTCCTCAGCAGCCAAACGAGCCAGGTCGAGCAGCTCGTTAATATCTTCAAACTGACGGGTGAGCCAGGTCTGCAGATTGTTCTGCTCCACGATCTGACGGGCCAGCTTGGCCCGCCGCTCACGCTCCTCGGGCGGAAGCGTCAGGGCAGTGTAGAGCGCCTCGGCGGTCTCTGCTACATCCAGAGGCGAAGTCGGAATGGCTGCTTTGCCAAGCTGCTGGAAGGCGCCAGCAGTGCGTGAGAGCACAAGCAAGCCGTTGCGCTTGTTGACAACAGCTCCTTCCTTGGCTACCAGATTCATGCCGTCAATAATGGGGTTGACGAGCAGTACGTCGTAAAACTGCATGGCGGCCAATGCCCGTGTACGGTCGTTGTCGCAGAAGACCTCGATGGGCTTCCAGCTGGCATCCCCATAGCGGGCGTTGATTTCTTCGACGAGCTTGAGCACTTCACTGTTGAGCCGCTTGTATTCGGGCAGTGATTGACGCGAAGGCACAAGGAAGGCCAGGAATTTCACCTTCCCCCGCAGTTCGGGATGCTCTTCCAGCATCTGGGCATAGGCCTGGAAGCCACGAGGAATGTTCTTCGTCGGCTCGATACGGTCGACGCGCATGATCGTCTGTTCGCCTAACAGGGGAAGGATCTTTTCGGCAGCCCGCCGCCCGGCCAGGCTCTGGACAAGGCGCCGCTCCTCAGTCACCGAGATTGAAATCGGATATGCCCGCGCCAGCGTGCGGTGCCCCTGCCAGACAACGGTCCCTTCTTCAAAGTCGACTTCGGCCCCTTCGAGAATGGTCCGCGCCCCTTCCAGGAAATTGCGCGCATCGCGCTCGGTCTGGAAGCCAACGATATCGTTGCCCACCAGGCCACGATAAATCTCCTGCGTAATGTTGCTGGGCAGGAAGTGCCAGCAACGGCTGTCTGGCCAGGGAATATGAATGAATTGCTGGGTGATGATGGTAGGGTGCCGCTCACGAATCATGGCGGCCACCAGATAGAGGTGATAGTCGTGCAGCATGACCACCGGTGTGGTCTCAGCTCGCTCGATCTCGGCATTCACCGCCTCGGCAATGGCCTGGTTAGCCACCCGATAGCCGTTCCTCCAGGCATCCTGCAACCGCTGATAATTGAAGGAGTCACTGCTGGGGTCATAGAGATAGTGCTGCAGGAACCAGAGGACACGGTTGCTGATGATGTCATAGTGCTTGCGGTAGGCCGTCTTGGGAATGACAACGTAGCGGAGCTGCATCTTGAGATTTGGCAGCGGCGAGGGAATACGCCCACACTCAGCTTCAGCGCTGCGCGCCGCCAGACGGTCCCCTTCTGTCATCGCCATCGCCACCCAGGTGACTTCCATGCGACTGGCCGCCTCGATGAGAGCTGTGACAACTCCTCCCGCTCCTCGCCGAGATTTTAACACTTTATCTTGTGTAAGATAAAATTCAACGGGACCGCGGTTGGTCGCAATAATGAGGCGATGCGCATGGAGTGGCTCCGCTTGCGCAGGATGCAGCGTTTTATGCGCAGACATAGGTTGGTCCTTTCTAACAGGTTCTTCGCGCTTTGGCTGCGACTTTCTGCTGCTCTTCATCTCTCTCGCTGTCTCACTTGTTTGTCCGCTCCCTCCTTGCTTGGGCCTTGGTCGGTGTGCGTTTTTCGCCGCTTACCTTCCCTCCCGCAGAGGTAGGAGAAGACGGAGGCGACGAGAGGGAACGCAGACCATTCTCTGCCCTCTTTAGGTGACGCACAGTCAGATACCTCTGTTGGAGACACCCTTATGTATAGTACCATATTCGCTGGGGAAATGGGGCCTCCTCTCCCTGGCAGTAGCCACTGGCAGCAAGAGGGAACCCCTTCCTCAGCATTTTTCGCGAGTCAGAACCAGACTTTGAATAGGTTGAAATTGTTAAGAGGGCTTCGCTTATGATACGCACAGACGGGCGTTCTCAGACTCAACTACGTCCCCTACGCCTGACAGTCGACTATCTAGACTATGCTGAGGGTTCGGTGATTATCGAGACCGGACGAACACGGGTGCTATGCGCCGCCACTGTCGAGGAGAAGGTACCCCCTTTTCTAGAGGGCAGCGGACGTGGCTGGGTCACCGCCGAGTATAGTATGCTGCCCCGGGCAACGCTTACCCGCACATCACGCGAGCGCGAGGGACGCCTCAGCGGCCGCACCCAGGAGATTCAGCGCTTGATCGGTCGTTCGCTGCGGGCTGCCGTGGATCTGGAGGCTCTGGGAACGCGCACCCTGATCCTTGACTGCGACGTGCTGCAGGCCGACGGCGGAACGCGCACCGCCGCCATTACCGGCGCCTTTGTGGCTCTTTACCGGGCATGCAGCCGCCTGGTGGAGCGCGGTCTCCTGCCCGCCCATCCAGTGCGCACCGCGGTGGCCGCTGTTAGCGTGGGTGTCGTCGAGGGCCAGCCACTCCTCGATCTGTGCTATGAGGAGGATGCCCGGGCCGAGGTTGATTTCAATGTGGTAATGACGGCACACGGCGACTTCGTCGAGGTTCAAGGCACTGGCGAGGGCGGCGTCTTTAGCCGCACCCGCCTGGATGAATTGCTCTCTCTGGCGCAAGAGGGGATCAGCCAGCTGCTGGCCTTCCAACAGCCGTATCTGCGCTAACCCGACTCCCCTGGACTTTCTCCTCTCCTGGGGCCTACCTCTCATTCGCTCGTTCGCCCGCTCCTTGCCGTTTGAAGCATCTGCCAGCGGTACTAAAGTACCGCTCCTCCGTCTCCGCAAGGGAGCCTGCTTCCTTGCCTTACTCGTGGCTCTGGTACAATAAAAATGGCAGTGATGTGGTGTGTCAGGATAGCCCAATATGCCCCTGTCCTGCCGGCAAAGCTTGCAGGCCCCAGGGGCTCATGTTAGAATCGTCCCGCGAATGGCCGAATGAGAGAGCTAGCTGCAGAAGGCCGCTCGTCTGCATGAGGTTCGCCGGAAGTCACGCCGGAAGAAAGAAAACGACAGCACAGAGCAGCAGGAACGGGGGCGAGCAAGAGAGATGGCCCCGCAGCTATATGCACAGCTAGGTGCAGGACGGCAACAGAACAGTCGGCAGGCGAGCCAGACGAAGAGGAGTAGCTCGCTCGTCAGGTAGAGTAGCTGAGCTGTAGAGCTAAGGCTAATCCCTCCCCGACAAGGCCCACCTGATAGCTGAAGGGAGGAGGGTGAGGACGGAGGGCGGAACGGTACAGCAGTGAAGCAGGCAAGGCCCGCCCCGCTCGCTAATAAACGAAGAAAGCTGAGGCAGAAAGGCAAGGGCTGGTCTGCAGGCAGTCGGGGCCTGGCGATCTGGACGGCTCGTATGGTCTGACAGCGGGCCGTGAGCCGAGCGAAGGATAAGAGACAGCGGCATCGTAGTGTGATGTCAGAGGAGCGTATCTTGAAGAAGACAGAGCGTTCATGGTTCTGGCGTATCATCGATGTGATTAATCCTCTGCGCGATCCCAGCCTCACCGTGGCAGTTGTCCTGACCATTATTGAGGAGGCAGGGCAACATGATCCCTGGTACTGGATTGTGGTGGCCGGTCTGGTGAACTGGCTGGCGGTGCGCGGGCTGGTCTGGCTGCTGGTCAACTTTACCTTTGCCTGTACCTTTCTGGCGCGCCGCCTGTGGTGGGCTATTAAGCACCCGCGACTGGCCTGGCGCATTCTCGATGCAATCGGGCATGAGGAGATCGTGATCGGTGGTCTGCCTACCATTCCCGAGGGCATGCTGATGCCCGATGGCTCCTCGATCTTGACCCTCAACCCCGCCTTCGGAGGGGTGACCGTGACGGGCGAGCTGGCTTCCCCACAAGGCCCTGTCCTGGGCCTGCCCGCAGGCCAAACAGGCCAGACAGGCCCCATGACTCAGATCGGTCAGGGGACCGCGGACTTCTCAAGCTTGCCCGGCAACTCTGGCTTCTTCCCCGGCGTACAACAGGCTCCCGCCTATTTCCAGAGTGGCTTCTATGGCCAGGCCGCTCCCTCCGCTGAGGGCCTGCCACAGAGCGGCTCGCAGTCCCACAGCGCCGAGGAGGAGCGCCTGCGCCAGCAACTGGAGTCTTGCATCCGCCTGATCGAGGACTGGGTTCAGTTTACCGAGGAAAAGTGGCGCACGGTCAGCGATAGCCAGCTTGGCTGGAAACCGCTGCGTGGGCGCTGGTCAAGCTGGGACGACATTTTCCAGGATACCTTCGCCGCTCACACGTCTGATCCTCTGGCTCAGGCAGCCCAGGACGCCGGCGATGCTAATGCTCGCCGCTTCGAAAGCGCTCGCGAAAAGGGTTCTGCCGCTTCCGCTGTTGCTTGCTTCCTGCGGGATATGATGACCTTGCGTCGCGGTATGGAGATGCTGCAGGCTACCGGCGGCCAGTTGCCGGAAACTTCGGCGATGCAGCCCGTCGTTCCTCATACGTCCCTCCGCTCTTTCGGCACCAGCGGCCCTCTGCGCGGCAATACCGGCTCTGGCTCCCCTGTGCGCAATTCCTTAATCCGCCGTCCCGCTCAGATCTTCGTGGACGCTGATACTGAAAAGTAGGATGGATATATAAGCCCATGCAACCATATGCCTCGCGTGTTGTTCAGGTCCGTCCAGAGATCGAACGTATTGCTCCCTATGTACCAGGAGAATCGCTAGAGGCTTTCTCTCAAAGAACTGGTATCCCGATTGATCGCTTGATTAAGCTCAATAGCAATGAGAATCCCTATGGCCCGATCCCTCCAGTGCTCGCTGCGCTGGGGCGGTACGTCTCCTATAACAATTATCCCGATACAGACTCCACCGCTCTACGGCGGGCCTTGGCCGAGTTCACGGGCCTGGCTGAGCGCTATATTGTCCTCAGCCACGGCAGCAACGAGCTGATCAATCTGCTCTGGCACGTCTTCCTGTCGGTCGGGGACAATATTATCTGTTGCCCCCCCACTTTCACGCTCTATACGACAGTGACGACGCTCTGCGGCGCCTATGTGATCGAGGTTCCACGTACAGAGTCCTACGACCTCGATGTCGAGGCTATCCTGTCAGCACTGACCCCCGAGACGAAGCTGATCGTGCTCTGCTCTCCGAATAATCCAACCGGCAATCTGGTAGCCCAGGAGGATATCCTGCGCTTGTTGGAGACGGGGCGCATTGTGGTCGTCGACGAGGCCTACGTGGAGTTCTCTCAGCAGCCGCGGGGCGTGGCTCATCTGGTGCCCGAGTATCCTAATCTGGTGGTGCTGCGCTCCTTCAGTAAGTGGGCTGGCCTGGCCGGGCTGCGTATCGGCTACGGCCTCTTCCCTGAGTGGATCGCCAGCTACTTGCGACGCGCTCAGTGCCCCTTCGAGGTGAATGTGGCCGGCCACATCGCCGCTATAGAGACGCTGGCCCACCTCGACTGCGTCTGGGAGCGCGTGCAGCGCCTGATCCAGGAACGTGAACGTCTCTTCCAGGTGCTGGCCGCTCAGCCGTATCTGGCGCCCGTCCCTTCCCAGGGGAACTTTATTATGGCGCGCGTCTGCGATGAGGAAATTACGGTGGAGGACATTCGCGCCAGCGTTGAGTCGTATGGCATTCTCCTGCGCTATTTCCAGCATCCGTATCTGCAGAATGTTCTGCGGGTAACTGTGGGCTTACCGGAGCATACCGATCTGCTGGCACGCGCCCTGGCTGAGGTGCGCCCTGGCAGAGCGAGCCACAGCACTAACAGCGCTGGCTGACTTTCCTCTGACCGCTCAACTGTGAGCAAGCCGGCCTGGATTACCTGCCTTGACCGACACCGACGTCAGGACGTGGGCGAATGAGGGTCAGGTGGGTCTGGCAGGCCGGCAGTTGCTGTTTATGTCGCGCCCGGCTGCTTCGGCCTTGACCGCGCTCTCTGTGCTCCTGGCCTTAGCCGTCGTTCCACCAGTTTCATGCTCTTCCTTCCAGTCGCCAGAAGTCGGCTTATGCACCAGCTCGTCAGGCCGCCTGCCAAGAAAATGCTTGCCCACGAGCATCGGCGCGCGTTACAATACAGCCGGCAATGATGGGCAACGCCGCGCTATCATCGATTGTGCATCTACTAGTAACGCGATAAGATTTGAGCAGAGTTGAGAGAGGTAGGTATCGTTCTATGCCTGGTGTGAGCAGAGAAAGTACGGTCATTGCGAACCTGGTGGCTCGTGAGATCCTCGATTCGCGTGGCAACCCGACGGTCCAGGTGGAGGTCTGGTTGAAAGGCGGCGCTCGCGGTGTGGCAGCGGTCCCCTCGGGGGCCTCAACCGGCGCCCACGAGGCGGTTGAGCTGCGCGATGGTGACCGTCAGCGCTATGGCGGCAAAGGGGTGCTGACGGCGGTCCAGCACGTCAATACAACTCTGCGGGAAGCACTGATCGGCCAGGATGCCACAGATCAGGTGGCTCTCGATGGCCTGATGGTCCAGCTCGACGGCACCCCTAATAAGGGGAAGCTCGGCGCTAATGCCATTCTCGGCGTCTCTCTCGCCCTGGCCCACGCGGCGGCCAATGCTCTTGGCCAGCCGCTCTATCGTTATTTGGGTGGAGTTTCGGCCAGTGTCCTGCCCGTTCCCATGATGAATATCCTCAACGGCGGCAAGCACGCCGATAACTCCGCCGATATGCAGGAGTATATGATTCTGCCAGTGGGGGCCCGCTCCTTTCGTGAGGCGCTGCGTATGGGGGCCGAGGTCTATCAGAGCCTGAAGAAGGTCTTGCATAGCAAGAAGTATAATACGAATGTCGGCGATGAGGGTGGCTTCGCTCCTTCGCTTAGCTCGAATCGGGAGCCGCTGGAGCTGCTGCTGACAGCTATCGAAGCGGCTGGCTACCGCCCCGGCGTCGATATCTGTCTCGGTATGGACCCCGCCGCCAGCGAGCTGTATCAGGATGGCAAATATGTGCTGGCCCGCGAAGGCCGCACGCTCTCGTCAGCCGAGATGGTCGATCTCTATGAGCAGTGGGTCAACGAGTATCCGTTGATCTCCATCGAGGACGGCCTGGCAGAAGATGACTGGGAAGGCTGGTCTCTGCTCTGCCAGCGCCTGGGCGGACGGGTACAGTTGGTCGGCGATGACCTCTTCGTGACAAATACGGCCCGCCTCAAGCGCGGGATCGAGGAGCGAGCCGCCAACTCCATCTTGATTAAGCTCAACCAGATTGGGACTTTGACGGAGACGCTGGCGGCCATCGAGATGGCAAAGCGCGCTTCGTTTACCGCAGTGGTCTCTCATCGCTCGGGCGAGACAGAGGATACAACGATCGCCGATCTGGTGGTGGCTACCAATGCGGGCCAGATTAAAACAGGTGCTCCTGCTCGCAGTGAGCGCGTGGCGAAGTATAATCGCTTGCTGGTGATTGAGGAAGAGCTGGGCGAGCACACGGCTCATTATGCGGGTTTTGGGGCTTTCTATAATGTTCCAGGACTCTACGCGCGAATGTAGGGGAGCGATGCAAAGACGCTCGTTCACAGCGCACGGAAGAGCGAGGAAGAAGCAATGACACAGAGTACAGCACAGCTACCACGGGTGGCAGGCGCCGGTGAACGGCGCACGATCCGCCTGATCCATTATAATGTGACCTATTATGTCTACGGGGCCGAGCATGGAACCGATGGGGCGCTGGTGCTGCTCCACGATGTGCTGGCAGGGGCCTTCTCCTGGCGCGAGGTTATTCCTTTGCTGACCAGCAGCGGGCGAGCTATCTATGTGCTGGACCTGCTGGGCCACGGCCTCTCTGATCACCCCTGGCCGGCTGATACCTCGGTCTGGGGCCACGCCGATTATCTGGCAATGTTCCTGGAGGCTCTGCAGCTGACCAATGTGGTGCTGGTGGGTCACGGCCTCGGCGGTGGCGTGGCCCAGATTCTGGCGACGCGCCTGAGCCGAGAGCGCGTGGCGGCTCTGGTGTTGATTGATACGGTCTGCTATTTGCATGCCTTTGCCGAGGACTGGCCGCTGCCGCAGATGAAGGAGCGTCAGGAGTACGATGCTCCTAAGCGCGCGAGCGTCGAGGAGGTGCTGCGCGATCTGCGGGCTACGCTGCCCGCAGCTTCAACACGGCCTGAACAGTTTAAGCAGCAGATGCTCGACGACTTCGTGAACCATTGGAATAGCGAGCTGTACAAGGAAGTGCTTTATCAGCACATCCGCAACCTGATCCCCTACTACGTGAATTCAGTGTCGAGCGATCTGCCGCGCGTGGGGAAGCCCGTGCTGATCATCTGGGGAGAGGAAGATCGACAGATTCCGCTGAAGTATGCTCAGCGTCTTCATCGGGAGATCCCGGGCTCGCAGTTGAGCATTATTCCCCAGGCCGGCCATCTGGTGCTCTTCGATGCCCCGGAGGCAGTGGCGCGGGCCATCCGAGACTTCGTGTCCTCTCTGTCAGCACGCGCTTAGCCCAGCCCCCAGGCTAGCGGGTCTGGGAGAGGGGCCAGGTCCAAGGGACCCGGGTCGTCTCCCGTTCCGCGATGTCGCCTCTTCTCTCCGCTCCTGACCAGGAGAGGAGGAGAGGCGACTATGCTAACCTGGGGCCTGGGCGCTCTCCTTCTTCAGGCACAGCGATGAATGTCGATCCCACCTGACTCCTGGCGGTAGGTTTCGTAGCAACGTAGATAGCTCTGAAGAGCTTGCAAGTAGGCATCATAGAGGCGCTCTAGCTCGATGGGTGAGGCGCCGTGCTCGCCGGCCACGACCATGTCGCGCCAGAGCTTGTGCATGCGCTTTTCGGCGTACTGCAGTTGTTTAAAGGACATGTGCTATCCTCGCTTGTGTACGCTAGGAAGCTTTGCGACTCTCGTTGCGCTGACGGTATTCGCGGCTCAGTTGTAGAATGAGCTCGCGCGCCGCCGCATAGTTCCAGGAGGCGAGGTCGTTCGGCTCCGGTTTGCCAAGGGTATCGCAGAGCTTGCGGATACTGGCAAGCTGCTGATCGGTGATCTGGCCCTGCTCATTGTCGCTCCCGCTGGCCAGTCGTGAGCCACGCTGACGGGATGGCGGGAGGGCCGCCCCGCGTGCGGTGGAGGGAGCGGTCTCCGACTCAGAGGCTGCCTCGGGAGCCTGTTCACTTGTAGAGTTGGCAGCCCGCTCAACGGGACTATCGACGATGCGATGTTCCTCGTCCAGCTCCGGGGCAAACTGCGTACCGAAGCCCAGTGCAGCCAGGGCGCGCCCGATCGCACCCGTCTCGGCCTTCTCGATGAAATCGGGGAAGCTGGCGGCCTTCTCTGACTTGGTGCCTGTAGCAACGCCTCCTTTGCCGTCCTTGACGACGGCGCGGAAGATGACGAAACCCTTGGCACGGCGCACCATCTTTTCATTGCGCCGGGTCTCGCTGTTGTAGCCGTAGTACTCCTCTTCAGTCTCGCGCTCCAGATCCAGATGCACCATCTCGGTTTCAATGGTTCCCTGGGGGCAGAGTTCGCGGAACCAGACCAGCCGCCACTGGACAGGCAGGTAGTCACGCAGCTCGCCACGATTGCCGCTTCTGATCTGCAGCAGGTGCTCGCTCGGGTTGAAGCGTGGACGCTGTTCCTCACGACCCTGGGAATGAGAGTGCTCACCAAGAGATGTCATAGACAATGTCTCCTCTTTCTGACTGTTCCTCACCCTGCTCCTAACTGACTGGCCTCCTTGAACGACCTCGCCGGACGCTGTGCGAATCGTTGCTGTGAGAGCGAGCCGCCCGCCAGGGCTGCACGAAAGCCCATAGCTCGACTGCTCAGGAGATCCAGATCTAGAACTTGTGTTCTAGTATTGTACCCGGCAGAGGAGCCTCTGTCAAGCTAGCTGCTTGCTTAGCGAGAGAGGGATGCTCAGCGGCCAGGTCAGGTGCTCCAAAGAATCGTTCCGACTGCGGAGGGTAGAAACGGAAAGGCATATTGATCTTAAGATAACAAAAGAGGATCTTTTTCAAGTCGACGAGAATTATTCGTCGGCTGGTGGGAAGAGCGTGAAGCCGGGATGGTTCTGCTCCCAGAGCCGTAATCGCTGGTAAAGTTGTGTTTTTATGAAATAGCGGTATTCATAGGCCAGACGCAGGCTCCTCTGAAGCATCTCGGGACGGAGTTCCCCACTATTATGCGTTCCCAAGACCTTGTGGAGGGCGAGGGAGAGAATGGCCAGCAAGTCATGACCACAGCAGACGTGCTATATCGGCCAGGTACTTTGTGTCACCCATCTTATCCGCGTTCCTACACATCTGTGGCGCCGCTGGTCTTATCTTACTCACTATACGAGAGCGGAGTGGGTCTATCAAGCAAGGAGACGGCAATTTCCTTATGTTATAATGAAGAGTGTCCTGCTCAATCATTGAGTAGGGGAAGCACGCAGAGAGCAACAGCTAGAGGACGGGAAGAACCATGAGTGCCATCAGCCCCACAGCCGTCTACGAGGCCATTCAAGCAGCGCTGCGACGAGGCGAGCGCATCGGCATAGCCACCGTGGTCAAGACCATCGGAGCCGCACCCTGCGATATTGGGGTCCGCATGCTGCTCCATGCCGATGGCAGTGCTAGCGGCAGCTTCGGCGGAGGGCGCGTCGACGAGCAGGCCATCAAGGCTATGCAGCAGGCCCTCCAGGAAGGGCGCTCGTTCCTCACTCATATCCACATCGACCCCGACGAAGCCGTCGGCAGCTGTGGCGCGACCCTGGAAGTCTTTGTCGAGGCCATCTCGCCGGAGCCGCGACTGATCATTGCCGGGGCCGGCCATGTGGCTCAGGCGCTAGCACGCTTCGCCGCCGACCTCGACTTTCGCATTGTCGTGATAGACGACCGCCGTGATCTGGCGGACCCTCGCACCTTTGGTGAGCGCGTCCAGCTCGTCTTTGGCGACATCGCTCAGACCATTAGAGAGCTGCGACCGGATGCCTCAACCTGGGTAGTCATTGTCACACGTGGCCACCGGCTCGACGAGGAGGCCCTGCGTGCTGCCGTAGAAAGCGAGGCCGCCTACGTAGGTATGATCGGCAGTGCCGGCAAAATCCGCAACATCTTTCGCAATTTGCTCAAGGCAGGCATTCCTCGCGAGCGCCTTGAGCAGGTGCACACGCCTATCGGCCTCGATATTGGTGCTGTCACTCCCCAAGAGATCGCGCTCAGCATCGCCGCTGAGCTGGTAATGACCAGGCGCACAGGCACCAAAGGCACCGGGGTCCCTCTCAAAACGCTGCACCACCTGATCGAGGAAGTTGCGCCCGTAAGCGCCTGATTGAGCAAGCACGGTAGTGGCGGAGCGGTAGTCAGAGAGCACGGCCCTACTCGTTGCCCGGCAAGAACAGGCCACTCGCTTTCCGATCCCGATTTCCCTCAAGACGCCCGCTTGTGATACGATGGCAATAGAGCCAGCGCCTGGCCGGCCTGTCAGCCGCGGCCAGCTGCTGACTTCCGATCGGCAGATCACACTTTCGGGGTTTTTCGGGAAGGACACGCTATGCTGCGAAGCGAGCATTCGAGGATTCTCTCGGCGTTGCTCTTCTGTCTGCTCATCTTGAGCGCCTGTGGCAGCGCCGGCTCCGCCATTACTCCCTCGCCCTCATCTTCAGCTAGCCCTGTCCACACGCCTTCTCCAACAAGCACGGCCAGCACTCCCCCCACTGCCAGCAGCACGGAAGTGGTAGCAAGCCACTACCGCAGCCACCTCCTCCTGCGCGGCTACGGCAGACCCGATGACCTTGCCCTGGATGCGCAAGGCAACCTCTTTTTCAGCGACGCTCATAACGGTACAGTCAACCGTCTCAATCGTGATGGCACAGTGAGCGTGCTCGCGCGCGGCCTGGCGGCGCCAGAAGGGCTGGTCGTGCTCCAGAATGGTACAATCATCATAGCGGAACAGCGCACCAACCGTCTGCTACTGCTGATGCCGGGCGCCCAGATGCCGCTGGTCTTGCGCACCCTTCCAGGTGCACCGGGCAGTCAACCATGCAAAGCAGGGATCGATGGTATTGCCTTTGATCGCACAACCCAGACCCTGATTGTACCAGACAGCCCCACTGGCGAGGTCTATCGCATGAGCCTGGATGGCCGCACCCTGCAGCCGCTGGCGAGCGGCATGGTACGTCCGGTAGGGGCCTCCGTTGACGGGGCGGGCAACGTCTACGTGGCAGATGAATGCGGACAGGCGGTCTGGCGCATCAGCCCCAACGGACATAAGATTCGCTTCGGCGGCTTCGGCATGCCGGACGACGTAGCCTGGGATGGGCATGGCAATCTGCTGGTGATAGACCTGGCGCCAACCGTGCACGCGCTGATCCGCATGCAGCTAGCTACCGGCCAGCGTGAAACGCTGGCTAGCCAGGGCTTTATCGAACCACAGGGACTGGTCATCGACCAGCATGACCACATCTACGTGGCCGATGATTATGCAAACATGATCGTGGAGTTTACACCGACATGAGTAAGCTGCTCTCTATGACCGAGGCGATCAGACGCTATGTCCCCGACGGGGCTTCGGTAGCACTGGGCCTGGCCCTGGAGCCCTGTATTCCCTTCGCAGCGGGCCACGAGATCATTCGTCAGGGACGCCGCGACCTGACCTTGATCGGGCCAATCTCGGACATCCTGTTCGATCAACTGATCGGGGCCGGCTGCGTAGCCAAGATTCAAGCAGCCTGGGTAGGCAATGTCAGCGAGGGCCTCGGCCACTGCTATCGACGAGCAACGGAGCAGGCCCTGCCTCGCTCTATCGTCACCGAGGACCACAGCAATTTCACAATCGGCCTGGCTCTGCGCGCCGCCAGCCTGGGCGCTCCTTATATCCCTACGCGCTCGCTGCTGGGGAGCGATCTCCCGCGTAAAAATCCAACCTTTCTCCAGGCCTCCTCACCTTTCGATGGCAGTCCCCTGCTGCTCGTGCCAGCCCTGCAACCTGACGTGACCATCCTGCACGTTCAGCGCAGCGACGAAGACGGCAACGCCCATCTCTGGGGCAGCCTTGGCATCTGCCAGGAGGCTATGCTTGCTGCGCGTCAAGTCATCATCGTTGCTGAGGAGATCGTGCCACGCGAAGTCATCACGAGCGACCCCAACCGTGTCATCGGACCCTCTTACAAAGTCTGCGCCGTCGTCCATGAGCCGTGGGGCGCCCATCCCTCAGCGGTGCAGGGCTACTACGACCGCGACCATCAGTTCTACCACGAGTACCATACTCGCACCCGCACACCGGAGGGTTTCCAGCAGTGGCTGGACGAGTGGGTGCTTGGCCTCAAGACGCGTCAGGAATACATGGCGAAGCTGGGTCCAGCTCGCCAGGGCGCACTGGGTGTCAAGGAGCACCGCTACGCCGCTCCTGTCGACTATGGCTACTGATCGAGAGGCCCTTCTGCTCTCACGGCAGCAGACTGGTTCACGGTACGGCAGCCCCGTGCCGCCAGCCTTCGCCAGAAGCGAGTGCACTATCAGGCAAGGAGGAATAGGGACATGGAGTATACCCCTCGTGAGCTGATGGTCGTTTGCGCTGCGCGCCAGATCCGCGATGGCGAGCGGGTTTTCGTTGGTATGCGCCTGCCACTGCTGGCCTTCGCCCTGGCCAAGCGCACTCACGCTCCCAACTGTGTCGGTATTTTCGAAACGGGTCTGATTCGCGATACGCCAGCCCGCGAGCTGCTCTACACTATGGGCGATGCACCCAATATCTGCGGAGCGCTCTGGGCCACCAGCACCATTAACGTTATCGGCCTGATGGCCGCGGGCGAAATCGAGCTTGGTTTCATCGGCGGCGCAGAAATTGATCGCTACGGGAACCTCAACACGTCGCTCATCGGCAACTGGCAGCAGCCACGCGTTCGGCTACCTGGCAGCGGCGGCGGCGCTGATATTGCCTCACTGGCCCAGCGTCTGGCGATCATCATGCCCCATGAACGGCACCGCTTGCGCGAGCGTGTCGACTTCGTGACCAGCCCGGGTTATGGCTACCCCGATGAGCAGGGGCCCGCCGGCGTGGCCTGGCGCCAGCGCGTGGGCCTACCGCGCGGCGGGCCAGCGGTGCTGATTACCACCCTGGCTGTCTTCACTTTTGATCCAACCACTGGCGAGGCCCTGCTGCAGTCCTACCATCCCGGCAGCAGCATCGAGCAGGTCCAGGAACAGACGGGCTGGCCGTTGCGCCTGGCTCCCGACTGTGCCGAAACAGTGCCACCAACGCCGGAAGAGCTGCGCGTGATCCGCGAGTGTGATCCGCATGGCGTCTGGACCAGCTGATTCTCCGGCTCGCTGCTACCCACTGACGAAGGGAGGGTCCTCTCACCCTCGCCAACCAGTGAGTGCAGTCAGGCCCTTGACTCGCCCGATACATGTCGCCTAAAACCACAGCAGCCCAGAGAAAGGCAACAAGGAGAAACATGGCAGAATATCAATACATTCTGGTTGAACGTGATGAGCGGGTGGGCATCGTCACCCTCAATCGGCCCACCAAGCTGAACGCCCTCAATACCCAGCTCGTCGCCGAGCTGAGCACAGCCCTGGAAGACCTCGATCGCGATGAGGCCATTCGCTGTATCGTCATCACTGGCGCCGGCGAGCGCGCCTTCGCCGCGGGGGCCGACATCGAAGAGATGGCAGATAAGTCGCCGATCGACATGCTTCTGGGGGGCTTCGAGGCCTGGGAGCGCATCCGGCGCATCAAAAAACCGCTTATCGCCGCCGTCAACGGCTATGCCCTTGGCGGAGGCTGCGAGCTGGCTCTGCACTGTGACATCATTGTGGCCTCTGAGAACGCCCGGTTCGGTCAGCCAGAGATTCTTCTGGGCATCATCCCAGGTGCCGGCGGTACCCAGCGCCTGGCACGCACCCTTGGCAAATATCGCACAATGGAAATGGTGCTCCTGGGCAACCAGGTCAGCGCACGCGAGCTGGCCGAGCTGGGCCTGGTCAACCGTGTAGTGCCCCAGGGCGAGCACCTCAACGAGGCCCTTAAGATCGCCAAAGAGCTGGCCGAGCGCCCCCCCATTGCCGTCCGCCTGGCCAAGGAAGCCGTGCTGGCCGCCTTTGAAACCTCGCTGGAAGAGGGCCTGGAGGCTGAGCGCAAAAACTTCTTCCTGCTCTTCGCCAGCGAAGATAAGCGCGAAGGGATGCGCGCATTCCTCGAAAAGCGCCGCGCTCAATTCCAGGGACGCTGAGCGGGCCAAACCGGTCTGGTCTGGTGAGCTGAGCGGACAGGCAGGCCATGCCCCAGGCACCTGCACGAGCCAGCACCAGGCCAGACCTCATCAGAAGACTACCTGAGAGACCGGGTTGTCTCAACAATCAATGGAGAGTCAGCAGCAACCCGAGAGGAGGCCGCAACTATGGAAGAAGCGGTAATCGTCTCCGCAGTGCGCACACCTATCGGGCGCTACGCCGGAGCGCTCAAAGATGTGCGTCCCGATGACCTGGCGGCACTGGTGATCGCCGAAGCCGTTCGCCGCGCCGGTATCGAACCTGGCAGCGTCGAAGACGTTATTCTGGGCTGTGCAAACCAGGCGGGCGAAGACAATCGCAACGTGGCGCGCATGGCTCTGCTCCTGGCTGGCCTGCCAATTCATGTGGCCGGCCAGACCGTCAATCGGCTCTGCGGCTCCGGCCTGCAGGCCATTAACAGCGCCGCTCAAGCAATCCAGGTCGGCGCCGGTGACACTTTTGTCGCCGGCGGAGTTGAGAGCATGACCCGCGCTCCCTTCGTCCTGGGCAAGGCCGAGAGCGCCTTCAGCCGCAGCGCTACGCTCTACGACACGACCCTGGGCTGGCGCTTCATCAATCCTAAGCTCGCCGCGATGCACTACCCTTATAGCATGGGCGAGACGGCGGAGAACGTCGCCGAGCGCTACGGCATCAGCCGCGAGGAACAGGACCGCTACGCCCTGCGCAGTCATCAGCGCGCCGTAGCCGCCCAGCAAGATGGGCGTTTCTCTGAGGAGATCATCCCGGTACCGATACCCCAGAAAAAAGGCGAGCCAGGGCTGGTGAGCAAAGACGAGCATCCACGTCCCGATACGTCGCTGGAAAAGCTGGCTGCCCTTAAGCCGGCATTTCGTGAGGGAGGTACTGTCACCGCCGGCAACTCGGCAGGCATTAACGACGGGGCGGCAGCCCTGGTCATGATGAGCGAGAGCCGGGCACGCGCACTGGGACTGCGCCCACGAGCGCGCATCGTCGCCAGCGCGGTCGCCGGCGTTGATCCGGCCTATATGGGCCTGGGGCCAATTCCAGCGACACGTAAGGCTCTGCAGCGCGCCGGGTTGAGCATCCACGACCTCGACCTGATCGAGCTGAACGAGGCTTTCGCCGCTCAGGTGCTGCAGTGCGTACGCGAGCTGGAAATCGATGAAGAGAAGCTCAATGTGAATGGTGGCGCCATTGCCCTGGGTCATCCCCTGGGCTGCAGCGGTGCACGCATCATGGTCACACTGCTGCACGAGTTAGAACGGCGAGGCGGGCGCTACGGACTGGCCACTATGTGCATCGGCGTTGGTCAGGGAATCGCCACCATCATCGAGCGCCTCTAAGCCGGCTTCACATCAGCGTTCACAAGCAAAAGGAACCGCCGGAGCAGGGAAAGCGAAAAGAGAGGAATCAGGGAGGAGACAATTCTCAATAGAGAAGAATGGAACAGGGAGGAGGGCGCCCAGAGCAGGCCGGGCTGGGCGCCCTTTACTCTTCCTGCGCCGCCTCTGCTTGCCCGGCTTCTGCAGCCCCCTCGGCCTCAGCAGCCTCCTGATCGATCACTCGCACGGTAAGGCGCGGGACGAGATTGCGGGCCACTCTCACCGGAACCTCGAAGGTGCCGGTCGATCGAATCGGGCTGGGCAGATCAATGAGGCGGCGATCAATGGTCAGGCCCTCGGCCTGGCGCAGACCGTCGGCGATATCCTGACTTGTCACCGAGCCATAGAGCCGCCCGTTGCGTCCCACACGCGCCTTGAAGGTCAGGGTGACCTGGCTCAGACGCTCGGCAAGCTGACGGTTGAGCTGCTCTTGCTTCTCCAGCTGGCGCCGCTCTGCAGCCACACGCTGCTCGCGATTGGCCAGCAAGGCCGGCGTGGCACCGGCAGCCAGCTTGCGCGGCAGCAAATAGTTACGCGCATAGCCATTGGCGACCTCTTTCACATCGCCGGCTTTGCCCAGCCCCGCTACATCCTGAAGGAGAATGACTTTCATCGCTCTTACTCAAAACTCCTGGAACAGGGAGAAGAGTAGCGCTCTCCCCTGCCTGTAGGACAGCGAGTGAGCGCCTTACCTTCTCCGCAGTGTTGGCTAGTGGTCTGTTCCCGAGAAGTATACACCTTCTCGCGGGGAAGCGCAAGCCGCACTGCGCAGAAAGGCGCTCACGTGGCAGGCCAGGGGGAGAGCGCTCGGAGGCGGTCGCGGTCGAGGGAGCGAGCTGGACAACAGTACCGCCCCCGCCGAGACAACGCATTCCCCACAGGGGAGAGACGTTGATTCGCCGTCTCCGCCCAAGAGCGTCGTCATCAACAGGCAAAATCATAGGGAACATATGAGTCGGCAGTACAGGTGAAGCACCAGGCAGCCAGGGCAGGCCAGCGGCAGGACCTCACTCAGATCGGGTTGTCAGGGACTGTCGATCGGACATAGAGTCGAGAGGAACCCCTTCAAGCGTCGTCTCGATCAGATAGCGGACGACAGCCAGGAAACTGTGGGTCTCGTTCCAGATAGCGATTTGGCGATCTGCGCCAGTACCGCGAGGATCATCGAGCAGGAAGCGCAAGTAGTTGATCTCGCGGCGCGTGCCCAAATCATCGAGGACATCATCGACGAAGTCGAGCAGCTCATGGATGGCGTCGCGCATGGGTAGCGTGCGATGGTTTACGAAATCGATGATCTGAGCATCGAGACCATAGCGCATGGCACGCCACTTGTTCTCTTCCAGGTAATCGCGCGGCATCACATGAATCCCCATCCCGTGCTTGTAGAGCCAGGTCAGCTTCGCCACGAGAGCTTGACAGAGCGCTGCCAGCGCCAGCGTATCTTCGATGGTCGCCGGCATATCGAAAACGCGAAACTCCAGCGTCTTAAAGAACGGATGGGGGCGTAGATCCCACCAAATCTTTTTGGCATTATCGATGCAGCCGTTTTCAATGAGCGCCTGCACATAGTGATCAAAATCGCCCCAGCTTGGGAAGACCTCCGGCATGCCACTACGTGGGAAACGCTTCCAGACAACAGCCCGATACGACTTCAAGCCGGTGAAGCGGTTGCCCCAGAAAGGCGAATTGGCCGACAGCGCCAGCAGATGAGGAAGCCAGGTGCGGATCTGGTTCATCAGGGCAATGGCGATGTCGTTGTTCTCGACGCCGATATGGACATGTAGGCCAAAAATGAGAATCGAGCGACCTACGTCCTGAAATTCCTCTTCAAGCTCGATATAGCGAGGATGGTTAGACCGCTGCTGCTCCTGCCACAAACCGCCCGGATGCGTGCCAGCGCTTACCAGCGCCAGACCCTCCTGGGTCACCAGCCGCGCCAATCGGGCACGCAGCTGCTGCGTCTCCAGGCGCGCCGCGGTGATATTGGGATAGACAGGGCTGATCAGCTCAATCGTGGACTGCAACATCTCGGGCTTGATCTGCTCACCGAATTGAGAGGCTCCTTTCTCCAGTATGGTGTGGACGCCGGGCACAAGGCAGCCTGTCTGTGGGTCAACAAGCTGGAACTCTTCTTCAATTCCGATGGAAGGAGTAGGCAGCTGGAATGTTCGGAACATATGTCCTCCTCAGCGCTGAAGGAACAAGCAACCGGCTGGCAAGGTACACTTCCTAACTGGGGCCGGCATGGCCAGCAATCAGCCATGCTGGAACACGCTGCTTATATTGTACCATAAATCGATCATTTTCACCAGATATCGTATTGATGGAGATAAAAGCAGGTGCAGAAGAAAGAAGAGGGTCAGCCAACATCTTGGCCCCGGCAGCCGGGCAGATCAGACCTGGAGCGGGCCCGCGCCAGTCCGGCCCGCTCCAATCGTGGGCCAGCCTGCCTCGACCAGACGGCTAAAGAGCGAAAGCGTAGGGCAACAGGTCCTTGACCGTCAAGCTTTCCTCCAGACCGTCGATATAGATGATAGCCTGGGGCGCCAGATCGGCCAGCCATTGGCGACAGGCTCCGCACGGAGTCCGCGCCGAGGCGGGAGCGGTGGGCGGTGCATCGATACAGGCTACAGCCACATGGGTAATCCGGCGCGCGCCAGCGCTCACGGCGGCAGCGAGGGCCGCACGCTCCGCGCATAGCGTCAGGCCATAGCTGGAGATCTCAACATTGACTCCGCGATAGAGCTGGCCATCAGCGACTACCACCGCTCCAACACGGAAATGGGAATAGGGCGCGTGGGCCTGCAGAGCCGCCGCCCGCGCCAGCGTCAGCAACTCCTCGCGCTCTGGCACCGCGGATTGAGCACTCGTCATGCTGCTTATGCTCCTTCATCTTGCAATCTGCTAGTGGCTCTTCCCCAGTGGAGAAGGAAGCCATCCAGCGACCTCGCTTCACCTCACCTCGCCCTGCCTTTTCCCGATACCTATCTGCCTGGCCGGCGCAGTGCGGGAGCACTGGCACAAGGAGAGGCAGCAGAGGATCGCCTCCCGGCGCCGGCGCCAGGAGTCCAGGATTGACACGACGAGGTAGCCAATTAGGTGACTGGTCGTAGCCCAGATTGTATCATGCTGTTACTCACCTGAGCACGACCCGTTACTAGCAGTGAAAGCTCGACCGGTTGGCTACAGCCACGAACACACGCCGATCCGTCCCCACCGGGGGAGAAGAGCAGCTACAGGCTTGCAAATCAGGAGGAAAGACACGTGAAGATCCTGGTAGCGGATGACGACCGCGATATGGTGGACATCCTGAGCTACTGGCTCAAAGGGCATGGCTACGAGGTAGTGCGCGCCTTCGATGGCGAGCAGGCGATCAAGCGCTGGCGCGAGACACTGCCCGACCTGGTGATCCTGGATGTTGAGATGCCCAAGATCGACGGTTTCGAGGTCTGCCGCCAGATGCGCAATGAGACCAATTCGATGGTGCTGATTCTGACAGCCCACGATCAGGAGGAGGATGAGATCCGCGGGCTGGAGTTGGGGGCCGACGACTATCTGCGTAAACCCTTTAGCCCGCGTCAGTTGCTGGCGCGGATTAAGGCGATTCTCCGCCGGTCCTCAAATGTGCGTGGCTCCGCCAGCTCGTCAACGATCACCGTGGGACCTTTCTCGCTGGATGCCATGCGCCACGAGGTGGTACGCGATGGGGTGAAGATCCGCTTGACTCCCACGGAGAGCCGCCTGCTGCATCTGCTGATGACCCATACCGGCCAGGTCCTGACAACCGATATGATTATCGAACGCGTTTGGGGCTACGATGAGGCCGGCGATTCGGGCCTGGTGAAGACACATATCCGCCACTTGCGCCAGAAGATCGAGCCGAATGCCAACCAGCCACGCTATATTACAACTGTGCCCGGCGTTGGCTACACCTTCACCGCTCCAACACCCGTCGAGTCTTGATGGCCTTGAAGGGAGGAAGCTTCACTTGCCTGAAGCAGCGCCACCTAATGGCCCGGCCCGCCTGTGGTTCAGCCTCGCTGCCCTGCCGGTACGGCCTCGCTCCTCGCTTGGCCGTTCATCTCTTTTCTCAGCCGCTCGCTCGCTTGCCCGGCTGGCAGCCGCGCAGGCTACGCTGGCTCAGGCCCTCACCTACCTGGCTCGCCCCCAGGAGGACGGTTACGCCTCAGCAGCATGGCGCTGCACCACGCGGGTCGCCTCTCTTCCCCTCTCTCTTTCCCCTAAGCGCCCCGCCCGGCCTCGCCAACCTGCCGCTCTTCTGCATCGATGGTTATGAATGCAGAACGATCGAGGCCAAAACTTAACCCGATGTTAACCGGATCTCCATAAAAAAGTGTATCAAGGTAGGTTAGGATAGCCAGTGTTGAGGCAATATATCTACATATAGCTCTCAGTATCCGAGAAATGCTCTTTATGAGCGGTGAACTCATCAATCGGTCGTAAGGAGAGAATCGATGGCAATGCCAGTTATGCAAGATGATGATGTGCTGTTGACCTTCAAAGAAGCCATGAATTATCTGCGCGTCAGCCGCTCGACGCTCTACCGCCTGATGTGGTCTGGCCAGCTCACCGGGCATAAAGTTGGCAGCACCTGGCGCTTCTACCGCGGCGATCTACGCGCCTGCGTGGGACGCGAGACACCGACGCCGGTGGCCAAGCTGCAGGCCAAGCTGCAGTCGCGCCTCTCCGCGCAGAACAACCAGAATCAGAGCGCCACTACGGCGCATAACAGCTAGCCTTCTAGAGGGCCAGGGCGAGGAGTTGTAGCTTTACTTACTGGTTTGTGCCCTCCACAGCGAACCGGACGCAGCTAGTCCTGAACGTCCGGTTCGCTTTTTGCTATTGCGATCATCCCCTCTTGTCACTCGCTCTACTCCGACCAGCGACGGCGATCGCCAGCGCCAGCAGCCGTTGTCGCAAGCAAGAGCCAGGATGGAGAAGCTAGCTGGGTCCGGGCAGACCTGGTCCAGGCCTGGTCAGAGGCGATCAAAGTCGATGATTTTCCAGCCGCTGCCGACCTGACGCACGGTGAGCAGGACCGTGTAGGACAAGTGGGTGCGCGTCACATCGACCTCCACGGTATAGTTTGGCCCGTCCTCCAGGCTCAGGTTCGGCAACGAACGGATGCGATAGCTCAGGACCGGCCCGTAGCGAGTATCAAAGTCATGCGCTTCTTGGACAAACTCCTGCTGGGTGAGCTGGGCATGGAAGCCTTCGGGCTGTAGGTCCCGAAAAGCATGAACGTAGTCCTGAAGCTGGATATCATCATAGTAGTCGTTCACGAGCGCCGTCAGGCCATCGTACTGCTGCTGGAGCTGCTTGAAAGGACCGGCGAAGGTCCAGATAGCGACGCCGATGCAGGCGAAAAAGGCCAGGGCCAGAATCCCGAGCGAGATCCAGATGACGCGCCGCGAGCGTCTTCTAGCGGCGGCAACGGGGGCCGCGCTCTGTGGCCAACCTGGATCAGGCGATGGAGAGGGCAGAGGCGGGGCAGAGGGAAGCGTCTCCCGGCGATGAGGGGCCTCCGCAGCAGTGAGCGGAGGCAAGGACGAGGGCGAAGTGGGAGCCGCTGGCCGATCGCCAACAGCAGCCGATCTGGCCTGCTCTCCACGCGGAGCGGCAGCGCCAGGCAGCACTTGAGCGCTGCGTCTTTCTACCTCGGGGGCGAGACGCTCATAAAACGCTGGCGGTGGCGGATAGACGAAATCGCTCACTGGCTCGGCGGTCGCAGCAGACGATGGCTGTTCTACCGCCTGCTCCTGCGCCTGACGCGCAGGCTCCACTGAAGCATTGGCAGAAGGGGGATCAGCAGCGACGATCGGCTCTGGCTCGCGCTTGCTCTGGCCGCTGCCCTGCGAGGCACCTGCCGGCTCTGGAGACTGCATGAGCTTGCTCCTCAAAGAGAGTCAATCGTGAGAATAGACCTACTCACTTGTACTAAAAAGCTAGCAGATCATGCCCCCCCTGTCAAGGAAAATGCTGAGCATGGGCCTGGAACTGGAACAAGCGGCTCTCGAACGGCTAGCTTGCGCAGCACTGCCTGGCCCCCTACTGTGATCATAGATTCAGTTGCCCAGGCCCTCCAGGTAGTCGCTGGCCCGAGAGAGTGCTGCCTCTTCCTCCTTCTACCTGCCAGCGGAAGATAATCGCTATCTGTGGCCCCGCTGTCTCTGCTCTCCTCCAGGCTCTTGCCTCGCCCGCAGCGCCCCCAGATCAGCCGATCAGGCGCCAGAGCGAGAACAAGGGCAAGGTTGGCGGCTGGACGAGAGGAGAGGAGAGGAGAGGAGCGCCCTCGCGGCGCATGCTCTCCTCGTCGACTCAGGGCCGCTCCGTCGAGAGCGCAAAATGCGTGGGCGCCACCTGCTCAAATTCCTCTTCTATCTCCATGCGTACGCGCTTCTCAGCCTCTGGACGGGAGAGCTGGAACCGGCGCGCACAGGCGATGACGCGATTGACAAAGGTTCGGCTAATCTCCTCACGCTGCCAGCGAATATCGGGCATCGGACGCAGGTGGATCAGCGAGGGGTCATAGAAAGCCGACTCAGGTAGGGCCAGAGCCACCAGTAGAGCATACTCATTCACAGCCTGGCAAACCGGGGGCGAGAAGAAATCAGCCTGGGTACTGGAGACAATCAGTACGCCGGCACAGCGCCCCGCAAACAGGACCGGACAAGCACAGGCACTGCGTTCGAACTCTTCGGCCACAAACTGATGGCGCTGCTCGCGGTCCAGCTCGCTCCAGGTCTGGAGCCGCTGGAGCATGGCCGCAGTCCCGGCCAGGGTTGTGCTACCAAGAAAGGCCCGGCTCTCTTGTGTCTCCGACCAGGGGCTGGTCGCCCGGACCTCGGCCTCATAGAGGGAGTGGATGCCATCAGGACGCGGCGGCATGAGTTCCGCATAGGTCAAGGCCAGGCCACGCTGCTCGGGATCAAGATGCTTGATCGCTGCCTCGAAAATAAGCTGGATCATCTGCCAACGCCGACTGTCGTCCTGGACAATCGTCGCGCGCAGCTCTAATACCTGACGATACAGATCACGGGAAACCGGGGGGATCTCTCCCGCCGGCGGCAGATCGAGCACATTTGGGAAACTTTGCTCGATGGCCTCCTGCAGCTCGCGACGATGCTCCGGCATCACCTCCAGGATCTGCCTCAGCGAGGAGGGCCGCGGCTCAGATTGGCCATTCATCCAGCGATAGACGGTGTTTTCGGAGACGCCGAGAGAGCTGGCGAACTGCGCGATGCGCGCGCGATCACGCTTGAGAATACGCTGCAGGGTCAGGCTGAAGGGAGTCAGACTTGTAGCAGCCGGAACAGGAGATTCGGCAGAGCGGGCCCCGCTCCGGCCCCGACTGCGTTTGGCTACACCAGCATTAGCATGACGACTGCGGGTACGCGCCGGCGGACGCGCTTCTGGCCCGGCTGCCCGCTGCCTACGACGCGGCGGGCGCGAAGGGTCGTGTCCTTGCTTCATGTCAGTCAGTGCTCCTTCCTTACCAGACGGGTGCGCTAGCTAGCCGCTAGACCAGCAGAGGCGCCGGCTACGGCTACGGGCGAACGGTGCAAACGTGCATGCGTGCGTACGTGCGTTGAGAGGCGGCGTCGAAGACGTGCCAGCGTCGAAAATGTGCCAGTAGATGCTCTCTTCTTGCCTGATATGGCTGCTGGGAAAGGATTTGCCTGAGCCGATTATATCACGTCGATGGAGTGGATTACCAGAGCGTTTTCTTACATGAATGCATTTTCATGTTCCCTTCCATTTATTACAACATTTTAATATCGAGACAGGCAGGCTCGGCCCAGATAGGAAGCGGTGTAAAGGGGCTTCTCAGCGTATAGCGTGCAGTGTTTGTGCATCGTGCTCATTTGCCAGATTGCATGATAGGCTGCGATGAAGCTTTCGAAGGCTGGCTGGATCATGAACAAAGTATTACAAAATTCCTACAAATGTACACACACTATTGTCTTCTCAGTGGCCTGCATGTTATACTCTCCTCACCATTGAAGAAACCTTTGTTTGCGCCACGTGCGCGAAGGCGAGGATTGTACTATGGCAGCGAATAATCCGGTCTTTGGTAACGAGTGCGGGCTTCCTCTAAATGCGGTCGCCTGGCTGGAAATGCACCACCGCTGCAAGGCAGCAGAGCGCGAACAGATGGTGCGCGACCTCCAGCTCAAGGCGGGAAGCCTGGTGGTTGACGCCGGCTGTGGCCCCGGCCTCTGGATTCCTTTACTCGCCCAGGCCATCGGCCCCCAAGGACGCATTATCGGCGTGGATATCTCGGTTGAAGCCCTGGTAACCGCCCGGCGACGCAGCGCGGGCACCTGGTACGCCCCCCAGGTCGAGTATAAGCTAGCTCCGTTAGAGCAGCTGCCTCTCGCGCATGGTACCGTTGACGCCATCTTCAGCGCCAATGTTAGCCAGTATTTGCCTGAGCCTGTCAAAACTTTCAAGACGCTCGGTCAGTACCTCGCGCCCGGAGGCCGCCTGATCGTGAAGGACATCGACTTCGGAACCCTGCGCTTCCATACGATTGATCCCGGCCTCCAGGCCCGCGTCTTCCAGGCCCGTGAGCGCTGGGAGCGCATCCGCGTCGAACATGGCTATCCCTTCGAAGATAGTTGGGTCGGCTCAAAATTGGCCGGCTACCTCCGCGAGGCTGGCTACGAGGAGATCGAAGAGAAAACCTATCTGATCCAGCGCCGCTATCCACTCTCACCGGACTACCGCACCTACTTGCAGGGCATCGCTGAATGGTTCGTCTGCGAAGGTGCTCCGGGCCTCAATTCGGAAGATCTGACCACCTGGCTCCAATGCTTCTTTGATGAAGAATACAATGTCTTCGATCAGGAAACGTTCCTCTATGAAGAAACCGAGTATGTGGTAAGCGGTGTCTGGCCCGGTCGGCATGCCTCTCACGAAGCAGAGGCCCAGGTCGCTGTACTCAACGAGTCAGAGCGATGTCTGCTTTCTCTGGAGGAGGTGCTGTCTTAATTCAACTCCACTGGTTGGTTGGCCAGCGTACTCGTTCGCCAGCCGGTCCGTCCAGTCCGGCCAGCTCTGTGCTTGAGCAATGCGGCGCATGAAGGCATCAATGAATAGCTGAATGTATGTATGGGTGAGCAAGCCTGTTAGGACGCTGCCTTGATGAAGGATTTTCCGACCTTATCCTTCATCATCTTCTCATAAGAAAAAGTGACCTCGCCGACTCCCTCGCTCGCTCACCTTTGGCCACCAGCGTCCCGCTTGCCGGAGGCTGGTCCGCAGGCAGGGTAGAAGAAAGGGAAGAATCTAGAAAGGAAGCTTCTGACAGGCTCAGGCAGCGATCGCTCTATCGAGGGGAATAGATCAGCCGACAACATTCGTTGGGGGAGAAGGACCAGACATCACTTTCTCTGTCCGCCCCTCGTGGCGATGTACCGTTTCCGATCCGCGTTGCTCTCCCACAGCAGGCAGGGATGGCTCCTTTCCATCCCTGCCTCCCCCGTTCCCCCCGGCCGCTTCTTACCCGCCGCCTCTCAT
>NZ_JADGIA010000024.1 GCF_019683635.1 Thermogemmatispora sp. | reverse complement strand
TACAAAGAAAGGACAGATCATGGAGGAACTACTGACCATTAGCGAGGTTGCCAGAGTCTTGCGCGTTGATGCGACTACCGTGCGCCGTTGGGTAAAACACGGTGTCCTTGATGCTGTGTTGCTGCCCCATAAGGGTCGTCGCCACTGCTATCGCATCAAGCGAACTACGCTCAACAAGGTCATGAACTCGACCAACGTGTAGCGCAAGCCCTGGTGTCCTGCCGGCGCTGCACGACCGGCGGCCTCTGCCCTCTCGTTTCTGCCAGGGCCGGGGTAGTGCCAGCGCGGTGCTCACATCACGCACATGTGATTACGAGGTTCTCGCTCGCCGGCGCGCGAGCGTGTAATCAGGGCGGGGCCAGCGATCCTCTGCCTGCAGTACCTGCAGCTGATCGCTGGTTATCGCCCTGGCTAATTTTTATAGTGGAATAACATTACGTCTCACTGAAGCATAATCCCACTGCAAAACTCCCTCTTCCCTGCAGTCGCCGCCCGTAGCCCCTTCCCAAGCCCTTGATTGGAAGTCCAGCTCCACGGGTGATATGATGTTGCTAGCCAGGTGACCAGGCACACGCCTCGCGGTTTGGGCTGTCTCCCTGCGCCAGTGGGGAAGCAGTGCCTGTCTGGTTGTCCCAGGCCCCAGGGACGTTGTTGATGTTGGTGGTCCATGCTGTTGACCAGCGGCCCGGCTGGTTCGAGGAGTCACGAGAGCAATGGAGCTTTGGATCTGTGTCACCTGTGGCACCCAGTTTGCTCCCAGTGAGGAGCCACCCCGTGAGTGCCCCATCTGTCTTGATCAGCGACAATACGTGGGCTATGAGGGCCAGCGCTGGACGACCCTGGCTGAGCTGCGGGCCAGCGGCCTGCGCAACGTCTTTAAGGAGCATGAGCCACGCCTGATCGGCATTGGCAGCGAGCCGGCTTTTGCCATCGGTCAGCGTGCCTTGCTGGTGCAAAGCGCCGAAGGCAATCTTCTCTGGGACTGTATTTCCTTCCTTGATGAGGAGACGGTTGAGCGGGTTCAGGCTCTTGGTGGTTTACGGGCCATTGCTATCTCGCATCCGCACTACTATAGCAGTATGGTGGAGTGGGCCGAGCGCTTCTCGGTCTCTGTCTACCTGCATGCCGCCGACCAACGCTGGGTGATGCGCCCCTCTGAGCGTCTGGTCTTCTGGTCGGGGGAGCGGCTTGATCTGTTCGGCGGGCTGACGCTCATACGCCTGGGAGGCCATTTTCCTGGGGGCACGGTCCTCTACTGGCCTGATGGTGCCGAGGGACGGGGGGCGCTGCTTAGTGGCGATATCATCCAGGTGGTGGCCGACCGACGCTGGGTCAGCTTTATGTACAGCTACCCCAATCTGATCCCGCTGCCTGCTTTCGAGGTGGAGCGTATCCGCGCTACCATTGCCCCCTATCGCTTCGAGCGCCTCTACGGGGCCTGGTTTGAGCGCGTGGTCTTTTCCGATGCCCACGCGGCGGTCATGCGCTCGGCTGAGCGTTATGTGCAGGCGCTGGCAGGCCAGTTGCCGGCCTGAGTCGTACGGGCGAGCGGCTCTGCACTGTGCTTTCTGCTGATCCTTTGCTTGCTCGCTCAGGCGCCGCGAAGATGAGGACTGCATTGTCGTTGACAATTGTCGCTTCTGTCGATGGGAGCCAGTGCGACGAGATGAAAGGAGTCTGTATCATGCAGTATGAACTGGTCGAGGTACGTTATGAGGGCGACTATGCCACCATCACGCTGAATCATCCTCAGCGGCGCAATGCTCTCTCGCTCAAGATGATGGAGGAGCTGACAGCGGCCTTTAATGAGGTGGGAGAAAGCCCCGTGCTGGGGGTGATCCTGGCCGCCAATGGTCCGGCCTTCAGCGCCGGCCATGACTTCGCTGATATGGTGGGCCAGGACCTGGTAGCGATGCGTCGCCTCTTGCAGGTCTGTACTCACTTGATGAATACTATTCAGGCCATTCCTCAGCCCGTGCTGGCTCGGGTGCATGCCATTGCGACCGCCGCAGGCTGCCAGCTTGTGGCCACCTGTGATTTGGCTGTGGCCTCGACCGAGGCAAAGTTTGCTACCCCGGGCGGAAAGGGAGGCTGGTTCTGCACAACGCCTATGGTGGCGGTCAGTCGCAATATTGGACGCAAGCGCGCTCTGGAGATGTTGCTGACCGGCGAGCCGATCGATGCCCAGACGGCCTATGAGTGGGGGCTGGTGAATCGGGTGGTGCCGCCCGAGTGCCTGGTGGAGGAGGCCCAGCGCTTGCTAGAGGCGGCGACACGCGGCAGCTTTATCTCTAAGGGCCTGGGCAAGCAGGCTTTCTATGCGCAGATTGATCTGCCGCAGCCCCAGGCTTATGCCTACGCGCTGGAGGTGATGGCGGCAAGCTCACAGCTACCCGATGCTCAGGAAGGAATGCGGGCCTTTCTGGAGAAGCGGCCTCCGCGCTTTCTGCGCCCCGGCGAGCGCTCCGAATAAGCGCCGGGAGCCTGTTCTGCCTCGATAAGCCGTGCCGCGTTCCGCAGGTCTGGCCTCTCCTTTCCATTGAGCGCAACGACCCTTGTCTTGTCTGCGAGTGGTGTGCCTTGTCTCTCGCTCCACATGGCCGGCGAAGCGCAGCGAAGCAGAACGGTGGAGAAAATCGGCGCCTGACCGCCCAGGCCGGCAAAATGGCCAGGCAGGCGATCGGGCGCCTGTGAAGGGCAGAACAGGGCTGCCCGACCTACGGCCCGGTCATCCTCATGCGCTGCCAGCTTATCTGACTGCTCGCGTAGAGGCTGCCTATGAGGGCGGCAACGAGCATGATGCTTGTCAGGGCGATGACACTGTATTGCCAGTGGGCGTTGTCGAGCTGCTGGGGAATCCAGGAGACCAGCAGCGAGGAGACGACCGAGATGAGCGATGCCAGTGGGCCGATCACAATGGCTGACCAGAGCAGCCAGCGTGGCATGATTAACCTGGACTCCACCTGCTCCCGCCGCTTCAGTAAGAGGAGCGCAAGATCGATGTAGATGAAAACCAGAATCGTCTGCCAGACTGTCCCCACAGAAGCGATGCTGACGTTATAGAAGATCAGCGAGAAATTGCGGGCGTCCGCAAAGAAGAGAATATAGGGGATGGCCAGAAAGATCAGCAAGGCCAGCAGCGCAGCGATCGTCGTCTGGAGAGCGATGGCGCTGGTTGGCACACGCTCGCGGCTGAGCTGCCCGAGGCGCCCGGGCAGACGCTGATCGATGCTTCCCACGAAGAGCAGGCGAGCGAACGAGTAATTGTAAGCTGTGGCGGCCATTAAGTAGGCAAAGAGCAGTGCCACCACGGTAATGTTGCCGGCTACCTTTCCCAGAACGCTGTCGACCACTGAGATCAGGGCGAACGGGTTGGAGGTCGTCGCTGTTCCCTGAACAAGCAAGAGGGTCAGCGTGCTGGCCAGGTAGCCAAAGAGCACAACCAGGGTGCTCCAGCGTAGATAGCCCGGAATGGCCTCACGCTCGTAGATTTCTCCGCCCATATTCAGAGGCATGGCGGCCCCTCCGTAGGCTCCGCAGATCAGGCCGAAGAGGCTCAGACGCTCTAGCGTGGGTATCCAGTCGGAAAAGGTGCGGAAGCTGGTCGCTGGTTGGTGACCGCTTAACAACCAGATGGCCCCGGCGCCGCTGATAAGGATGATGCTGAGCAAGCTGGCACAGAAGCCGACATTGACCATGTGTTGCGCGGTACGCAAACGGCGACTGGCGAGGAAGCCCGACAGAAGGATCAGCCCCAGAATCGCTAGCCCTTGTTGCCAGGGCTCAGTCAGCCAGCTGTGGTTCAGCCCCTGGAGATAGCTGATCATCGTAGCGGCGGAAGTCACGATGAGCAGAGGACCAGGTAACCACCAGCAGAAGCCGATGAGAAAGCTCCAATAGCGACCGAGGGCGTGATGGGTCCAGTTGTAAAGGCTGCCATCGTGCGGAAATAGCACGCCGAGTTGAGCAGAGACGATCACAGACGGCAGGAAGTAAAAGGCGCCTCCGAGTAGCCAGAGAAGCAAGGCCGCCGCACCGCTGCTAGCGGCGGTGGTGGAGTTCGTCAGATATAACATGCCCAAAACGCAGACCGCTGTGAGATCAAAGGTCCCTAGAACGGGTGGCATAGCTTTGGACACGTAGCTTTCCGAGGGAAGCTCCTGTTCTGCTTCTTCTGCTGACTCGGGGGTGACTGTTAATTGTCTCATTGGTTCTCCTTTGTGCCTTGCAAACCTGATAGTGAGGGAAGGCTCAGACTGCTCAAAAGACCTTTGCTGGGATCAAACAGGGTGCGCGTGGCTGGTTCTGGTCTTGTGGCAGCTTGCCCTGGCTTCCTCTGCTCCTTTGTCCTGTCTTGTATGCGTGTGCCTCACACGCAGGTATTCAACTGACACAGGATGCTTATCGTGGTTCACATGGCATAGAGACTGGGAAAGCTCTATGAGAGAGAATGTGACCAGGACGTATATCTCTCGCGGCACCTCTCGCCTGGCTCAATCCTGTTCATGCGTTAGGAGGACCCGAAATGTGCAGGATGCGAGATTCCTCTCCAAGAATAACACAGGTTCATTGCTGGCTACCAGGGGGAAGAGGAAAGTAGCCTTATTGGGGGACAGGCTCTTGCGTAAGAGGTAGCTGTTTGGAGATAGTGATTGGACTAGCTGTTATCTGACAGACGTTGCTTCAGGCGTGCAATAGCGCGCTCGGTGACCTCCAGGCCAGCGCGCAAAACCGCCTCTTTGTACTCGCGCACGAGCATCTGATACTCTAGCAGGCGAGGGCGGCGCGTAGGTCGGTTGGCATATTGTTGACGCGCCCATTCCATATGCTGCAGTTGTCTGAGCAGGCTTTCACGATGTTGGAGAAGATGCTGAAGAGCCGTGGCATCTGAGGTCTCACCGCAGAAAAAGAGCTTGGTCAGGAATTCATCCTTGGTGAAGCGCTCGGGGATCGGCTCGCTAAGCCAGCGGTCTAGCTCGGCCTGCCCCCGCGGCGTCAGGCGGTAGAGTTTGCGGTTCGGACGGCTCTTCTGCTCAATGACCTCAACCTCGACCAAACCTTCGTGTCTGAGGCTTTTGAGCGTTGTATAAATCTGGCTGCTGCCCGCGTTCCAGTAGCTGGCGATGGCTCGATCGAAAGCCTGCTTGATGTCGTAGCCTGTCATGGGCCGCGTCCCGAGCAATCCCAGAATAATGTAACGAAGGGTATTGCGCGAAGCGAGTGAACTAGGGGGAATCTCCTCTTCCCCTTCCTCTTCTTCATAAGCCGAGTGGGATAGTCCTTCAACCATAGGGCCTCTTCTCTTCTCTTCTTCAGCTAACCTGATGGTATGGCTCTGGCCTCACTGCCAGAGCAAGCAAGCAAGTAGGGCGATGTGCTGGCAATGATGGCGGCGGGGGCCGCCGTGGGGAGCCATCGCATTTTACTATTATAGCATTGTTCACAGCGTCAGACAGAAGAGACAGCGAGAATGCAGGGGGCGCGCTCTCTGGGACTCAGAACCCAGCCCAGATCGTGGCCAAATTTTTAACCTCTCTTTCTTCGAGTCGTATATCTTTACGAAGCAAGCAAATCTTCCGCTTGGTGGAAGGGTGTGCCAGCGAGAGCTGGCCGATTCCGTGGCAGGGACCTCATCCAGGGAAGCAGCTAGGCTGAGACAAAGCAGAACAGGAGAGCATATGAGTACCCGTTTCTACAACACTAAAGATATCGATCTAGAGCGTCTGGCCCATGATCTGGAGAGTATCTTGCAGGCGAAGGGCTATCAGACGCAGCAATTTGGCAGCAGCGATCACAAAGTGGTACAGTTGAGAAAGGGAGGCGACTTTGAGCGGCTCCTCGGCTTACAGGCGGCGCTGGCCGTGGTGATCCAACACACGGCTGGGGGGATCTCGGTGACCACAGGTCAGCAGCAGTGGGCCGAGAAGGCGGTGGTGGGAGTGGCTGGCGTGGCCATTCCGCCGCTGTGGCCCTTGCTCTTTACAGCAGGCATTGGAGCTGTGCGCCAGGCGACGCTGAGCAATGAAGTGCTCTGGATTGTCGACGGTCTGATTCGGCAGCAGCAGCCGGGAGTGGAGAGCTGGCCACCTGCGCCTGGGTTTGGCTTCCCTGGCTGGCAGCCGCCACAGCCTCCCCCCGCGCCGTCTGGGCCGCAGTCGCCACCTCCGTCCGCAGAGCCTGCTCAGTAGGCAGAAGGAGGCTCTGCGAAGCTGATAGTGCGGGCGTACCTTCTGCCAAATCGAACCCGGTGTACCTGCTGGTGAGTTAGATGAGGCCGCGCCGTTGCTATAGCCGGTGGGGTACGGCGCGGCCCTCCCTTGCTCTGGTTGGGCCTGCGCCCTATGCTGCTACTCTCTGTCGGTGGGGAGCGAGAAGGGCAGCGGTTACTGCTGAGCCGACAGGGCAAGTAAGAAGCGCCTCGCTACCGCAGAAGAGGAGAGACCAATGGATGCCCGATTTTATACATCGCAAGAAATCGATATACCACGTCTGGCTACCGATCTAGAAAATGTCTATCGCGCTAAGGGGTATCAGACGCAGCAATTTAGTAATCCCGATCAGGCCCTGGTGCAGTTGAAGAAGGGAGGCGACTTCGAGGCTGTGCTCGGGATGCAGGCCGCCCTCTCGGTGACGCTGCAACGTGTCTCGGGGGGAGTGCTGGCGATGATTGGCCAGCAGCGCTGGATGGATAAAGCGGCGGTTGGGACGATAGGCGCCGTGGGGGCGATGGTGATCCCTGTGCTGCTACCACTGGCTATTACTGCCGGTGTTGGGGCAGTGCGTCAGGCGAGCCTGGCCAATGAGGTGCTCAATATTGTTGATGGCCTGGTGCGTCAGCAGCGTCCCGAGGTGCAGATCGGTCCGATCCCGCCCTCTCTTCTGCCGCAGGTTCAGCAGCAATGGGGTGGACCAGCGATGTCGGCGGGTCCCTATGGAGCGGTGCCGACGCCGCCGCCGGGTTCGCCGTCCTATGTGCCGCCCTACGTCCCGCCCACGCCAGCCCAGGCGGGCCCGGCGGCGCCCGTGATCAGGCCCAGCGCCGGTCTGCGCTGTCCCCAGTGCAATACGCCCTATGAGCCGGGCGATACCTTCTGCTCGGGCTGCGGGCGAGCGCTCAAACAGCTCTGTCCCAATTGTAAAACGGAGCTGAAGCCTAATGCGGCCTTCTGTCCGAAGTGTGGAGCTTCAACCTTCCAGTCCCAGGCTCCAGGAGCGCGGAGCGTCCAGCCGCCTGTTCAGCCAGCTCCGCCCCCAGTACCGAGGAAGCCACCGGCAGCGCCAGCTCCTGCGCCCTCGGCTAAGCCCCCCATCCAGCCCTATGCTTCCCAGGTACCGGCTCAGCCTCCGGTGATTCCGAAGCCAACGGTGACCTTTATCCCCGGGCCTGGTACGCAGGGAGGGAGTACGAGGGCTGGCGCCAGCTCTAGCGCCGAGCCGACGATTGCGGACTCTCCTGTGCCCGCCGGTCAGACCCCTGGCTATCAGCCGCAGCCGACGGTACCAGCGGTCCCGGCTGCCCCTGTGTCGCCGCCGCCGCCAGGCCCTCCCCAGCCAATTAAGGCGCGTCCGGCCAGTGAGCCACGCCCTGATCCCAATGCCCCGTGGGGACGGCTGATCTTTAGCGATGGCCACGAGGTTGTCTTGACAGGTGAGCGCCTGGTTGTGGGACGCTATGATCACGATCTGGGCGGCTTGAAGCCTGATATCGATCTGGGTCCGATGGAACATGCAGATACGGTCTCGCGCGTTCATGCGCTTTTGGAGCATATCGGCAGCACCTTTACTCTGACGGACCTGAACAGCACAAATGCGACCCGCGTCAATGGGCGCCGTCTGGAGCCGGATAAGGCTACTCCTCTCAACGATGGCGACTCGCTTCACTTCGGTAAGGTCAACTGCACTTTTCACAAGCTCTAAGAGCATTCATGGCTGCTTCTCCCCGGTCTGGTCTGTCTGACTGGCAGGCGTACCGGGGAGAGCCGTGCACGCTGGACACCGATGCTCTCTTGCAGCGCGTCCCCTACCCCTCTGCCGCTCTTCTCCCGCCACAATACTGCTCTCCTCACTCTCTGACTGCCCTCTCCTGCCGCAAAACATCCCTCTTCTTGTCCAGGAACTTCTCCTAAAGGGCCATTGATCTGCTCTTTTGATGACAGGAGATCTCTTTCTTCTGAGCCTAAGATTTGCGTCTCTCCTCGTCGTCCGCCATCCAAGCCTCTTGCCAGGGGCGAAATTCCGTCTATAATAGATGGGCATCTATAAATTTTTACAGAGAAGAGGATCATGCAGCAGAAGTCAGAAAGAGGCAATGACTGGGGAGTACGACGGATTCCCGCGTTTGGGCGCTATAGCTATCGTGCCAAGGCGACGCTGGCTGCTGCGACCTATCATGCATTAAGAGCTGGAAGAGTATGGCTTGATGGCCGGGATCTGCTCTTGAGCTTGCTCGACGAGCCGGGAGGAGTGATCGGAAGCCTGCTCCAGCGGCTGGGAGTGGATCGCGCCCTTCTGGTGCAAACGCTGAGCCGGAGCCAGCAAGCGGAGGCGGGCATCTGGGAGGTTGACCAGATTCGCGAAGGGCTTACTCCTCTAGCGCGACAGATCCTGAGCGCCGCTGTGGCGGAGGCTGATTCCCTCCAGCACACGCGAATTGAGCCGGGGCATCTGCTCCTTGGTGTCCTGGCCTGCCGCCTCAGTCCGTTGATGAGCGCCTTGCCGGCACCGGAGGCAGCCCTCAGTCTGGCTCGTGCCCAGGTCTCGGCCACGTTGCAGCCAGCGACCACGACTGGCCAGCTCGTCGGGCAGAGCATTGAGCCTGAGCTGGTGCTCCTGGACCTGGAGCGCCAGGTCCAGCTCAAGATAGAGCTACGGCAGGCTAGCGTACGCCTGCGCCTGTGGCGACTGCTGATAGTGGCACTGTCGGTTTTCGTGCTACTCATGCTCAATAGCAAGGATGTTTTAGGGATTTCTCTGCCCTTCGATCTGCCCAACTGGCTCGTGGAGCTAGAGCATAGCGGGCCTTTTGCCTGGCAGCCTCTTCCTGGCTGGCAGCCGCTGTTTTCGGTGACCGTGCTGCTAGGGGTCTGGCTCCTGCTGGTCGTGTTAGTCCTCCTTCTGATTATGCCCTCTCTTTACCAAACAATGATCATTGAGGGAATCCTCGGTCAGCGGCGAGACCTCTTCTGGCGCGGCTGGGGGCAGGCTGTCCTTGCCTGGACGGGCGTCTATCTGGTGGGGGTCATCCTGGCCTCGCTGCTCAAGGCACTGCTGCCATTCTGGTGGTGGCTGCTGCTCTGGCTGGTTTTTGCCTGCTTCAATCTGGGACAGGCTGCCTGGGGCAAGCGATCTTTCCCCTGGAACGGTTGGCCTGTTCGACAGCTGCCGTCAGATGAGGTCGTTCAGCGCTGCGCTGATCAGCTAGCGCGCCGTCAGTTACAGGCGCGTTTCTACCTCCTAGGCTCATCAGTGCTGCTGCCTGCGGCTATCCTCCTGGCCGCGGGCTGGGCCGGGCGTCTGGCCATCTATCTTTCGGAGACGTTGCTGCTAGCCTTCCCTCCCGAGGAGGTCGAGGCCATCCTGGCTATAACAGTAGCACCTTATACTACGCGTGGCCTGGCCCTGCGCCGTCCCCTACTCTTTTCCCTGCTTTGGCTACCGTTACTGGCCATCGTTGGCCTGGCGGGCTGGCTTATCGCTCCTGGTCCGCTGGGCGTTGAGCTTCTCCTGTTGTTCTCTCTCCCGGGTCTCTTCCTGGCGCTTTGTGTGGGTTTACTCTGTCTTCTGGCTTACAACCTGCTGCGGATCATGGGTACGTACGCCTATGACAGGCAGGCGCTTCAACTGACGGGGAATGTCCTGGCCTTTAAAAATGCCCTTGTCCGGTTAAGCAATATTAATGGTCAGTTGGCCGGTGGCGCCCGTTTCAATCCCTTGCTGGAGCGCCTCAAGAGAGCCGATCTGTTCCTCATCCAGCAAGGTCGCCAGGGAGGCGAGTCATTGCCATCCCCAGCAGAAAGAGAAGAGAGGTGAGCCAGCTGAGCACCATTCATGTAAATACGACATCTACCATTGGGAGATGCGTGCAGATAAATTCGCTCTGGAGCAAACTGGTGATGTGCGAGACTCCCAGAATGCTGTGATTCGCCTGGCAAACCTCTGGGCTGGGAGTGCGCTGGTGGGAAGGTGAGAGGAACGACCTATGAACCGCAGTGACCCGTTCTTAGTGAAACGCCTGGCCCAGGCCGATCCCCTCAGCTCAGGCTTCAGCAGCAAGAGCAGGCAGGACCGACTTGTCCTGGCAGGAGTCTGTGGGTTAAGATAAAGCGAAACAGGCTGAAACGTGCTAGCCCGGGCGAGCACTGCCGCTGACCATCATGTGGAGGAAGGTAGCGTTTTATGGAACGAGAGCAGTTTATACAACCAGAGCAGCAGAGAGAAGAGAAGCCAGCTGCGGCTGTCCAGCTTGATCCCCAGCGCCAGCAGCAGGCGCGTGAGTATGCGCGCATCCGGCGGCGCCTCTGGCTTGTGGGGTTGGCCATCGCCGCTGTTGGCCTGGTGGCTCTCTTTCTCTTCCGACTCGACCTCTGGCTGCGCGACCTCTTGCAGCCGCTGGCCTGGCAACCACTGGCAGGCTGGTACCCGCTGCAGGTGGCTGGCTACTTCCTGATCTTGCTGCTGCTATACGAGCTGATCAGCGCTCCTCTAACCGTCTATCGCGGCTACATCCTGCCGCGGCGCTACGGCCTCTCCGTACAGACGCTGGGGGCCTGGTTAGGCGACCTGCTCAAGGGCTTGTTATTGAGCATCGTTTTGGAGCTGGCGGCCCTGGAACTCATCTATCTGCTACTGGCCACGCAGCCGCTGGCCTGGTGGCTCTGGGTAGCGCTGGTGATGCTCCTCTTCTCGGTGGTGCTGGCCAATCTGGCCCCCGTCCTGGTTCTGCCGCTCTTCTATCGCTTCACACCCCTACCTGATGGCGAGCTGAAAGCACGCCTGCTGGCCCTGGCCGAGCGTGCCCACACGCGCGTACGCGGTGTCTTCACTATGCACATGAGCAGCAAGACCACCGCAGCCAATGCGGCCCTGATGGGGCTGGGGAACACCCGCCGCATCGTCATCGGCGATACGCTGCTCGATCAGTACACGCCCGATGAGATCGAAGTCGTACTGGCTCATGAGTTGGGTCACCATGTCCACGGGGACATCTGGAAGCTCATCGCCAGCCAGTCGCTTTTGACCCTGGTCGCTCTCTATCTGATCAATGTCACGCTGCACTGGCTGGCCACGCCGCAGCTCGGCTATCACGGCCTGGCTGATCCAGCGACCCTGCCCCTGATTGCGCTGGTCAGTGCTGCCGTCGGCCTGATCTTCATGCCTCTGGGTAACGCCATCAGCCGCTATCTCGAATACCAGGCCGACGAGTATGCCCTGCTGACGACGGGCAAGAGCGAGGCCTTTCAGAGCATGATGACACGCCTGGCTAACCAGAACCTCGCCGAGGCTGAACCGGCCCCGCTCGTCGAGATCCTCTTTCACGACCATCCCTCGATCAAACGTCGGCTGGAACATGCCGAGGCCTTTGCACGCCGCCAGAGTCGCGACAATCTGAGCCTGGCCAGGCGCTGACCTCCTCCCAGAGCGGGCCGGGCGGCGGGAGCGGATGGATGGAGAGCAGGACTGTGTCCAGGCCAGGGACGTTGCAGCAGAAGAGCGCGGGCGGCTCGTCCTTGGCCTGGGCTGTCTACCCTGGCCCGGCAGAGCGGCAAGCAGACCCCCAGCCAGGTCAGGTCAGGTCAAGCTCAGGAGCGCAGGGCCTCCATCAAGGAGCTCAGAAGCTGGCCGGCCTCGTCCACTGAGCCGCCTGGTATGTTGAGCAGCGGCTGATCCACGCCGCGCTCGGCCCATAGATCCAGCTTGGCCACGATTTCGCGCGGCGTTCCCACAATGCTCACGGCGTCCAGCATTTCTGGATCGACGGCCTCGATGGCGCTCTTCATGCCTTGCTTCCAGCCCTCGATGACAGCCTGGACCTGGGTCCCATAGCCGTGGCGAGTGAGCATCTCGGCGTAATAGACCCCCATCTTCCCGATATAGTAGGCCAGGGGGGCAGCAGCCTGATTGCGAGCTGCCTGGCGCATTTGCTCATCCGCATTCTCGGGCAGAATCACGCTGGTGATATACGGAGCAATCAACGCACTATGAGGGGGGCGTCCGGCTCGCTGCGCGCCCTCATCCAACTGCTGACGCAGCTCCTGCCACTTATGGCCCGGCCAGTAGACCGGCAGCACTCCATCGGCGATCTCCCCAGTTTGAATGACATTCTTGGGCCCCATAGCGGCAATGTAGATCGGTACATCCGCGCGCAGCGGCGTGAAACGCAGCTTAAAACCGCGCTCCAGCTTGAAGAACTGGCCGTGATAGATCAGCTTTTCGTGACGCAGAATCGTCCTGATGATCTCGACATACTCGCGCGTGCGCTGCAGGGGCTTTTCGAAAGGTACGCCGTGCCAGTGCTCAATGACATTGGCGCCCGAGGGGCCGAGGCCGAGGATCATGCGCCCCCCAGAACGCTCATCTAAAGTGGCAACGGTGCTGGCGATCAGGGCCGGGGTACGTGAGTAGATATTGGCTATGCCGGCGCCAAGCTTGATGCGCCTGGTCACACGAGCCAGATCGGCTAGCGAGGTAAAGAGTTCGTAGCCCCAGGACTCGCCCAGCCAGACAGAGTCGAAGCCCAGCTCATCGGCAATCTTGACCTTCTCGACGATTTCGTTCCAGGCTCCGGGGAATTGCGGCGAATCAGCCACCAGCCCCACACGGCTGCGATAAGCCTTCGTCGCTGCAGGCGCGGGATCAGCGCTCATGCCTGCGTACCTCCATTGGTAGAATTTGCTGCTATGCTGAAATTATAGCGCATGCTAGCCTTTAACTGGCCGTGCTGCTGCCTGGCTGCTCTCTCGGCCTGCCTGCCTGCCTGTCTGCCTGCCTGGAAGCCTCTCGACTGGTGAGCCGCCTCCCTGCGCCGAGAAAGAAGAAAAGGCTCTTGCTCCTGTTGAGTACTGGCCTGCCCTGGCCCAGGACGAGCATCCTGATGTGTCCTCACATGGCCGTGGCGACAGGCCAGCCCTATCCGCGCCCTTTTCTCGCTCAAGACGCTTGCTTGCCAGACAAGACCTGACCCTCTCTGTCAGGATTTCAGCATCTTTTTGCGCTGGTTCCATTGATCCAGCGAGCGGACTACGAAGCGTGGCTGACCATACAGGTAGATGGCCAGACAGTAGTAGTCAGGTTGCCCTACCTCGGACAAGATGCGCACCTCCACCTTTGGAGCTTCCTGTTGAATGAGTGTCTGTAGCTGCTGTGCCTCTTGATATCTGAGCATAGACAAAACCTCGGCTCATCAGAGCCGGTCTGTGATCATTTTACCCGCAGTAACGGAGAAGACTGGTTAAGCATTGCATTGATAAACGAAAAGGCTAGCACCGCGAGCCTTCGGGCCGGGGAAGCGGGGGAGCGACAGCCAAAAAAGGTCCAGCGGAGCGCTGTCTGGCTGATCGAGAGTGAGGAGAAGGGGGGATCAAGAGAGGCGCCCGTGGTCAGAGACTGACCGCAGGCGCCTTGTCCAAAGGAGGAGGGGAAAAGATTCTATAGCTTCAGGTGAGCGTGCAGCTCTGGCCGTTCAAGGTGAACGAACCTGGCGCAGGGTTACTGGTTGTCCAGCTTCCATTGAAGCCCAGCGTTGTCGCCGTACCTGGGGCCAGGACCGCATTATAGCTCAGACTGCTGGCGCTCACCTGGCTCCCCTGCTGGCTGAAGGTAGCATTCCAGCCCTGAGTGACCGTTTGGCCGGCGCTGAAGGCAAAGGTCAGCGTCCAGCCGTTGATTGTAGTTGTCCCACTGTTTGTCAAGGTGATGCTGGCCGTGAAGCCACCGGGCCACTGGCTGGTGACGCTATAGCTCACGCGGCAGGCGTTGCCCGTCGTTGTTGCTGTCGGCGTAGGGGTGGGCGTCGCCGTAGGCTGCGCTGTCGGTGTTGGAGTGGGCGCAGGCGTAGGAGTAGCCGTCGTGCCGCCACCGGTCACCTGGGGTCCCACCTCCAGCTTGAGCGTATCGTACATAACGCCGCCGCCGCTGCTCACCGAGGTCATCGCGAAGGCCACCGTATTACTGCCGACCTTCAGCAGCGAGGCCGGGAAGCTAAAGACCATCAAATGGTAGTAGCCACTCTGGTTAGCGCTGCGGTAAATCGCCGCATCATTGGTGTAAGCGGGATAGCTACCGATGGCTGTCCCGTTCACACTGATCGTCACGGCGGCGGTGCGCGTCATACCGGCCAGCGCCACCGTCAGATGAGCGTTGCCGCTATAGCTTTGGCTCAGAGAGAAATTAACATTCCAGGTCCCGACCGCCGTCTGAGCATAATACCAGTTGTTTGCTGGCGTGCTGGAGCCGATGGTGTAGGTCAGATTCGCCGGGACCTGGTTCCAAAGACCGTACTGGCGCGGCAGGTTGCCCAGACGGAACTCCGCCGCCTTGCGGTCCGCGGTGCCGATTTGCCAGAGGAGGGTACTATAGCGCACCGGGCTCCAGGTCAGGGTTCCCAGGTTGGTGCTCGTGCCGGTCACGTTCACATTATCCAGCTCGTACTGATCGGTGATATCCCCGATACTGCCGCCATTGGCCCAGGCATAGAGGCTATAGCTGCCAGGGCGCACCTGGCGAAGGGTGAAGTTGCCGGCGCTATCGGCCACCGTCGTAAAGATGTAGCCGGCGCCCTGAGCATAGACATCGCCACCTGGTTGGGCCAGCGTAATCTGAGCGCCGGCGGCGGGACGCCCATCGGCCAGACGCAGCGTGCCCGTCACTGTGGCCCGCGTAAGTGGATAAGCCGGATTGGAGAGCCAGCTATAGGGCCACTGCTGCTGCTGGAGCGCGGCCTGGGCCTGGGCGTCGCTGATACTCCCATTGTTAAAGTAGACAAACCAGGGACCGAAGAACTTACCGTTGGGGATCGTCACCTCCGGCGTGCCGAAATGCGCGCTGATGAGCATATTCAAGACAACAGCATCGCCAGTACTGCTATCGACGTGAACCGTCAAATCTTGCTTCAACGGTCCTCCATTGTTGTACTCATGGCTGGGCGAGATCAGCCAGACACCGTAGCCGTTGCCGTAGACGCCGTGGAGCAAATCTTGACTCATCAAGTAGGTAGCCGCATCGTATTTCGTGTAGATAGTGCCATCGCTGAGCTGGTAGGTTGAGTCCTGCAGCTCGGTGGCCGACTGAATCTGGCTGAGCGTGGGGAAAGCGATAGCGCTCTCGACGCCATTGTAGCCTGTGCGAAAGATCGAGCCGTCGACGCGGTAGAGCGTGCGAAACTCACCGACGGTCCCGATGCCAGTGGCCAGAAAGTAGGAGTAGAGGCCACTAACGCCACTCTGGACCACGTAGTGCAGCTCACCCCAGCTGCTGATGTAGGCGATATCGACCATGCTAGAGGTATTGGTCACGACAGTGAGCTGAGTCGGACTGAAGCCTGTACCCCCATTGATCGAGCTGTAGAAGCCCTTAGCCGGCCCAATCAGCTCCTTGCCCTGCCAGACCAGCGAGTAGCCTGTGCCAGAACTGTTGAACTTGATTGTAAAGATACCATTGCTGATCGTCGCCGTCATACCGGAGACGCTCAAGGTCACGGGCGAAGCGGCGCGGGCCGGCTCATCGTGCGGTCCGCGCAACGCTGTCACCAGGGCCAGGCTGCACAAAACGAGGAAGAGGATTAGCCCACGAGAAAGCGCTCCCGGGAGGAGCAGAGAGCGGAGTCTCTTGCCAGACATACTGCGATTCCTTTCTGTTCTGTCTGTGGCTCATGCTGCTTTCATCCTGAAAAGCAGGCGTAACGCGGTTGACCAAGGCTCCCTGATGTGAGGAAGGACCTGTTCAGGCCCGCTCTGATTCTTGTACATAGAGAAGTATACATCAAAAGACTCGCGGCTGGCAGGAGGTGAGAAAAATCTCAGGCCAGGTAAAGGGTAGAAAGGCGAAGAGAGACGTTGACCTGGCTCATAAGCTTATCTTCATCTGAGAAAGACGCTTTTGAGAAAGACGCTTTGACTTTTAGGTAATCCTTGAGAGTACAGAGAGAGCAGAAAGGAGCTATGATGAGTTCATGAAGCAGAGAGGGGAGAGGTCTATCGATTATCGCAGTCTGAGCCGGACGGTCGCCCATGCCCTGCGCCATCAGCCGGAGCTGTATGGACTCCAGCTAGATGAAGAGGGCTGGGTCCCCGTTGCTGAGCTGTTGCGAGCCTTGCGCCAGCATCGGGCGAGCTGGCGCGATGTGCGAGAGGAAGATCTAGAGATCATGATAGCCAGTGCGGAGAAACAGCGCTACGAGCTGCGCGACGGGAAGATACGGGCCCTCTACGGGCATTCACTGGCGCGTCGCCTGCCCAAACAAGAAGCCATCCCGCCAGAGATCCTCTATCACGGAACCTCGCCGGCGGCGCTCCCCGCCATCAAACGTGAGGGACTCAAGCCGATGCGCCGGCAGTATGTGCATCTCTCCGTGGATAGCGCCACCGCCAAACAGGTGGGTGGACGCCGAACATCTCAGCCTGTGGTGCTGGAGGTGCGCGCGCGTGAAGCCAGCGAGCATGGTATCCGTTTCTATCGCGGGAACGACCAGGTGTGGCTGGCCGATGCCATTCCGCCGGCCTTTATCCGCTTCCCCTGAGCAAATGAGCATGCTGGTCAGGGTCGCGCAGTCCCTTTGTGCTCGTGGCTGATCGCTCACGCGCTCGCCATATCTATGGCGGCCAGTCGGACCGAGAGTAGAAACAACAGCCTGCTCAAGCCGCGCCTGTTGAGCCAGGCTGTTGTCTCCGACAGACCCTCTTTTGCGTGTTCCCTATGAATAAATGGATGCAAGAGAGGCTCTGCTGTGGTTATCATCTAATGAGAAAGAAAAAATCTGCAACGTCTCTCCCATGAGGAGAGAAAGCAGAGTGACCGGTGTGGCACAGGAAAAGGAGCGTGATAGGTATGATGAACGGTTATCAGATCTCGCAGCACTCGTGGTGGATACTGGCCATACGCGGAGTAGCGGCCATTCTCTTCGGTATTGCTGCCCTGCTCTGGCCTCATCTTACACTTCTGGTATTGATTTACCTCTTCGGCGCCTACGCTCTTGTTGATGGCCTTGTCGCCGTAGCGGTGGCGCTGCAGGAGCGTAACAATGTCGGCCACTGGTGGATTCTCCTGATTGAAGGGCTGGCTGGCATTGTGGTGGGCCTGCTAGCCTTCTTCTGGCCGGGCATTACAGCCCTAGTCTTGCTAGCCCTGATAGCCATCTGGGCCATCTTCACGGGCGTGATCGAGGTGGCGGCGGCTCTGAGCTTCCGACGCGCGTTCGGCTTAGAATGGACGCTGATGCTGGCTGGCGTGGCCTCCATTCTCTTGGGGATTGCCCTGGCCTTGAGTCCAGCGGCTGGACTGCTGGCCCTGGTCTGGCTGATTGGTCTCTACGCCATTGTCTTCGGCGTGCTCCAGCTCATTCGGGCCTTCCAGTTCCGCTCCGTGCTCTCCTCGTGGTGAGAGCCTCTGCGGCCAGCCTGGGGGATGAGAGCCACGCTCGCCCTGGCCCCGCCTGCAAGGAGGTCCCCAACAAGTCCTATGCCTTTGTCAGCTCTGACACGCTTTGATATAATGCCTTCATCTCTCACCACATTCTCCTGGTGCAAAGCAGGCAAGGGGCGAGAAAAGAGGCAATGGCCAGAAAGATCATCGTGCTGTTGCTGGCTGTCAGCGGGCTGGCGGGCCTGGGGCTGGGCTATGTCTGGGGCGGCTTGCAGAGCTATGCCCATTATCAGCAGGCGAGTCTGGCAGATCGCCAACACTGTGGTGGCCAGCTCCCGGTGCGCGTTTGTGTGAATGCTCCCCAGGACGTGTTTTCCGCCTTTTATCCCTCTTACCTGCACACAGAGAGCGCTGTCGTGGAGGTGCTCTTTAGTAGCGTGGCTGGCCCGCAGCCACTGCGCATCAGCGTAGCCATCGCCGGTTTTTCGCAGACGGAGACACGCACGGTGAGCGCGGTGGAGCGGATGCAGAGCGCGGGCTTTGTGCCACCACTGCTGAATGGGGCCTTGCAAAAGCTGACCAGTGATCGTCAGACCCAGCTGCAGGTGACCGTGGCCGATGTGCGTGGTACGCGCTATTACAGCAATGCCATCCCTTTACGGCTCCATTCGCGGCGCCTGATGGCCTGGTCGGCGGCCAATCGGTTGCGCATCGCGGCCTGGATAACGCCGACTGCTCCCGCGGTCGAGGAGCTGGTGACGCGCGCGATGGCCTACCTTCCTCAGCAGCCGCCGCCGGCTCCGCTGGCGATGACGGGCTACTCGGGAACGATTCTGCGTCAGGTGCTTGATCAGGTCGATGCTATCTTCGATGCCCTACGACTCGACTATGGCCTGCGTTGCCAGCGCCAGGGTGTCCCCTATGCTGGACCGGAGAGCACAGCCTCAGCAATCCAGGCGATTCGCCTTCCTTCCGAGGTTCTCCAGCAGGGTAGTGGCTCGGATATCGAGGTAACTCTCTTGCTGGCTTCGGCGGTGGAAAGTATTGGCCTGCACGCTGTCATTGTGGTGCTGCCCGATCGCACTTTACTCGGGGTGGCGCTCTCCCCTGATGAACAGGGTTTTGGTTATTGGGATGCAAGTCAGCTGAGTGCTGCTATGACAGGCGATGCTGTAAATATTGCCAGCGATGCGCTCTATGCTAAGGAAGAGAAGCAGGGTGCTGTCCTCGACAGAATTCTGATTTCTGAGGCTCGCCATGCCGGCGTTGAGCCGATGCTCTAGAGCGATGGGGCGTATGTAAGGAGGGAGTGCTACGAGTAGCGTTGCTTTCCCTGAATGGTTTAGCTTCGGTTGCTACGGTGGCCTCCTCTGTTGTTTGCTGACGATGGCCGGAGAGGTCGTCTATAAGCTGCTGGGCCGCCGCGGAACAAGACGCCAGCTCGCTGGGGCGCTGCTGGTGGAGGGGTTATCTGCGCTGTTGATTGCTCCCGCCCTGATCTGGTTTTATCTGCGTTTCGTTCCCCTGCAACCAGTGCTCCCGCCCGCGGAGGTGGCGGCCATGCTGGCCTATGTGGCCCTGTGTGGCTGGGGGCTGCCGCTGTCCACAGCCCTGGGCTACGGCCTCTTCGCGACGCCTCTTTCCGTTGGTCTCCAGGGGACCCGCGCCCTGACGCGCAACCTGAGTGCTCCCCAGCTAGCTGCATCCCCGGCTCCCTACGCGCCGCATCCGCCTGGCGTGACCGCCCCTTTTGTCTTCAATGCCGACACACCCTGGGGGTGGCTGGAGCATCGCAATGGTCGCTTGCAGGGTCAACGGCTGGCTCTGACTCGCACCTTTGTGCGCCTGGGGCGCGGCGAAGAAAACGATATCTGGCTCGACGATGATCTGGCCTCGCGCTATCACGCCGAACTGATCTGGGACAATGGCCAGGTGTATGTGACTGACTGCCACAGTCTGAACGGCGTCTTTCTCAATGGACAGCGCGTCTCTGGTTCTGCCCCCGTGCACTCGGGCGATATGCTAGAGATCGGTTCCCTGCGCTTCCTCTTTGAGCTGGCCACGCCGACGCGCACGGCGGTCTCAACTGACGATGATCCTTTGCTGCGCCATCCTCATCCGCTGCGCCCCGTGCGCCTGCGGAAGAGCGAGGCAGCATCGCCAGTGACAGCGCCACCTGTGACGCCCCCAACGCTCACCACGGCCTGGGAGCCATCATTTGGGGCCAGACCCGCAGTCGACGAGCCGCAAGCCTCGCTCCGGCAGACACCGCTGCCCTCTTTCTCAGAGGCGTCCCAGACAATCACTGCACCCTCGGAGGCTCTGCCAGCGATGCGCACGGTGACCCATCTCTTGCTCATCTGCAATGGGACCCTGGTGGGACGCAGCTTCGTGTGTAACGGGCCGGCTCTGGTGATCGGCGCTGATCCGGGCTGCGAGGTCTGTCTCCCAGATCCTTCCTTGGCCCCACGCCATGCCCTCTTGCTGGTGCGCTCTGAGGGCCTCTATCTCCAGGACCTGACGGATGGTGCGACGCTGGTGAATGGGGAGCCGCTGAGCAGTCCATGCTTGCTGGAAAGTGGTGATCTGGTGCAGTTAGGGGCCGTGCTTCTTCAGTACAGGCCCCTGGTCACCTCGCCAGCAGCGGGTACGTTCCCGGGAGCGTCCGCCTCTCCTCCTGCCTCCACCCCCAGTGAACCGCTCTTTACTGCGGCCCAGCCGCAGCTACAGCACCCGCTGCAGCCGCAGTCGCAGATGCAGCCGCACGCACAGCCGTTCTGGCCTCCAGAACATTGAGTCTTGCTTGCTTCAGCTCCGCCCTACCAGTCCAGGCGGAGCTGGGCGGCGGCGTTGCGAGCGAGCAGAGGCTTGCCCTGACCCGGGTAGAGATAGTAAATCTGGAGATCACGCAGCAGGCGCAGCGTCTCCTGCTGACCTCGCTGATCGCCGCCGGCGTGGAGGATAGGCACTCCTCCCTCGGTCGTGCTGATTGCGGCCCCGCCGATCAACTCCCAGGAGAAGGGATTATAGAGGCAAAAAGAGCCCCGTGTCGCGCCGCTCGTGGCGATCACGCGCCAGTCCTCGTGACGTGGCAGACCGCCTACATCTTGCAGCCAGATACTTACCTGGCGCAGATGAGGGGCGGTGAGAGCGAACAAGACGTCAAGCGAGAATAGCTCACCAGTGCGGAAAGGCATAGAAATGCTCAGATTACCGCCTTCGTTCCCGCGGCCTTCCTCGCCCGAAGAGGAAGCACGGCTTCTCACCTTGGAGAGCGCGGCTACTGGCGCCGCGCAGCGCTGACGCAGCGTCTCGATACCCCCGCTTTGGTTTGTCTCCAGGCTGGTCAGCACGATCAGATCGATATCGGCGGGCGAGCGCTTCAAAAAGCGCTCGGTGTAGTACAGGATCAACTGCCCATTTAAGGAGGAGCGAGGATCGACGACCACCAGACCGCCATCGTCGATCAGGTAGGTGTTGAGCATGCCAAAGCGGTCGGTGATCGTATGAACCTGGCGAAGCTTCTGGGCGGTCCGGGTCGGAGCTTCCTGCCCGGGCGAAATAGCAGTCATGCGTCTCTCTCCTCTGCTAGCGCGATAGCTGCCTTTCCTATCCTATCACCCAGGTCAAGCGAGGGCGGAACCGGGCGGCGCCGTCAAGCTGCGCTGCCGCTGCCTCTCTGACTCAGAGCGGTGACTGGAAGATCAGCGCTAAGGACGGGAACGGCGGCAATGTGGTATACTTGGAATAATCGGTCTTATGCCTGATCATGGAACCTCATTGAGGGAGTTCATCAAGCAATGACATCCTTCCCTACAGATGGATCATGGCCGCAGTATACCTACATTGTGCCTGAGATCTACACCCGCGCCAGAGTGCGCCTGATTGGCCTGGGCACCTATGCACCCGCTGGAATCATCACCAATGATTTTTTTGCCTATATTTCGACTCGCCTGGGCGACCCGCGCAAGGCCGAGGATCTGGAGCGGGTGACAGGTCTCATTACCCGCCATGTGCGCGCGAGCACACTAGAGCTGTGCCGCCGGATGGCCGGTGATGAGGCACCCGGCCTGATCGACAGCCCTGATGCCCCGCGCGATGAATCGCTGGTCGATATGGCCGTCGTGGCAGCGCAGCGGGCCCTCGAAAGCGCCGGTCGCTCGGCTTCCGAGATCGATATGATTATTGGCGCCTCCTCCTCTGATAACGATGCTTTCCCTACTATCGCCGGGCAGGTCCAGCATCGCCTCGGCCTCAAGCCCATTCGCGCCACAATGCTGCGCGGCGCCTGCGCCTCCCAGACCGAGGCTTTTCAGGTCTGTGCCGAGGCGCTTTCTTGTAGCACGGCGCGCCTGGTGTTGTTGGTGACGGCGGAGGGCCTGCTGCCTAATATTATGCACATTCTGGATTGGAAGACCAGCTCGCTTTTCGGTGAGGGCGCAGCAGCCTTCTTGCTGGAGCGCGGCGAGGAGGGAGATGAGACCTACGCCATCAGTGGTTATGATGCTGGCCAGGCCGCGGCTCTGTTTTATCAAACGCCGCTGCGCAAGGATTCCATCGAGATGGCCGAGGTCGACATGAAGATTCTTCAGCTTTATCGCGAGGGGAAAGGCAAAGAGCTGGCGCAGCTGCTCTCACAGAATCTGGTGGGCTATACCAAAATGAACGGCAAGGAGGTCTTCCGCGAAGCCCCGCGCGCGATGGCGGAAGCGGTTGATGCCTGCGTACGCCATGCTGGCCTCCCTTATGACGAGGTGGCCTACATTATCCCCCATCAGGCCAACTCGCGTATTACGCGCCGCCTCGGCGAGCTCCTGATTCACGATTATGGCTGGCCGGCTTCGACAATGGAGAAGCTGGTCGATAATTTCCGCTATTATGGTAATCTCTCGAATGCAAGCATTGCGGCGGCTATGGCCGAGCTGATCTATCATGACCAGTTACAAGACGGCCAGTGGCTGGCGTTGCCTGCGGTTGGCGGTGGTATGCACTATGGCTGCTGGCTGGTGCGCTATCGGGCGCTGAAGAATCCTCGCGCGGTCATGAAGCCACTGCAGCATCAGTAGCCTCTCCACGCCGGATTGAAAGAGTAAGAAGGAAAGTACTCCTCGACAGCGAGGCGGGACGGCCTGCTGGGTCCGCGGTAGCTGAGCTGCGCCCTCCGTCCCGCTTTCTGTTGCTGATTCTCTTCTTGGCTCCTCTGCGTGCGTCGCTGTCCTGGCTTTGCTGCCGGGCAGGATGGTTGGCTTCTGGCTTCTGCTGCAGCCGAGCTGATAGGTAAGAACCTGGCCAGAACCAGAGGAAACAGCGCTTGGCCTGAGTGGCACTGAGATAAAGGTGGCGGCGGTGTAAACGACTCAGGTCAGCATGCGCTCATAGGTGACATAGGGGCTGTCGGCGACTTCATATTCGGCTCCAGCGAAGGTATCGCGCACCATCAGCAGGTCAGGAACATGGGCGCGCACCGCCTCCAGATTACGCTGCGCCGTCAGATGACGCAGGACATAGGCGAGCTGGCCGATGGTGTCAGCAGTCGTACCGTCGATATAGCCAATGAACAGATATTGGCCGTGGCGTCCTTCGCGCTGCTCAATCATCATCAATCCATCAAGGCGCTCCCAGCGGCGCAAGAGATAGATCTCGCCGGCGTTGATCTTCGCCTTCAGCAAGCGGTCGCTAATACTATAGGCGATAAAACCCGAATAGTAGAGGCCACCAGTCAAAGGGAAGATATTCGAGACATTGAGATAGTCAATAATCTCTTCCAGGTCCTCGACGCGTGCCGGCTCTGGTCGGGGGAGAGAAGCCAGGCGCTGTGGCAGTTCTGGCAAAGGTGGGGCCTGAAAGGGGAAAAAGCTACCGACCTCATGCATACGACTTTTCCTGGCCAGAGCGATGGCGGCACTGTTGCTGGCCTCGGTAAGCAGGCGCACTGTCCTTGCTCCCAGGCGCAGAGCCTCAGCCAGCGCAGCCTGGTGCAAAGCGGTCGCGACTCCCTGGCGGCGATAGGCCGGGTCAACGCGTAGACCTTCCAGCCAGGCTTCGTACTCATTGAGCATGCGCAAATGGAGTAGACCTACGGCTCGCCCGTCGCTGGCGGCCACCAGTAGCCTCCCTTGCTGGTCCTCTAGCCAGGCATCCCAGGCCTCGGCGATGTAGTCCCCCCACTCCCAGGTATGAGCGCAAAAAGCGAGAACCGTCTCACGATCCTCCGGACGCGCAGAACGTACCTCGAACGTTGCCATCGTGCTTGCTCTCCTTCCCCTCTTCAAGCCAGGGTAGTGCCTTCCTGTTCACTGGCGGCGGTTCTCCATCAGATATAATACAACAAGGAGGCGACTCGTCTGCGTTGCGAGCACCTCCACTCGCTCAAGAGGAGGAAGCAGGTCAGGATGGCGGAGCGCCCTTCTCAGACCAGGCGACAGGGAGAAGCGCCTCAGGCGATCAGCGGCAGCGAGGAAGAAACTCCTTTACAAGAAATGCAGCGAGAGATTCAGAGAGAGCGACTTCCCTGGTATCGGACATTACATCGAGGCCAACTCTTGTTGGCTCTCTACACGCTGCTGCTCGGCCTGTTCGCGCTGCTGGCCTGGTGGGTTCACGCCCACCCGGTACTGACCATCGACGTGGCCATTACGCGCGAATTCCAGGAGGAGCAGAGTCCCTGGCTACGCACGCTGATGCTGGCAATCAGCTTCATCGGCAGTGTGCCATTGCTGGCGGCGGGGCTGGTGTTAGTCACGGCCATTCTGCTCTGGCTTGGACGCCTGCGCCTGGAAGCTTTGATTCTGCTTGGTAACTGTTTGAGCAGCGAGCTACTCAATCGTACAATCAAGCTGCTGGTCGCGCGTCCGCGTCCCTCGCCCACGCTGGTTGAGGTTTTGCAAGCGGCCAGCGGAGCAAGCTTTCCCAGTGGGCATGTCATGGCCTATGTGGCCTACTGGGGTCTGCTGTTCTCCTATGGCCTCATTCTCTTCCAAGGCCGGAGCTGGTGGCGTATCCTTCTGCTGCTCCTCTCAGGCTTTTTCATTGTTATGGTGGGACCATCGCGTATCTATCTCGGAGACCATTGGGCCAGCGATGTCCTTGGCGGCTATCTCCTCGGCGGAGTCTGGCTGAGCCTCTGGCTGCTCCTCTACCTCCGCCTGCGGGAGCGTGGCCTGCTGACCCGGGTCAGCGCGCACGAGAAGCCCGTGTTGCAAGAAGAGGTGGCAGAATCTGGGTCTTCGGCTCCCTGGCGCAGTCGAGACCAATCTTGAGGGAAAGGTGTGGAGAAGGTTGTTGTGGGTTCGCGGGTGGGAGCCGATGCCAGGTTGAGGAGGCTGGTGGAGCGCTTGCCTCTGATCGCTGGGCTGTGATACACTCAGCCTAGGCCGGTGGTGTGGGGGGCGAAAGAGAGCCTTCCCTGTAAGTTCTGTCTGCCTGCCTGCAGCAGGTAGACAGGCCCAAGGACTCCCCGTTCAAGCTCCACCGGCGAAAATTCTCCACGGAAGGACGCCCTCTGCTCGTTCTATGAAGCTCAACGACGATACTGACTATCAGCGTTGTTTTGTCTGTGGCCAGCGCAACCCCTATGGGCTGCAGCTGGTTTTTCGTCGTGAAGACCAGAGCATCGTCGCCGATTTTCAGCCGCGCGAGGAGCACCAGGGTTTTCCTGGCGTCATTCACGGCGGCATTGTGGCTTCCGTCCTGGACGAGACCTTGGGACGGGCCTCGCTGCTCGCTCAGCAGCCTCAGTGGACCATGACGGGCAAGCTGGAGGTGCGCTATCGGCGCTACGTCCCTTATGGGCCATTATTGCGAGTGCGCGCCTGGCTGCTCAAAGAGCGGCGCACGATGCTGCAGGCTCAGGGGGTGCTGACGCTGGCCAGCGACGAAAGCACGCCGCTGGCAGAGGCGCAGGGCCTCTTTTTACCGCTGCCAGAAGCCTTTGTCGACACGCTCATGCGCGACTATCCAGGGCTACGGCAGTTCTTCACTGGAGAGCTAGAGGAATGAGCGCTGAGCAAGGCAATAGCCAGAGCCTGGCGCGCTGTCAGCTTCACAGTGAGAGAGAGCACTCAGTCAAAGAGTGTCATCAGAGCAGCCAGCGAGCCTGACAATTGATCCAGCAGAGAAGGCAGGCCCGCTGTGCTGCCCGCCTCCTTCCTGGTAACCTGGCGAAGGAGCGAGCCGGGCGTCGACCTCCACGTTACGAAGCCGGCCCGGCGCTTCCTCACAGGAGACGGCTATCATTGCCAGGCGCAGCGGAGGCGGGCGGCTCCGACTCGTTGCGGCTTGTGCCAACCTCGGGAGGAGCCGGCGCTGAGGTCGGCTCTGGTGGAGCGATCACCTGAGGAGTGCCCAGAGGAACCGGCTCATCGGGGGCCGGTGTCGCGCCGGTCTCGGCCAGAATAGCGCGCAGCTGCTCGCCATCGAGCGTCTCGTGGCGGCGCAGCTCCTCCGCGATGCGGTCAAGCGTACGGCGATGACGGGTGAGCAGATCGATTGCCTGCTGGTAGCAAGAGCGCACGATGCGCTCAACCTCTTCATCGATCAGCTCCGCAGTCTCCTCGCTATAGTCGTAGGGCTGGCCGACCTCCATTTCGGAGACACCCGAGAAGGGGCTGGGGCGCTCACTGTAGGAAATCGTTCCCAGGCGCTCACTCATGCCCCAGCGCGTCACCATCTGGCGAGCGAGGGCCGTCGCCTTCATCAAGTCGCTTTGGGCGCCTGTCGTAATAGTGCCGAAGACGACTCGCTCAGCGGCCTGGCCACCAAGACCGTAGGTGATCTGCGCCAGGAGATACTCCTTTGGATAGTTATAGCGATCATCCAGGGGAGTTGACATCGTCACACCTAACGCCTGGCCGCGCGGCACGATGGTCACCTTCGTGACCGGATCGGAGTGAGGTGTGAGCAGACCCACCAGGGCATGACCTCCCTCATGGTAGGCCGTCACGCGCAGGTCTTCCTCGTTGAGCACCAGCGGGCGCTCAGCGCCCAGCAGGATCTTGTCAAGGGCATCTTCGAAGCAGCGGCGGTCAATGTAGTCGAGGTTGCGACGGGCCGCCAACAGGGCCGCCTCATTCGCCAGATTGGCCAGGTCGGCGCCCACCATGCCCGGCGTCGCCCGTGCGATCGCCTCCAGGTCCACGTCCGGGGCCAGTGGCAGATTGCGCGTGTGGATACGCAGGATTGCCAGGCGTCCGCTCCAATCGGGGCGGTCCACGGTCACGCGGCGGTCGAAGCGACCGGGGCGCAGCAGGGCCTGGTCCAGACCATCGGGGCGGTTGGTCGCTGCCAGCACCACCACCGCCTGATGCGACTCGAAGCCATCCATCTCAACCAGCAGCTGGTTCAGCGTCTGCTCGCGCTCCTCATTGGTATTGATGCTGGCGCCGCGCTGGCGTCCGACGGCGTCGATCTCATCGATGAAGATGATGCTGGGAGCAGCTTTCTTGGCCTGGTCGAAGAGATCGCGCACGCGGCTGGCGCCCACACCCACCAGGACCTCGACGAACTCAGAGCCGGACATCGAGAAGAAGGGGACGCCGGCCTCGCCGGCCACAGCCCGTGCCAGCAAGGTCTTACCGGTGCCCGGAGGGCCAACCAGGAGGATGCCGCGCGGGATCTTGCCGCCCAGGCGCTGGAACTTCTGGGGCGTCTTCAAAAACTCGACGACCTCCTGCAGCTCGTACTTAGCCTCATCGACCCCGGCCACATCGGCGAAGGTCGTGCTGGGCCGGTCCTCCAGGATCAGGCGCGCGCGGCTGCGGCCAAAGTTAAAAATGCCTTGCTGCCCCTGCGTGGCTCGACGAGTGACAAAGAAGAATAATCCCAGCAGGAAAGCCCAGGGAAGCACCGTAATCAGCAGGTTGATCCAAAAGCTGTTGTCCGGCGGAGCCTGGTTAATCACAGTCACTCCTTTGGACAGCAGCAGCGGGATCAGCTGCGGATCGGTCTGCGGCTGGGGTAGTTGGTAGACGTGGTACTGTTGATGGCCGTCTACCGGTTGGCGGAAATCGCCGACGATATCCGTCTGTCCAATAAAGGTCGCCGTCTTGATGTTGCCGGCGTTGATCTCCTGATAGAACTGAGTATATGTCAACTCCTCCCGTTGAGGAGAGGAACTGCTATTGGCGTTACTGATATAGCTATATAAGTACAACCCCAGTACCAGCAGTACTACCAGCAGCAGCCAGAAATTCAGGTTTGAGGAACGCGGCGGCTGCCCAGAGGGGCCGCGCGACTGGTTAGGCGATGACTGCTGTCGCTGCGACTGGCGCGGCGGCACCGGTAGCAGCGGGGGCGGCGTATTATTATTTTGATGGTTGCTTTGCTGTTGTGCGTGATACAGACCAGATAATGGCTCTTTTTCCATTGCGAGACGTTCCTGTTTTCTGGTTGCGCCGTCTTTCGCTGAGAGCGGCGTGCATCCCGCTCCCTGGCACTGGCGTGACACTTTCAGGTGCTCCCTATAACTACCTTATTATATCCCACACAAGGCGAAATTGCACACTGTCAAGAGAGGCACAGAGCGCTGGAGTGTGACCAGACCAGTCTGCCAGACTGACCAGGGCCAGCTCGCCGAAGAGCTGGTCAGACTCCCTTTCCATCGTTTCAAAAGATATTTACGAACGAGTCTCGGTAGAGGTGCAAGAGAAGGTGACCTTCTGTTCTCCCAGCAGCTGCCTTACCTCAAGAGAGGGGGCTGCGTCCTTTCAGGCGAAGCCGCGTCTTCTAAAAGAAAAGTCTGTGCACGAGGAGGCCGCACCAATGTCCAGCGTGACTGAACGAGCCTGGATTGCCTTACATGAGCCGTTGCGTCTCTTTCTCCGTCGTCGACTGCCTGACGAAGAGAGCGTGGACGACCTCTTACAAGAAATTTTTCTCCGTATTCACCAACACTCTCAAGAGCTGCGTTCCAATGAGAAACTAGAGCACTGGGCCTATCGCATCGCCCGTCACCTGGTCTGCGATTACTACCGTCGGCGTCGCAACCTTCTGCCGCTAGAGGATCAGCCTCAGAGCCAGGCGGCCACGAGCGAGGTCCTGCCGCGCCCTGAGCAAGAGCAAGAGAGCGAGGCGGCGCGGGCCGCCATCAAGCGATCCTTGCAGGAGCTAATCCACTGCCTGCCTGCACCCTATCGCGAAGCGCTGATCCTTACCGAGTATGAAGGTCTCTCACAGCGCGAACTGGCCCGCCGCCTGGGACTCTCCTTCTCAGGAGCCAAATCGCGCGTCCAGCGTGCGCGCGAACGGCTCCGCCAGCTTCTACGGGCCTGCTGCCAGTTTGAATTTGATCGTCTGGGACGAGTCATCGGCTACCAGCCACTGGCCTCCTGTTGTATGGACCCCGAGACAAACAATCAGTGTAGTGGCGCTTGCTTCCAGTGAACGTCTCTGCTCCGCAATGCTATGCGATCGCCCAGATTGTCCTGCCGTCCTGGTCGACGCGCTGGCTGCGTCCTTTTCCCAGAGAAGGCGTCTTCTCTTTCAGACAGAGCAAAAGCTGCGCTGATCCGGCTGATTGATTGCCAGCACCAGCCAGCAAGAAGGAGGAGACCAGTATGGCAGACATGCCTTTTACATCAGAAGAAGCACTACGGTCATTTATTCAGCGCTACTATCAGGAAAACGGAGTGAGTTCTGCGGTGGCCTGCTGTAGCGGAGATGAAAGTCAGGAGCGGGCGCCTGGCCAGTGTACCTGCTATGCTCCTGAGCAGCTCAAGAGCCTGCCCGCGGAGCTGCTCGCCGGCGCCTGCTGCTGTGGCAATCCTCTCAAGTACGCTCAACTGAAGCCGGGAGAAATCGTACTTGATCTGGGCTGTGGCACCGGCCTCGACGTTCTGCTAGCGGCCCGGCAGGTGCAGCCTGGAGGAGTAGCCTACGGTGTTGACATGAACGAGGTTGCGCTGGGGCGGGCCGAGCAGTATCGGCGCCAGCTCGGCCTGGAAAACGCGCGCTTCCTCCACGGGATCATCGAAGCTGTCCCGCTACCCTCGGAAAGCATCGACGTCATCATCTCCAACTGTGTCATCAACCTGGCGCCTGACAAAGAGCGCGTCTTACGCGAAGCCTACCGTCTCCTCAAACCAGGTGGCAGACTGGTCCTGGCCGATACAGTCCTTGAGGGCGAGCCACCGGCCAGACTCCAGCGCGAACCGCGGGCCTGGGCGACCTGCCTGACTGGCGCCATCAGCGCTGCAGCCTATCGTGAGCTGCTAGCCGCCGTGGGCTTCCAGGAGGTCGTCGTCGAGCTGGCTTCAAGAGACTGGGGCTGGCCGCCATTTGTCAACCAGGAAGAGCGCCATCGCCTTGAGGGCCGCTGGCTCAGCGCCAGCATTCGCGCGCACAAACCATCAGCCTGACCTCGATCGCCTGCTGACGCAACCAAGGCGCCGAGCCGCAACCAGTGCTAAGAGGCGAGCAGCCTTGATCAGGCCGGAAAGCGAGGCGAGCTCATCAAGGCTGAGCCTGGGCCTGAAGCTGTAGCACGATCGAGGCTGTCGCTCCTGGAGCGATCTCCAAACGATCGCCCGGCCTATTCAGCGCATCCTCGCTGCCGACCGTCGGCTCAAAGCAAACGAAAGCGTGCTCTGGGCGGGTCGGCAGTTCCGTCCACACCTGCATATTATGCAGCGCATAGCGACCGTCCTGGGGCAGCTCCGCAACGATCAACGTTCCCCGTTTGGGAAAAGTGATCGTCACCTCGCCAGCGAACGGGTAGGGGGTATCTGGCGGCTGATGCTCCCAGTCGATCGCCGCCGCCTCGAAGCCAGGCAGGCCCTGCACCTGCAAGCGCGGCTTATCGGCCTGAGCCACAGCAAAATACGGATGGAAACCTGGAGCAATCGGCATCATCTCAGCGCTGCGATTCGCCATCTCCAGCGTATAGGTCAACCTACCGGGCGCCACCGCCACCGTCACCGTAAAAGTAAACTCATAGGGATAGCAGGCGCGCGTCACCTCGCTACTCTGCAGCTGCAACTGGACCTGACGCTCGTCTGCCGCCAGCAGGGTCCAGGGCAGCAGGCGACCGAAGCCGTGGATCGGCAAGGTGGTTCCCTTCTCCACAAACAGCCCATTGCGCAGGCGTGAAAAATTCGGGATCATCAGCGGCAGGCCCCAGCGGCGCACATTGCCGGTGGTCAAGGGGCGATACAGCACCTCCCAGTCGCCAACCTGGAAATGCGAAACCAGGCAGATCTCAGGGATCACCCCCACCAGCGTCCCCTGATCGCGCAGCACCAGCTCGCGCTCTGTCGGAAAACGCAGAAAATCGCGGGGAAGCAGAGAAGAACTCATCAGCCAGACATCTCCAGAGAAAGAGTCTCTAGCCGCTATTGTAAAAAGCAGCAGCAGCCAAAGCAAGCTCAAGCACGGTCAGCAGTGGAGGGCCAAGTACTCCCCGCTCACCAAAAAAAAGAGAGGCGGCGCCGATGGGCGGCCCGCCTCCCCATTGTATCTTCAGCTACGAGCGGAACGACCTCTACCAGAGGAACTTACTCGGCCTCCACGTAGACCTTGCTGCTCGCTTCCAGCACCTCTGGAGCGCGGAAGCGCAGCACCAGAGCGATGATGATCCCGAGCACCAGCCAGGCCACTGCCAGTGGGAAGGCCCACGTCAGCGGAGCCTCGTACTGCTGCGTTGCCTGGAACCAGAGCACGATCAGCAGCACCACCGTTGGGATCAGCGGCAGCAGAATATGACGGAAGACATTAAACTCACTGGGGTGCTCGCGCAGGTAAAAGACCGGTACCGCCACGCAGGTCGCCAGGTAGACCAGGATAATGGGCAGCACAATAATCGTACCGATCAGGGCGAACGCGGTCCCTGTTCCAAAGGCGAGACCGAGCGCCACCGTCAGTACAGTGCCCACCACCATAGTGAAAACAATGGCCACATCGGGCGAAGCAAAGCGGTTCAGATGAGCCAGCACTCCCGGCAGAGCGCGCACACGGCCCATAGCGTAGAGCACGCGCGACACGGCGTTCACACCGGCATTCGAGTTTGCCAGCGCGCTATTCAGAATCGCCAGGTTCACAATGATGCTGAAGCCGCCCCAGACGCGCTGTGCCATCGTTCCCCAAGGGTTTGGATCGCTGGCATAAGCAGCGATCTTCGCCGGACCCCAGCCGACCACGGCAGCATAAGAGCAAAAGACATAGAAAAGACCGATCAGGAGGGCTGCCAACACAATTGCCAGAGGCACAGTACGGCGCGGATCACGTGTTTCTTCAGCCAGAGGAGCCGATGACTCATAACCGGCAAAAGCCAGCACCGTGAAAATCATTCCCAGCAGCACGCCCTGCCAGCCGCCAAAGCCTGACTGTGCACTGGAAGCCGGATTGAAGGTTGCCAGACTATTATTGTTCCCGGCAGTCACAATCAGCCACAGAGCCAGCAGTAAGAAGACCCCGATCTCGATGCAGCCCAGCACCACGCCCACATCGGCAGAGACCTTGATACCGAAATAAGTCAGCACAAAAACCACCACAGCGAAAATCACAGCCCAGATCGCCCATCCGTAGGGGCCCAGAGGCAGAATCGAATCGGCGACCGGTCCCAGCACCAGCAGCTGCAGAGGAATAATCAACAGGTAAGCCAGATCGAAGATCCACCCAGTCACCCAGCCAGGTATGGAACCGAGCGAGCGGCTGATATACGTAAAGAAGCCACCAGCGGAAGGCAAATGGCGCGCTAGCTCCCCGATATTCAAGGCGATCAAGACGCTCACCACCAGCGTAATCGTCACCGCCAGGGGAAGAGCAGTTCCGGCGAAAGGCACCGCGGCACTTAAACTAAAAGAAACAGCGGAAGCCGGCGCCATTGTCGTAATCGACTGGAAGAGCACACCGGGTAAGCCGATCGTCCCGGATCGCAGGTTGCCCTGCTCCTCGGTTGGCGCGCTAGACTTAAGCGTCATGGCGATCCACTCCTTTACAAACAACAAAATAACTGCAAATGAGCAGCGAATTCAAGCGCTGCTCGTGAAACAAGAGCGGCTGTGGCCCCACCGGGACGGGGCAGCAGCGTGGCAGGAATCAGAGGGCGCAGCGAGCGGACCTCAAGCCTGGTGCATGGAAGACCAGGCCGGGTCGGAGTCGCGAGACTGCGCCTGGCCAGCAGCAAGAGCGAAGTAAGCAACCGCTCTGGCACCCTGGAGCGGTTGCAGGCAAATAAGAGCCGTTCATGCTTCGAAGCTCTGGTCCTGCCAGGCAGCCTGGCTAATAGCGAACATACTGGCAATGCCGCAGAGCACCAGGCAAATCACAGTCAAGCCGCCCACAATGTACCACCACTGGCCATTGCTGATCTGTTGTGGGATCGGCGAGTACAATAATGTTACAATCATTGCCATTAAGCAGGCAAGAGGCGCGATGATAATGCAGAGCCACAGCACCGGGAGTGGCACCACCAGCAGGCGCAGGAAGCGCTCACGCTGGCGGAAATAGAAGACCGCCAGGTCGACGAAGATAAAGATTGACGAGAAAGCCCAGACCAGAGTCAACACCGAGAGCGTCACCGTAAAGACCACTGTGGCCAGGTCGGTGGGCTGCCCCAGAGGCAAGAGATAAGGCAGCAGGAAAATCAGCGCGGCGCACAGGCAAGCCACCACCGTCTGGAAAATGATGGCGTTCGCGGGCTGGCGATTACGGTTCAAGCGGCTCAGCCCCAGTGGCAGGAAGCGGTCGATGCTGGCCACCATCAGCAGGCGGGCAAAGGCCACATTCAAAAGGGTAGTGAAGATTGGGAAATAGGCAATGACACAGACCGCGGCCACATTCCCCAGGAACTTCCCAAAGACATTATCGATGACGCTGATCACCGCAAAAGGCCCCTGGCTGGCGCCATCGGGACCGAGGACGACCAGAAGGGCGAAGGTAATCACCAGATAGCTGAGAATGACAAAGAACGCGCCCCAGGAGACATGACGGGAGGCGATGCGCTCGCTAGCCATTTCGCCGCCAAGAATCATCGAGATATCGGCGCCGAGGTAAGCCAGCACCACGCTTCCGTAGAGCACAAAGTTGGAGGGATCGATGCCCCAGGAATGGAGATCGTTGAAAGGCGTTGCTGTACGATGACCAGTTGCCAACCAGATCAGGGCCGCACCACCGAGTAAGACCACCACTGCGTAGGTCAAAAGCGTAATCGCATTGATCACCAGGCGCAGGGTGCTCATCGGCTGGAGTGCCAACACAGTGGAGATGATCAGCAAGGCGATGCAGAGCAAGCCCTGCTGCCAGGGCTGAGTCAGCCAGGAAGAGTTGAGGCCCTGAATGAAGGCGATGCCAATGCTCAGGCTAGCAACCATTGCCAGCAGACCTGGCATCCAGAAAATCAAGCTAGCGAAGAAACCCCAGAAATTCCCTAGCGCGCGATGGGTCCAGATGTAGGTAGAGCCTTCGTGGGGGTAGAGAACACCCAGTTGGGCAACGCCGATCACGCAGGGGATAAAAAAGACCACGGCTCCCAGCAGCCAGTAAGTAAAAGCGGCAGGCCCCGCCCCTATCGTACTTACTGGATTGTTAATGAAGAGCATGATCATCATGAAGATCATCATCATGTCGAACATGCCGAGAGCCTGGGGCATTGTTCGTGGAACATAACTTTGGGAGGGGAGGTCGCCCTTTTGCTGATCCAGACGCTGCAAAGCTTCTAAAGCCATCGTAATGAACTCCTGAAGGTTCAGATCGTCCAGAGCCAGGGCCAGAGCCGGAACAGCGGCGCTGGATGGCCATCCGGGTACCGGCGAACTGAAGAGATCGCGGTGGTCAGCGCAGCGCTGGCTGACTAGTCGCCTCCTTGACCTTGGCCGAGGCAGTAAGAACAATGACCGTACCGAATAGCAAGAGTGATCTCTACAGTGAAAGAACTCCTGGCCTTCTGATAGAAGTTGTGAATCGCTTCCCCTATCCTGGACGCACGGATAGGAAAATGGGGAGAGTACATCACTATAATAGATGAGTTGAGGGCTGGCGTCTAGCCCATAATCTGTAGATAGGAATGAAGTAATGTTTGCCTCAATCAAAGGTACCTCTCAAGCGGCGAGTCGAGGGCGGGGGTGCGCGCTATCGCCTGAACTAAAGAGAAACGCCGGCTGGCAAAGAGAGGCAAAGAAGCTGCTCCTATTGCGTTTTGTTGCTCTGGCGTTTATACTGTAACCTGGTAGCATCAGAAGGTGGTTCTTTGTAGCAGATGGCCCGTTCGACTGCGGGCGGCCACCCCAAAGGGGATATTGGAGCAGAAGAAGTAAAAGAGTAGCGCCGGGAAAAGAAGCCAAACTCCTGCTTGAATGAAGAGAGAAGAAGCTGATACAAGAAAAGCAGCGAACGAAATGAGTGCGCAGGGTTCTGCCGAGCAGGCGACGTCGAGTGCGCGTGACCGGCTGAAGAGGACGGGCGACGCTTCGTCCTGGTTCGTAGCGGATGAGGCAGAGCGGAGGGAGGAGAGGCCGTCTGCGCAGGGGCAGATTGCGATCAAGGGGACGCGCCACGGTCTGCTCTTAACGCTGGAGCCGGATACGCCCTTTGGTGAGCTGCTGCAAGCTCTGGCCGAGCGGCTGGCCGAGGCCCCTGATTTTTTTCGCGGGGCCACGCTGACGGTTGATACCCGGCAGCGGGTACTCCACGCCAGCGAGCGGGTTCAGCTTGAAAATTTGCTGGCGCATTATCGGATGTCGATTGCTTCACTGGAGCAGGTTGCCGGCATGCGCCGGGGGGGTCTGGGCGAGGGGACCAGGCTGGGGCTGGGTGTGAACGGAGGGCCGGCCTATACCGCTACCGGGCCATATGCGTCATACTCGCCCTATGAGAGGACAGGAGCAGGGGCTGTGACTGTGGACCTGGGGCTGACGACGGGTCAACGTGATCCGCGTGAGTCAGATGATACGCTCTTTTTGCGTCGGACAGTGCGTTCCGGCCAAGCGATTCACCACCACAGCAATATTGTGGTCCTGGGCGATGTCAATCCTGGAGCGGAGGTGGTGGCGGGTGGCGATGTGATCGTCTGGGGTGTCTTGCGCGGTATGGTCCATGCCGGCTATCCCGATAATGAGCAGGCGCTGGTCTGTGCGCTTCTGCTGGCGCCGGTCCAGCTGCGCATCGCCCATTTGCTCTCTCGCCCGCCCGAGGGGCTGGAGGTGCAGCCGCGTCCCGAGGTGGCCTCGATTCGCCAGGGTCAGATTGTGGTCGAAACCTGGCTCAACGGTCGCCCGCCGCGTAAGTAAGGGGAGAAGGCAGATAGAGCTGGCCTGAATGAAGCCAGACGCGGGGTCGCGGTAAAGCGGCGTCGGTGCTCGCTGAGGCCGTCCCATCCGCGGCTGTATCGCTGCTCTGGCAGCCTGGTCAGACTGCGCTCGCTCTTACCTGCCAGCCAGTCTCTCTGCCACGCAGCTGGTTGGTTGCTATGAAACTGGTCAGAGCAGAAGGTGATGCGGCGTCTCCCTGAGCCGGCTGGCATCCGTGATGAGATTAGAAGAAGCCCAGCAGTGGCCAACAGAAGGGGTTGAGCGAGACGAGTCGGAAGAACGCTGCTTGCTACTCCGGCTAGCTTGTTTGCTGGTTGAATCTCTGGCCGGCTGTTGACTGAGGTGAGTGGCCGACTGGCGACCGATCGATGCTGTGATATTTTGCTAGGTGTGCGAAAAGAACGGTGTTTTCCGAATCGACAGGGAGCATGCGCATGGATAGCCGGGTGATCACGATTACTTCGGGAAAGGGCGGCGTTGGCAAGACAACAACAACGGCGAACCTGGGAACAGCCCTGGCTATGCAGGGTAAGAAGGTGGTGGTAGTAGACTCGGATATCGGGCTGCGCAATCTCGATGCTGTGTTGGGGCTGGAGAACCGCATCGTCTACGATCTGGTCGATGTGGTCGAGGGGCAGTGTCGTCTGCGCCAGGCGCTGATTAAAGATAAGCGTTTGCCCGAACTCTATCTATTGCCCGCTGCTCAGACGCGTGATAAGAACGCCATCAATAGTGTGCAGATGGTGCAGCTCTGCCAGCAGCTGCGCCAGGAATTCGAGTTCGTGCTCATCGATTCGCCCGCGGGGATCGAGCAGGGCTTTCGTAATGCGATCGTGGGCGCCGATGAGATCATCATTGTGACCAACCCCGAGATGGCCTCGGTGCGCGATGCCGATCGCATCATCGGGCTGGTCGAGGCGGCGGGCAAGCCGGAGCCGCGCTTGGTTCTCAACCGCCTGCGCCCTGATATGGTGAAACGCGGTGATATGATGGATGTGGCGGATGTGTTGGAAGTGCTTGGGATCGATCTGCTAGGTATTGTTCCCGAAGATGAGTTGATTATTGTGGCCACCAATAAGGGCGAGCCGGTGGTCTACGATAAGCGCTCGCGTGCCGGTCAGGCATTTATGAATGCTGCGCTGCGCATTCTGGGTGAGGAGATCCCTCTTGAAGAGCTGATGGAGGCGCCGACGCTGATGGAGCGTTTGCGCCGCCTGGTGGGCTTTGGCCCCGCTGTCATGGGGAAGCGCACACGGTCCTGGCCGTCCTGATCAAGGAGGCGATGGTGCATGAGTATGCTTGATTTTATGGCCAGTCGCAAGCGGCCCAGGCCCGGCGAG
>NZ_JADGIA010000185.1 GCF_019683635.1 Thermogemmatispora sp. | reverse complement strand
TCGGCAGTTGCCACGGTCGGCCTCCTTCCGACACGCTTGCCCCAGGAGGGTCGGGCCGCACAGTCCCCTTCCCCGTCCGTGCCGCGCGGGCCGGCCCTCCTGACCAGATCTTGAGTCAGTCAATTGTTGAGATCACACCAAATCAAGCAGCAATTGCTGCGGATTCTCGACCAGCTCCTTGAAACGCGCCAGAAAGGCGCCCGCCTGGGCCCCATCGATGAGCCGATGATCGAAGGAGAGCGCCAGCGGCAGAACTGGACGCGCCACCAGGGAGCCGTTGCGAACCACGGCCTTCTCCTGGAGCCGGCCCACGGCCAGAATGGCCGCCTCGGGATAATTGATAATGGGGGTGCCAGAGCTACCGCCGAAGCTCCCCACGTTGTTGAGCGTGAAGGTACTGCCCGTCAGCTCGTGCAGGCCCAGCGTGCGCCGGCGTCCGCCCTCGATCAGACGCTCCAGCTCGCTGGCGATCTGCGCCAGGCTCAGCCGATCAGCATGGCGCAGCACCGGCACAAGCAAGCCCTCGGGCGAGGCGGTAGCGATGCCAATGTGGTAGACGCGTTTATAGACAATCTCACGCCGCTCCTCGTCGAGACTGGCGTTGAAAATGGGGAATTCCTTGAGGACAGGGATGAGGAGCTTGACCAGGAGAGGTAAATAGGTGAGGCGCAGCCCGCGCCGCTCGGCCACGGGCAAGAGGGCCTCGCGCAGGGCCACCAGAGCGCCGCCATCGACTTCGTCGAAGGCCGTGGCATGAGGAATGCTGCGCCAGGAGCGTTCCATGCGCTCGGCAATCCGACGGCGCAGCCCTGTCAGCGCCTGACGCTCCTCCTCCACCACAGGCGCCTCCCCGGGCTGCGGTTGCGCACCGTTAGCCGGGGCCGGCTCCGGCTCCGGCCTGGGTGTGGCGGTCGCCGTTCGCTGGCGCTCGGCGAAGGCCCGCACATCGGCCAGCGTCACGCGTCCCTCGGGCGTCGAAGGCGGCACCTGCTCCAGATCAACCCCCAGCTCAAAAGCCAGCTTGCGCACCGCCGGAGCCGCCAGCACGCGGCGCCGTCCGCCGCTCGCCGCACCCGCCGCTGGGGCCACCGCCGTAGCGACGCTCGCCCCAGCCTGAGCTGTCTGTCCAGCCGAAGCCACCGTTGCCTGAGTCGTTGCAGTCGTCACCGGCGACGACTGCGCGCGCGCTCCCGTCGGCGTGGCCGCCTCCTCCTCAAAGACGATCAGGACCTCGCCCTTGCGCGCTCGCGTTCCCTCACCGACGCGAATCTCCGCCACGCGGCCCGTCACCGGCGACGTAATCTCTGTCACCGCCTTATCGGTCTCCACCTCCGCAATCGCCTGATAGGCCGTCACACGCTCGCCGACGCGCACCAGCCAGCGGCGAATCTCCGCCTCCTCCATCCCCTCGCCCAGATCGGGTAATCTGAACTCAACCATAGGAAACCTCTTCAGGCGCGGGCCTGGCCCTAGCGCAGAGGCAAACAGCCCCTTGCGGAGCAGTCAGCAACATCGCCCGCTCCGTCCTTGCAGCCCAGCCCGCGATCTTTGTCTCTTGTCGTGCTCTGCGTCTACTAAACCTTGCAAGCAAGCAGGCAGGCGGGCAAATGCGCGCCGTCTCTCTCTACGCAGCCCGCCTCACAGCTCGCTCAGGGTTCCATCACCTGGCGCAGCGCCGCCAGCACCTTCGCCGGCGTTGGCAGATAATAGTCTTCCACCCCGGGCACCGGATAGGGCGTATCGTAGCCCGTCACGCGCGCCACCGGTTTCAGCAGCGAATAGAGGCAGTGCTCATTAATAATCGCCGTCACCTCGGCCCCAATGCCGCCGGCGCGCGGCGCCTCATGGACCACCACGGCGCGCCCCGTCTTTTCCACCGAGGAGACAATCGCCTCCTCATCGAGCGGCCAGACGGTGCGCAGATCGATCACCTCCACACTGATCCCTAGCTCCTGCTGCGCCTGCTGGGCCGCCTCCAGCGCCACCGGCACCATTGCCCCATAGGCGAAGAGGCTGACATCCTCGCCCGCCTGCACCGTCTTAGCCTTGCCCAGCGGCACCGTATAGTACTCCTCCGGCGTCTCCTGACGGAACGAACGATAGAGCTTGATATTCTCCAGGAAGAGCACCGGATCGGGATCGGCCACCGCCGCCGCCAGCAGGCCCTTGGCATCGTAGGGATTGGAGGGAATGACCACCTTGAGGCCCGGCGTCTGCAAAAAGACCCCTTCCAGGCTATCGGAATGCAGCTCGGGCGTGCGCACCCCGCCACCGTAGGGCGAGCGCACCACCAGCGGACAGGTGAAGGCCCCGCCACTGCGGAAGCGCATGCGCGCCGCCTGTGTCACCAGCTGGCTCATACAGAGGAAGAGAAAGCCGGCAAACTGAATCTCGGCAATCGGGCGCAGCCCATAGACCGCCATCCCGACCGAGGTTCCAATAATGGCCGACTCCGCCAGCGGCGTATCGAAAACGCGCCGCTCGCCAAAGCGGCGCTGTAGCTGATCGGTCACGCGGAAGACGCCACCATTGAGGCCGATATCCTGCCCGAGCAAGACCACGCGCTCATCGCGCTCCAGCTCAAGGGCCAGGGCGCTATTGAGCGCCTCAATCATCGTCATTGGACGCAACGCCATCGCGCTCCACCTCCCTCTCTTCCTCAGCGCCGCTCGCCCGGCTGCGGCTGCGGCTGAGCCGGCGAAACAAAGCGCAGCAGCTCGGCGCGCTGCTCCTGCAGGCGCGGCGGCAGGGTCGCGCTGACATAGTCAAAGAAGCTGTCGGGAGCCATCGGGGGCATGGCCTCGGCCTCGCGCACCGCCGCATCGATCTCCGCCTGTACGGCAGCCCCGATCTCCTCATCCTGCTCCTCGCTGAGCAGATCGCGCCGCCGCAAAAACTTCTGCAGACGGGCAATGGGGTCCCTGGCGCGCCAGGCCTCAACCTCGGCAGGATCACGATAGCGATTGGCATCGTCGGCGGTCGTATGCGAGCCGAGGCGATAGGTAAGTAGCTCGATCAGGGTCGGCCCATCGCCAGCGCGCGCCCGCTCCACGGCCTGACGCACCGTCTCATAGACCGCCAGAATATCATTGCCATCGACCAGGGCCGCAGGCACCCCGAAGCCGATGCCGCGGGCCGCCAGCGTCGGCGCCGCCGACTGGCGATGACGGGGCACGCTAATGGCCCAGCCATTGTTTTGCACAATGATCACCGCCGGGGCGTGGAAGACTCCAGCGAAGTTGAGCGCCTCGTTAAAGTCTCCCTCGGAGGTCGCCCCATCGCCACAGACGCCGACCGCCACCACCGGATCGCCGGCGATTCTGGCCGCCATCGCCAGACCCACCGCATGGGGGATCTGCGTCCCAATCACAATCTGATAGGGGAGACAGCGCGTCTCAGCGGGCCAATTGGGAGGAGTGAAACCACGGAAGGAATAGACGAGGGTACTCAGCGGAACACCCTTGACGATCAACGAGGCAATCTCACGGTAGGAGGTCGCCAGCCAGTCCTGGGGCTGCAAAGGCGCGGCCAGCCCCACGGTGGCCGCTTCCTGGCCAGCGAGGGAGCCGAAGGTCGTGGCCCGCCCCTGGCGCTGCATAGCAATGATGCGATCCGAGAAGGCCCGCGCCAGGCGCATCATTCGGTAGAAATAGAGCAGGCGCTCCGGCGAGAGAGCAGGCATCTCTCCCACCAGGTTCCCCTCGGGATCAAGAATCTGAAAAGGGACCAGACCGGGATCAATCTGGTGAATCGCCACTTTGCGCTCCTTTTCTTGTATATTCGCCCCGCGCGGATGCGGGCCGCAGCCTGACGCTCGCTGGCCACACCCACATCCGCGGCGGAGTGACCGGTCTGCTGACGTCCTTGCTCGTAGCCGCGCCGCGCCGCTCTGCTCCGTCACACCCTCCTGACTGGCCTTGCCTGGCCAATCGAGCGGCCACAGACAGCCCGGCGGCGGCAGGCGGGACAGAGGGCGGCGCAGCCGAGACCATGACGGAAGAGTGACACCCTTGTCACTTCAGGCTGAAGACCCAGGGAGCTTCTTGCTGCCGGCGCTCCTCAAAGGCCCGGATCTCATCAAGATGCGAGAGCGTCCAGCCAATATTGTCGAGGCCCTGCAGCATGGCCTGCTTGCGGAAAGCATCGATCGGGAACTGGAAGACGCGCCCATCGGGCGTCGTCACCGTCTGGGCCTCCAGATCGACCTCCAGCGTATAGCCCTCGGTCGCCTCGACCTCCTTGAACAGCTCCAGCACTGTTGGCTCGGGGAGCGTCACCGGCAGTATACCATTGTTGAAGCAGTTATTGTAGAAGATATCGGCGAAGCTCGGCGCGATCACGCAGCGAAAGCCGTACTCGCGGATCGCCCAGGGAGCATGCTCACGCGAGGAGCCACAGCCGAAATTATCGCCGGCCAGCAGAATCGTCGCCCCCTGATAGCGGGGCTGATTGAGGACAAAATCGGGGTTGGGCGTCTGGTCGTCGCCCAGATAGCGCCAGTTAGCAAACAGGGCCTGGGCGAAGCCGGTGCGGCTAATCGTCTTCAAGAAGCGTGCCGGCGTAATCTCATCAGTATTCACATTGGTTCGATTCAGGGGGGCGACCAGCCCCTTCAGGCGCGTAAAGGGTTCCATTGTCTCGCTCTGCCTCCTTCACTGCAAGGCTCTCACTGCCGTCCTGAGTTGAGCTAGCCACCAGCCAGCCATCTAGCTAGCGGTAGGGAGATCTGGGAGATCTGCCTCTCTGCTGGCGCTGTCCATTTTGAGGCACTCCGCTGGCCAGGCCAGATTGAGCGGGGTGGCCGGCTGGTGGGCGGGCGGGCCGACAAGAGGGAGAGGGTCCGCCCGATCTGCCTCGGGTGCCGCCACGTCCTAGAAGTCGCGGATATCGACAAAGTGGCCCGCGATCGCGGCGGCGGCGGCCATCGGCGGGCTGACCAGGTGCGTGCGTCCGCCCTTGCCCTGACGGCCCTCGAAATTGCGGTTGCTGGTGGAGGCACAGCGCTCGCCCTCGCTCAGGCGGTCGCCATTCATGGCGATGCACATACTGCAGCCGGAGGCGCGCCACTCGAAGCCGGCCTCGCGGAAAATATCGGCCAGGCCCTCCTCCTCAGCCATGCGCCGCACCTGCATCGAGCCGGGCACCACCAGGGCCCGCACGCCTGGCGCCACATGGCGGCCCTTGACCACTTGCGCCGCCAGGCGCAGGTCTTCCAGGCGCGAATTCGTGCAGGAACCGATGAAGACCGTATCGACACGAATATCGGTAATCTTCTGGCCCGGCTCCAGGCCCATGTACTCCAGGGCGCGCTCATAGGCACGGCGCTTCTGCGGATCAGACTCGTCGGCGGGATCGGGCACCCGACCGGTCACATCGACCACCATGCCCGGATTGGTGCCCCAGGTCACTTGCGGCGCCAGCCCATCGATATTGATCTCATGTACCGTATCGAAATGGGCGTCGGGATCGCTCGGCAGCTGCTTCCAGGCCTCGACCGCCTTCTCGAAGAGGGCGCCTTTGGGAGCGAAGGGGCGGCCTTTCAGATACGCAAAGGTTGTCTCATCGGGGGCGACCATGCCAGCCCGCGCGCCCGCCTCAATGGCCATGTTACAGAGCGTCATGCGGCCCTCCATCGAGAGACTGCGCACCGCCGAGCCGCTGAACTCGACCACATGGCCCGTGCCCACGCCCGTGCCCAGGCGCCCAATCATATAGAGCGCGATATCCTTGGCGGTAATGCCCGGGCCAAGGCTCCCCTCGATGCGGATATTCATCGAGCGCGGCTTCTTCTGCAACAGGCACTGCGTCGCCAGCACATGCTCGATCTCGCTGGTGCCGATGCCAAAGGCCAGCGCGCCTACTGCCCCATGCGTCGAGGTATGCGAATCGCCACAGACGATGGTCATCCCGGGAAGCGTCAGGCCCTGCTCAGGGCCGATAATGTGCACGATCCCCTGACGCTCGTCGTTCATATCGAAGAGCGTAATGCCGAACTCGCGGGCGTGCTGCTCCATCGTCGTGATGCAGAGCGCGCTCGCCTGGTCCACAAGCTCCAGCACCCGCCTGCCGCGCACCTGGAGGGTCGGCACATTGTGGTCAAGCACAGCAATCGTGGCATCGGGGCGCCTGACCTTGCGCCCCGCCGCCTTGAGGCCAGCGAAGGCTTGCGGCGAGGTCGCCTCATGCACCAGGTGACGGTCGATATAGAGAATAGTTGACTCTCCGGGAACGTCGCGCACAACATGCGCCTCCCAGATCTTCTCAAACATGGACTTTGGCATACTTCTCTCTCCAGTTCCTGTCTGAGTCTGGCTGCGGGCCGCTCTGCTCGCTCAACAAGCCTGCCCCAACGCGGGCTTGTCTGCGCGGCGGGCCTGCCTGAACGCATAGCCTCTGCTCGCTATGCAGGAAAAAGCAGGATAAAACAAAAACGTTGGAAAAGCAGCAGGCAATGGTGTTTCCGCCCTCTATCTGTTCTTCTATTTTACCCCAGATGGTGAGTTATCCACAATAGCACGAGCCCCATTGACGCCCGGGGCGGCGAGGCCGCCGAGCCGCCAATGGGGGAGAGAGACGAGGCGGTCCATGCGAGCCGGCCTGGCCGGAGTGAGCGGCCCAGCACCGGAGCACGGCGCCCAGTCCGCTCAGGGGAGGGCAATGATATCACCAGCGCTATCAATGCGGATCGAGACGCTACTCAGTGGCGCGGGGGCCGGCCCACTCACCACGCGCGCCCCCTGGGCGGGATCATAAGTAGCACCGTGACAGGGGCAAATCAGCAACTGACTGGAAGGATCATATTCAACCTGGCAGCCCGCATGCGTGCAGACAGCGTCGTAGGCAACAAACTGATCCGAGGGCAGATGGACAAGAATGCCAGGATCGCCTGTGCTGGGAACCGTAAAGGAAAGAGCACTGTTGCTGGCCAAAGACGCCTTACGGGCAATGATCGTGCCGCCGCTCGTGCCTGTACCAGTGCCTGCGTTCGCCGTGGCTGTAGGGGCTCCACTGGATGAGGAAGTCGCCGACGCACCGCCTCGCACCAGAGGAGCGCGCACCGGCCCCTGCCGCCCGGCCAGAAAGCTACGCACAAAGAGCAGGCTGCTGCCCAGCCCCAGCACAATCGTGGCCAGGCCCCCAGCGGCCAGGCCCAGGATAAAACTGCGCCGGACCTCGCGCTGATGCTGCCACTGAACAGACCGCCGCACCTGGCCCTGTGGGCGAGCCGCTACCGCAGCCGCCGAAGACGGGGAGAGCCAGGTCTCTAGCTCGTGTGCGCTGTTGACTCCCAGCACGATCAGAAGCACACGGGCAAAGATGGATCGGGGCCAGTCTCCATCTTCAGGCCCAAAGAGCTGCAGCAGATAGCCATCGACGCTCGGCAGCCCGCTGTGTAGCGGCCCGACCAGGAGCAGTGTAATCCAGCAAAAGACGAACACGATGTCCGATCCATAAAAATAGGGATAGACATGCCAGCTCGCCGTCAAGAAGAAGATCAGGCTGAGCAACAAGCCACCGAACGCCGCGGGGCGCAGCAACAAGCCGAGCAGCGTGCCAATGCCGATGGCGATCTCACCCAGGGCCACCAGCAAGCCAACCGCCGTGGCATGTGGTAGCGCTACATAAATCAGGACATTATGGAGGGGCGAGCCGCGGGCAAAGTTGATAAGCTGGTTACCGATGTAGCCAGGAGTACCGGGATGAAAAAACTGTGGATCGCTGAACTTCTGCAGGCCCGCATAGAGAAAGGTGATCCCCAGAAAGAGGCGCAGGGGCAGCAGCGCCACATTCGGAAAGCCCCATCGCCCGCTGCTTTTGCCGCTTCCGGGTTGAGCCGCGGCTGGCAGCTTCTGGGTCGGCTCCAGATAGGCGGGCCGCTTCTTCGAAGACGAACCTGATGTCATGGTCTCCTTCCACCCTTGCAGGCTTGAAAACATCTTCCTGGCTGGCCGACAAGCACCATTGCTCTCCGCTCTCCGCCTGACTGAGCCAGCCAGCTGCCTTCCGTGCGGATCGCTTCCACCCCTACCTTACTGAGGGAAGATCAAGCAACTGACAAAAAAATGTAAAGTTTCTGTGAACTACCCTCCTGGACGGCTCAGATTCAGCGAATTTTTAGCAAGCCTGCGCCCAAATTTCAGACAGCAGTGGCATGCTTGGAGGGAAAGGAAAGGAGTTGGACCTTATCACTATGACTGTGACAGGCTTACGGACCGATACCGGTCTTGCCTTTGAGCCAGAGCGCCTGCGTCACTACGGCGGCCTGGTTCTCGACGAGTTAGAGCGCTACCTCAGCGGTATCGAGGAGCGCCCCGTCTGGCAGCCTCTGCCTGTTGACATACGCCAGCAGATCAGTGGGCAGGCGCTCCCCGAAGAGGGGCAGCCTTTTGAAGAGACGCTGACACTGCTGCGCGAGCAGATTCTGCCCTATCCCCAGGGCAACGGCCATCCGCGCTTCGCCGGCTGGATCAACTCGGCCCCCTCCCATGCCAGCATTCTGCTGAAGCCGCTGGCGGCGGCCATGAACCCCAACTGCGGCATCGGCGACCACGCCGGTCAGGAGCTGGAGCGCTGCGCCGTGCGCTGGATGATGGAGCTGGCCGGCCTCCCGACGGAAGGCAGCGCCGGCGTCTTCGTCAGCGGCGGCTCCGAGGCCAACTTTACCTGTCTGCAGGCCGCCCGCTACTGGGCCGCCGAACAAGACGGCTGGAACGTGCGTCGCGAGGGCCTGCAAGGCCACCATCCACCGTTTGTGCTCTACCAGTCCGATCAGGGCCACTTCAGCATTCGCCGCTCGGTCGAAGCAATGGGCCTGGGCAGCGCAGCGATCCACATCGTGCCCTCGACCCCAGACTACCGCATGGACCTGGCCGCCCTGGAGCGCCGTATTCACGAGGACCGCGCCGCCGGGCTGCGTCCTTTCTGCGTGGCGGCCACCGCCGGCACCGTCGAGACCGGGGCCATTGACCCGCTCCAGGAGCTGGCTGAGCTGTGCCACGCCGAGGGCCTCTGGCTGCACGTCGACGGAGCCTACGGCGCCTTCGGCATCCTCGACGAGCGCGTCGCCCCGCTCTATCGCGGCATCGACCAGGTCGACTCACTGGCCACCGACCAGCATAAGTGGCTCTCGGTTCCCATTGACTGCGGCTGCGCCCTTGTGCGCCACGGCTCCGCTCTGCATGACGCTTTCCGCCTGACCCAGAGCGACGACGAGGACGATGCTAACTGGATGTCCGAATATACCCTACAGCGCACGCGCCGCTTCCGCGCCCTCGATGCCTGGGCCACGGTGCGCACAGCGGGCCGCGCCGGGCTGGCTCGGGCCATCAGCAACAATATCAACATGGCCCGCCTGCTCGCCCATGAGGTTGCCGCCCAGTCCGAGCTAGAGCTGATCTCAGGCGGCCCCCTGAGCATCGTGCGCTTCCGCTATGCGCCGCCCGCCCTGCGCGACGAGCCGACGCTGCTCAACCGCCTCAACCAGCAACTGGCGCGCGAGATCCAGCGCCGTGGACGGGTCTTTCTGACCAGCACACGCCTGCGCGGTCAGGAGCTGCTGCGCGCCTGTCTGGTGCACTACGCCACAACTGCCGCCGATATCCAGGCAATGGTCGATGAGGTCCTGACCGTCGGCAGGGCGCTCTGCGATCTCTGATCCGAGCGCCCTTGAAAGGAGGGAATGTTTTTCTCATGTATTACAGCAGTATTCTGGAGACAGTTGGCAACACTCCCCTCATCGAGCTAAAGAGCTTTAGCCCGCGTCCGCGCGTGCGCATCTTCGCCAAGATGGAAGGGGCCAATCCTTCGGGGAGCATCAAGGACCGCATCGCCCTCAAGATGATCGAGGAGGCCGAGGCCCGCGGCCTGGTCAAGCCCGATTCCATTCTGCTGGAGCCAACCAGCGGCAACACGGGCGTGGCCCTGGCCCTGATCGCCACCATGAAAGGCTACCGCTTCACGGCGGTGGTCTCGGAGAAGGGGACACAGGATAAGCGGCGCATGCTGGAACTCTACGGGGCCACAGTGATCACTTCGCCGGGCGCAGCGGGTAGCAACGGCGCCATTCGCCTGGCCCAGGAGATCGCGCGCGATGATCCCCGCTATGTGATGCTCTTCCAATATGGGAACGAAGCCAATCCCGCCGCCCATTACGAGACAACCGGGGCGGAGCTGCTGCGCGACCTGCCCGACGTCAGCGTGGTGGTGGCCGGCCTCGGCTCTGGTGGGACGCTGACCGGCATCGGGCGCCGCCTCAAGGAGCATAACCCGGCCATCCGCGTCATCGGCGCCGAACCAGTCCAAGGCGACAGCATCCAGGGCCTGCGCAACCTGGCCGATGGCTTCGTACCACCGGTGTTGGATCTGCGCGTCATCGATGAGCGCCTGCTGGTCTCCAGTCAACAAGCCTGGGAGCGCACGCTGCAGCTCAAGGAGCAAGAGGGGATCTTTGCCGGCCCGTCGAGCGGGGCCGTGCTGGACGTGGCTCTGCGCGTGGCGGAGCGCCTGGAAGAAGGCAAGATCGTCATCATCCTGGCCGACGGCGGCTGGAAGTACCTGAGTGAGCCGCGCTGGCTGATGCAGCCCGCGGGGCAGAGCGAGCACACGGCCACAGCTACCCTGCAACCTTCACTTTGCTGAGGCGGGACGCCCTCCCCTGGCGTCCCCCTCCCTTTTTTCTTTTTCCTTACGCGACGCCCTCCCCCACCTGGCCCCTGTTCTTCGACGAGCACAAGCAGGCCCGTGGTCCGGCCTCGTC
>NZ_JADGIA010000023.1 GCF_019683635.1 Thermogemmatispora sp. | reverse complement strand
CTCTTTGCCTGTGACCCCTCCCCCTTCTCTCCCCGCTTCGGAGCCGCTGCAGTCCGGTCTGGGAAGAAGCAGCTCCCCTTTCCCTCCTTCTGGGGATTTGACCACTGGGGGCTTGAAGACGCTGGCTACGCGGCGTGATTTGCCCTTGCGCTCTGAGTGGCAGGCTCCTACTGCCGCGCCCGCTCCGCCCCCAGCGGCCCACATTCCACTCTTTCCTCTGCTGGTGCTGTGTTGCGTCCTGGTTATGCTGCTGAGTGGAGGGCTGCTGCTGTTGCTGATTCTTGAACCTTGAGACATCTGGCCATTTCCCGCTGCTGATATCGGCAGGCTTCGATGACGCCTCGGCACCATGCCGGACTCTATCAGGCTGCCGTTGTGCTGGGCTAGGGCCGATCGCCGCTGGCCACGTCCGCCAGGGTATTCTCTTGATGCCCGCCCCCCAGTGCGACTGCAGGTCAGGCTGAACTGCCTCTGCACTCCTGGCCGATTCGCCGATTAACCGAACCGGCAGCGAGACGAGGCTTGCGGGTTTGGAGCTGGACGCCGGTCTGCCGGCTCCTGCACAAGCAGAGCCGCAGGCTGTCTGGCCTCGATCGGCTTTTGTGTGACGGGCTTAGCTCTCACTCAGACGGCTGAGCCTGGTCGGCGATCGCCGGAACACCGTGGAGTCCTTTGGCCTGGAGCACGGCTTTGATGATGGCTCGCGCCAGAGTGCTGGCTGCCGCGGCTCCTATAAGACTGACCTGCGCTGCCGTGGCCGCAGGATCAGGGGGTGTTGTTGTCTCTGCGCCCAGGGCCAGGGCGAAGACAGTGTCGCCGTCAAACATGGTGTGAGCCGGCTGAATGACCTGCGCCAGTCCATTGTGGGCCATTTGCGCTATTTTGTTGACGCTCACTTTGCTGAGGGTTGCGCTGGTGGCGACGACGGCAATGGTGGTGTTGCTGAAAGGATGCGGCCCCTGTCTTTGAGTTGTTCCCGCATCTGGCACCGGCCCCCCAGCAATGATGGTGCCGCTCCGTGGATCGATGATATTGCCAACGGCATTGACGACGACTAAGGCCCCGACGATGGTCCCGTCTGGAAGCTGCGTGCTGGCTGAACCAAGCCCACCTTTGATAGCGTGCTGGCTCCCGGCAAACTTGGCAACGGTGGCTCCGGTTCCGGCCCCTACGCTTCCTTGCTCAATGGGTCCACCGCTGGCTCGCTCACAGGCACGGTAGCCGGCTGAGGCATCGGGCCGAATCTGCGACGAGCCAAGTCCGAGGTCGAAGATGGCGGCTGCCGGTACGATCGGCACGCGCGCGACACCAGTCTCGAAGCCCTGGCCGCGCTCTTCAAGATAGCGCATGACTCCTGTGGCGGCCTCCAATCCGAAGGCGCTTCCCCCGGTAAGCAGAATGGCGTTGACGCGCTCGACAAGGTAGAGGGGACGCAGAAGATCAGTTTCGCGCGTCGCTGGAGCTCCACCACGTACGTCTACCCCGCCAATTGCGGGCAAGTCGCAGAGCAGAACTGTACACCCGGTCCCTGCCTCCAGGTTGGTGTCGTGTCCAACACGGATGCCAGGAACATCGGTAATGTCGTCGTGCATGGTCGCTGCCTCCTGATGAATCTCCGGCGGTCTTGGTGGCCTCGCCGGTAGGCCCAGCTGGTTGCTCCGGCAGCTCTGGCGCCTGCCCCGGTCCGGCCCAGCCCGATCTAACCCGGGCGAAGAAGCGTCTGTCAGGGATCAAGGTGCTGTCAGGCGGCGCTTGTCCGCCAGTTTCTCTGGTTGCCTGGCTGGGGCAGCCGCAGGGGTCAGGTGAGGGCCAGGGCGCGCCGGAGTCGTTCGACGGCTGCGGCGACGCTCTCACGCCCGTTGTAGACGGCACTGCCGGCGACGAGCAGGTTGGCACCGGCCCGTACGACGAGCGGAGCGGTGTGCTCGTTGATGCCACCATCGACTTCGAGGTCACAGTGAAGCTGGCGCTCGGTGAGCTGTTGCCTGAGACGGGCGATTTTGGGTAGCGTCTCGGGGATGAATTCCTGACCGCCGAAGCCAGGATTGACCGTCATGATGAGAACCAGGTCAAGCAAGGAGAGGATGTCTTCCAGCAACCAGACGGGCGAGGAAGGATTAAGAGCCACTCCTGCTTGCTTGCCAGCCTCTTTGATCTGTTGCACGATGCGGTGCAGGTGGGGACAGGTCTCCTGGTGGACAATGATGACGTCGGCCCCAGCCCGCGCGAAGGCTTCGATGTAGTACTCGGGATTGGTGATCATGAGATGCGCTTCTAGCGGCAGGCTGGTGCTGCGCCGCACGGCCTCGACGATGAGGGGTCCCATTGTGATGTTGGGGACAAAGTGCCCATCCATGACATCGATTTGGATGCGCTGCACGCCGGCCTCTTCGGCTTCGCGCACCTGCTCTCCGAGGCGACTGAAGTCAGCGCTCAGAATAGAAGGCACGAGGCCAATGGCCGCTGGCGACTGTGGCGCCTGCGCTGCCCTCGATGTCGGTTGCTCGGCTGTCATGCTGTGGGCCTCCTCTGGAGAGCCGCGGCGGCGGCTGTGTCTAGCAGCCAGATGACCTCTCCGGCAGCGGCGTGTACAAGACGCGCAGGATAGTCGTCGGGCGAGCCTTGGTCTTCGAGGACGGCCCGCACAGCTTCGGCTTTGTCGCTACCGGTGACGAGGAAGAGGATGTGACGCGCAGCCTGGAGAATGGGCGGGGTGAAGGTGAGCCGCTCGGGTGGAGGCTTGGGTACGCTGACGGGCAAGACCAGACGCTCGCGCTCGTGCAGAGCCGCTTGCTGTGGGAAAAGGGAGGCGGTGTGACCTTCTGGCCCCATGCCAAGCTGAATGAGATCAAAGACAGGAACCCCCGCTGTACCAAAGACACGCCGAAGCTCAGCGGCATAGCTCTCCGCCGCAGCCTGACGATCGGCTTGCTCCGCTGGCATGCGATGAATATTGGCCGCAGGAATGGGCAGCTTGCTCAGCATGACCTCGTAGGCCATGCGGTAGTTGCTTTCTGGATGGTCAGGCGGGACGCAGCGCTCGTCGGACCAGAAGATGTCAACGCGCGTCCAGTCTATTTGGCCACGGTAGGGATCGCTGGCCAGCAGGCTGTAGAGTTTGCGAGGTGTGGAGCCTCCGGCCAGCGCCAGCGTGAAACGCCCGTGGGTAACGATGGCTTCCTGGGCGAGGCGGATGACGAGACGGGCCGCCTCCTGGCTGAGACTCTCGCTATCAGGATAGATGGCAATCCGTTGTTGCATTGTTTCGATTCTATCCTCTCTGGTAAGGCTGGATAGCCAGAGCAGAGCTGTCACTCTGGCTTAAACATAGAAGAGAGAGGCCCTGCAATGGCGTCTCCCAAACGAGGCGCTCAAGCCAATAAGGACGCCAGCTCTTGCAGGATTCTTTCGAATTGATCATCATGGCCGGTGATCTCCAGCTCATCAACGAGCAGCTGACTCTCCTGGCGCTGCTCGTTGAGAGTGAGGGTGCGCTGGCGCGGCTGCTCCTGCTCCAGTTCGATGGAGGTCAGCACATGATCGCTGTCGCCGGAGAGACGGCTGATGCTGAACAGCGCTTGCTGGTCCGCCAGTCGACTGGTGAGACGCAGCAGGCAGATGGTCCCGGGGGGGACTTCGCCTTCGTGACGCGGGCGAATATCGATGCGCGTCGGCTGCCCGGCTTCGTTCTCCAGACACCAGTGATAGGCCCCCGGTGGCAGGCTCTCGCTGCTACCAGGACAGGAGGCGGAGCAGGCAATACGACGCCAGGTGAGGCGCTCTTTGAGCCAGCCACCCATCAGCAAGGCCCGCGCCGGCTCCTGGAGGCGCTGAGGGTGTTCACCGGCTGCTGAGATCCCGGTCGATGATAGAGCCACCGGGGAGCCAGAAGCGGAAGTACCGAGCACGGCATGCTCAATTTCAATGCGCTGGATGCCTTCAAAGTAAGGACGATACTCCAGGCCATCGAAGAATTGGGCAACAAGCTGACGCAGCGGCGTGAGGCGTCCCCAGTTGAGATCACTGATGGCGCAGGCTGGATACGTCTCTAGCAGAGAAGCCAGCAGACGCAGTGTCGGTGCTGGAGTCTGAAAGCTGGCAGAATCGACGATCAGTCGCTGGCTGATGGCGGCCAGCGAGCCAAGGGGGTCGCCGCTGACCGGCGGCTCATCAAGCCACCAGAGATAGATCGGCAGGTCTGGTCTGACCAGTCTCTGCAGCAGGGCGGCGCTATGCTGAACCACTGGCCCGGTCAGGAGCACAGTAATCTGCTCGAAGTGGTGGCGCGTGAGGTCTGAAATGACTGGGAAGCTGCGCAGGGTCACCCAGGTCGCGATTGAGGCCGGTGCGTCAGGATCGTCTTCGAGAATGAGAATGATGACACGCGCGATATGTGTACTCAGCAGATCGCGCAGCAGGTTGCTGGCATAGCGTGCGCGCGCAACCGATGGCGCACAGATCACCAGGTTGAGCACGCTAGTGCGCACGCTCATGTTCTGGCCGATACGCATGTTATCAGCGGCCATTTTCCAGAGCAAAGCCACTTCTTCCTCTAGATGCTCCCAGGGAATAGCCTTGCCGGCCCACAGCGAGCGTGTCCCCGGGGATAGGTCGAGGTCCACAGTCATTCCAGATCTCCCCTGATAGAGAACGGCATCGTTCCAGGCGACCGACGGACGGGCGGAGGCCGTCCGGCCTGGATCGCGTGCGCTAGCTACTGCAGCTTCTTGTTTGGCTCGTGTTCTGTAGCGAGGTACCGAAAGGCAAACAGCTCCCTCCAGTACCGTTGAGTGAGCAGGCCCCGCGTTGTCAGTGCCTCGCCTCGGCTCAGGTCCTACCCTTGCCCACCGTTCCGTTCCGTTGACCGTCCGTCCGCTTCTGCGCTCCCGGCCAGTCATGGCAAGATCAGGCCGGACCGCAGGAGACGGCAGAGCCGATACACAGGCGAGGGTGCGTCAGCCAGTCCCCCAGTTTTGGGCGACCGACTTGTTATCTGATTGGTTACCTAGCAGGCTGGCTGACGCGACAGGCCGGACTGGGTGGCCGCGGCCTGGCACGGTGGCATGGGTTGGTCTGAGTTGCCCCGCAGGTCTGGACGCGAGCGCGAAGGCGCTAGGGCCGTCGCCAGCGGCGCCCATCACGCCAGATGAACTCATCGGCAGCCTGGGGTCCCCAGGTGCCTGCCTCATATGAATGGATGGTCTCGCGCGGCGCTTCAGCCCAGGCATCTAGAATGCCCTGAATGAACTCCCAGGCCGCTTCTACCTCGTCGCGGCGCGTGAAGAGCGTGGAGTCACCCAGCATGCAATCGAGTAGCAGCCGCTCGTAGGCCTCCGGCTGCGGACGCATAAAGGATGAGCCGTAGAAGAAGTCCATGTTGACCGAGCGGATCTGCATCTCGGTACCCGGGACTTTGGCACCGAAGCGCAACGAGATGCCCTCGTCTGGCTGGATGCGCAGCACGATGACGTTCGGATCAATTTGACCCTGAATGTTGCTGCGCTGCCAGAACATGGAAGGCGGCTGCTTGAATTGAATGGCAATCTCTGTGACGCGCTTGGGCAGGCGCTTGCCAGTACGCAGGTAGAAGGGGACGTCCGCCCAGCGCCAATTGTCAACAAAGACCTTGAGAGCCACGTAGGTCTCGGTGGTGGAATCGGGCCGCACTCCCGGCTCCTCGGTATAGCCAGGGACCAGCTGACCATTCATCCAGCCAGCGGTATACTGGCCACGCACGGTGTTGAGCAGGGCAGTCTGTCCCTGCAGCGGCTGCAGCGCATGCAGCACTTTGACCTTTTCGTCGCGCACTGCCGTGGCATCAAAGGCGATCGGCGGCTCCATCGCGACCAGGGTCAGCAACTGCATCATATGGTTCTGGACCATGTCGCGAATAGCCCCCGCTTCTTCATAGTAGGCCGCTCGCCCCTCAAGGCCAATGTTCTCCGCTACGGTGATCTGGACATGGTCAACGTAGCGGCGATTCCAGACTGGCTCGAAGATGCCGTTGGCCAGACGGAAGACCAGTATGTTCTGAACCGTCTCTTTGCCCAGGTAATGGTCAATACGATAGACTTGCTCCTCTTTGAAGACCCGCAGCACCTGACGGTTCAGCTCACGAGCTGAGGCCAGGTCATGACCAAAGGGCTTCTCAATGATGATGCGCGTCCAGCCTTTGCGGCTCTTGTTGAGACCAGCAGCACCCAGACGCTGGATGATCTCGGGATACTGGCTCGGCGGCGTCGATAGGTAGAAGATGCGGTTACCGCCAGTGCCACGCTCCCGATCCAGCCGGTTGAGCAGGGCGTTCAGCTTTTCATAGCCCGCCTGGTTGTGAAAGTCAGACTGCAGGTAGAAGATACCGGACGCAAAGCTCTCCCAGACCTGCTGATTGATGGGCTTCTGGCGCGAGTATTCGTTGATGGCTTCAAAGGCCTGCTCTCGGAATTGCTCATCGGTGTAGGGCCGGCGCGCGAAGCCTATGACGGAAAAGCCCGCCGGCAGCGGGTGCTCCAAGGCCAGGTTGTAGAGAGCAGGCAAGAGTTTCCGATGGGTCAGATCGCCAGTCGCCCCAAAAATCACCATCGCGCAGGGTTCCGGGCTGTGCTTGATGCGCAACCCTTCGCGTAGGGGATTGGGCGCCTCGACCGCGCTGCGTTGAGGCATCGATGATATTCTCCTGGTCATCACTTGTTCTTGACAGACAATACACGCTCTAGACCGAGTTCCAGGTTGGTCTTCCGTTACCGGGTTTGTAACCAGGACCTCTCATCGCCTGTCATCGGCTATATTCATTGTAGTGCAATGCTTGTGCAGATTTAAAATCTTCTGAAGATCTTCCCATGTGCCTGGGCCAGGCAGGCTGACAGGCCGACTGAGCCGGAGGCCGCGCCAGGATGGGAGCCGGGCCTGCTGAACAGATAGAGATGGCCTTGCTCCCTCCCTTCGGTCACAGCCACGGTTCGAGACGGTGCGGCTAGGCTAATGCGGCTCTCCCATCTGTGCACATCTGCGCAGCTCACAGGCGCGCCTGTTGATGCCTCCTCAGTCAGTCAGTGCGAGGGCTATCCGTCGCCTTGCCTCTCTACGGGAACCAGCCGTTGCGCCAGGGCCTGCAGGCCGGCAGCCAGATCACCTCCGATAGCAATGCGAATATTACGTCGCTGATGCGCAGAGAGGGCGAACAGGTCACCCAAAGCCTGCGCTTCTTTGAGAATACCAAAGGTATAGGGCTCGCCCGGAATGGCGATGTCCTGCTTCACATCCCCGGTGATCTGAATAAACACGCCGTTGTTAGGCCCGCCTTTGTGTAACTGGCCGGTCGAGTGCAGGAAACGCGGACCGTAGCCAAGCGTTGTCGCAACGCGGTAGCGATCGCGCAGACGCAGACGCAGCGCCTGCAGGGCGCTTTCATTGACTGCGCTACGTTGCACATAGGCCATGAGGGCAATGTAGTCGCCTGGATGCACCTGATCGAGGAACGCCTGCAGGTAGCTATCCAGATCCTCTTTCCCCTCTCCCATCTTTCTGCCATAGAGGCGCAGCGCTCCCTCGTTGACAACTGGCTCCAGCTCGGGAAGCTTTCCTTCGCTACGGAAGCGCTCCAGGAGCCGCGCCGTATTATCTTTACTTTCCTGGACGTTGGGTTGATCGAAGGCGTTGATTTGCAGGAAGATGCCGGCGACCGCTGTGGCCAGCTCCCAGATGAAGAACTGAGCACCCAGATCGTAACGGTCGGCCAGCTGGAAACGGACCAGCGGCTGGCCCGCAGCATGCAGGCGCGCCAGGCCCTCATCAAGGGCCGCATTGTCGTCGCCCTCCAGCCGCAGGTAGACGAAGAGACGGTCGTTGCCATAGACGGCGGGCGCGCCCAGCGCTTCCCCTTCGACGGGGAGGAGGCCACGCCCCTCTTTACCGGTGCTCTCTGCGATAAGCTGCTCCACCCAGTAGCCGTAGCTAGCGAGAGCTGGTGAGAGCACAAAGGTGATCTTGTCACGCCCGTGCGTGCCAAGGGCGCCCAGAATGGCCCCGAGCCGCAGACCAGGATTGTCAGCAGCAGCCTGGCTGGCACTGCATCGACTCATGGCTGCCTGGGCCCGCGCCAACAGCTGCTTGATGTCAACACCGATCAGAGCGCCGGGCACCAGGCCAAAGAAGGAGAGCGCCGAGTAGCGCCCGCCAATGTCGGGCGGATTGGCGAAGACATGGCGGAAGTGGTGATCATGGGCAAGCCGCTCTAGCGAGGTGCCAGGGTCGGTGATGGCAATAAAGTGAGCGCCATTCTCGCCCCCTCGCTCGCTAACACGGTGCCAGAAGTAGCGAAAATGGGAGAGCGTCTCAATGGTCTCGCCCGACTTGGAGGCCACTATGAACAGCGTTTTACTGAGGTCGATGCGCTCCTCAACGGCGCGGATTGTGTCAGGATCGGTAGTGTCGAGCACAAACAGGTCCAGGTAGCCGGGCGCGACGCCGAAGGTCAGACGCAGCACCTCAGGACAGAGGCTGCTGCCTCCCATGCCCAGCAGCACGGCATAGCGATAGCCGTCTTGGCGCACCGCTTCTACGAGGCCCTCGATCTCCTGCAGACGCTCCTGCATGGTGTTGGCAACTGTTAGCCAACCGAGTCGCTCGCGAATTTCCTGCTGGACGGCGGGGTCGCTCTTCCAGAGGCTGGCATCACGTTCCCAGATGCGCCGCGCGACATTCTCGGCGTTGAGTCGCTCCAGCCCCGCACGTACCAGCTCTTGAAGAGCGCTTTCAGCCTCAAATTGTGGCTCTGGCTCCTGTTGTGCTGTCACCGCGAAACCTGCCTCTCTTTGAGCGCCTGCTGACGGGCGCGAATACTATTGAGCAACTGATGATAGGAGTCGGCGAACTTCTGCACGCCCTCATCGAGCAGCTGCTGGGTCACTGCCTCGTAAGAGATACCGAGCTGCTCCAGTTCCTTGAACAGCGCCCGTGCACCATCGAGATCGTCTTCGATACTGTAGCGCACTCGCCCATGATCACGGAACTTTTCGATGGTTTCATAGGGCATGGTGTCGACCGTGTCGGGGCCGATGAGTTCCTCGGCGTAGAGCACGTCTCGGTAGGCCGGGTTCTTGGTGCTTGTACTGGCCCACAACGGACGCTGCACGTGTGCCCCGAGCTGGCGCAGAGCCGCAAAGCGCGGCGAGCCAAAGATGCGCTTGAATTCCTGGTAGACCAGGCGCGCGTTGGCGATCGCCGCCTTCCCTTGCAAGGAGCGGAGCCGTGCTTGCTCGGCGGGGTCGTTGCTGGCCTTGATTTTCTCTTCGAGCAGTTTGTCGACCAGTGTGTCAACACGACTGACGAAGAAGCTGGCGACCGAGGCGATGCCGCTGATATCCTGGCCTTCGGCGTTGCGATTCTCCAGCGCCGTCAGGTAAGCCTCAGCGACCTCACGATAAGTCTCGATGGAGAAAATGAGGGTGATGTTGATATTGTAGCCCTCGGTCAGCGCCTGCTGAATGGCGGGCAGCCCTTCAGGAGTGGCCGGGATCTTGATCATGAGGTTCGGTCGATTGACGAGCTGCCAGTAGCGGCGGACCGCGGCCAGCGTTCCCTCGGTGTCGTGAGCCAGGTCCGGCGAGACTTCCAGGCTAACGTAGCCGTCGACTCCAGCGCTGCGCTCGTAGATGGGCCGCAGCAGATCGGCAACTGTCTGGACGTCACGCACGACGAGGGCGTCGTAGATCTCTTCGACCTCTTTCCCCTGCCGGATCAGCTCCTCGATCTGGGCATCGTAGGCGTGACCACTGCTGATGGCTTTGTCGAAGATGGTGGGGTTGGCTGTGACCCCCGTAATGCCATCCTCCTCTAGGAGGCGCTTGAATTCGCCGGATTCTAGCTGCGCCCGGTCAATGTTGTCGTACCAGACACTCTGTCCGTATTCTTTCAGTTGTAACAAGGGATTTGCCATGCTCTTCTCCTCTGGTCAAGGCTTCATGCCGTTTTTTGTTCTACCCCTCTCTTTAGTGGAAAGAGCTTACAGGCCAGTTTTATTCCCACCTGGAAGGGATCTCTGCTTGCCGCTATGTCTGAGCTTTTATTGTCATCGGTACACTAAGAGGTCGCCTTTTTTATGATAACACCTGCCCCCGCCCGGCGGCAAATATTGACTCGGGCGCGGGCTTTGCTTGCCGCTCGCTTTCCCTCTGACCAGGAGACTTGCTTGCAGGGAGGCAGCTCATGGGCTACACTTGCCATTAGCGGAATGCCAGGTTCCGCTCTGGCTGGTAGGTGCCCACCAGCCGCGACTAGCTCCCGTGCGAGGGAGGAGATGCGAAGGAAAGGGAGAGAAAACCCATGCGAGTGACAACGCGCTTGCGCCAGTTGCTGGCTGGCCCCGAGCTGGTGGTAGCCCCCGGGGCTTATGATGCTTTGAGCGCGCGGCTGATCGCCCAGGCCGGTTTCTCTGTAGTCTATATGACGGGCTTCGGAACGTCAGCTAGCGTGCTCGGGATGCCCGATGTGGGCTTGCTGACGATGAGCGAAATGGTGAGCCGTGCAGCGGCTTTGGCTGCGGTGACCGGCGAGGTGCCATTGATTGCCGATGCCGATACAGGCTATGGGAATCCGCTGAATGTGCGCCGGACGGTGCGCGAGTATGAGCGGGCCGGCGTGGCAGGGCTGCATCTTGAGGACCAGGTGTGGCCGAAGAAGTGTGGTCATATGGAGGGGAAACAGGTTATTCCAATGGAGGAGATGGTCCAGAAGGTGCGTGCAGCGGTGGAGGCCCGTCAGGACCCCGATTTTGTGATTATTGCGCGCACCGATGCCGCGGCAGTGCTCGGTTTCGAGGAGGCACTGCGTCGCGGACGGGCCTATCGTGAGGCAGGCGCCGATGTGATCTTTATTGAGGCCCCCCGCACGATGGAGGAGCTGCGGGCCATTGTGCAGGCTTTCCCCGATGTACCTCTGCTCTTTAATTGGGCCCAGAGCGGTAAGACGCCCCCGCTCTCTGTGAATGAGATTCGGGAGCTGGGCTTTAAGCTGGTACTTTTCCCCGTTGCCTTGCTTTTTACGGCCACTCATGCCATGCTTCGCTTACTGGAAGGACTGAAACGGGGCGAGACGCCGACGGCTTTCGCCGATCAGTCGGTGAGCTTCCAGCAGTTTACCGAGCTGGTCGGTCTGCCTTTTATTCAGGAGCTGGAAGCTCGCTATGGTGTACGCCAGGAGGCCACTCCACAGCCCAGGCAGAGCTGAAAACTAGACCTGAGTGAGAAACAGAGAGATGGGAGTATACGGTCAGCCTGCTGTCTCGGCTAGCTGGCTGGCCGCTTTCCTCTCCCTGCTGGCTCTACGAGAGGTATGAGCGACACGCGCTGTCCTCCTTGCTGTCTGCGTTTATTGCGATCATCTTGCTGAGAGAAAGGAGCCAACGATGGCCGAGAATAGCTTTCAGAAGTCCAGTATTACGATCGAGGCTGCACATCGTCTCATCGCTGCAGCTGAGGCGAAAGCTCGTGAAATCGGCGTGCCGATGTGTATCGCTATTTGCGATGCTGATGGTACATTAAAAGCTTTTAGCCGCATGGACGGAGCACCACTCTTGAGCGTTCAGATCGCTCAAGATAAGGCTTATACGGCGATCAGCTTCGGGGGCATGGCTACCCACGAGTGGTTTGATTTTATTAGGAATGATCCGCCTTTGCTGCACGGGATCATCAAGACGGATCGCTTGATCGTCTTCGGCGGCGGCTTTGCTATTAAGACCCCCGAGGGGATTATCGGAGGGATCGGGGTCAGCGGCGGCCACTATACCCAGGATATGGAAGTGGCCCAGGCAGCTCTGGCAGCTCTCTAGATCAGGCAGCAAGGAGATGGCCGTCGCTCCCAGCCGACGCGAACGTCGAGGGTGCGGTTCACACCGCTCGTCGCCTGGGGCCTGCTCTTATGGAGCTGCCAGTGTCGTGCCTCTGCCTCCTGCGCCTGCCAGCAGGGCCAGGATGAGAGGGCCTCTGGTTGAGCCTGGCTGAACTGGTCCGGGGGAAGCGCTGATGGGTCTGCTACTCTGGCCTGGCTAGAGGATGGCCCTCAGCGTTTCTTCGTAGCCCGCTAGCAGGCCAGCCATGTCTCGCAGCAGCTGCCCGATGCTGTGGAGATGGCTGATGATCTCGTTGCGGCGTTTGAGATCGCTGCGCAAGCCTTCCTCCAGCATGACAAGAAAGGCCGTGGCGTCGGTGAGGCGACTGGTCAGGATCTGTCTTTGCTCGTCGAGCCGACGATGGTCTTCACGCACCTGGGGCGGACGCAGCGCAGGGGTTGTCTGCCGCTCGCTGGTCGCTGGTCGCAAGCGCTGCAAGCTGGAAAGTTCCTCGGTGTGAATGTAGCTGCTCTGCTCGTCAAGAATAGCTGCGAGCGAGCGGCGAAATTCCATAAAGAGGCAGTAGAGGTCAGCGGTGAAGGCTCCGACGCGCTGGAGGGCAATGCTGAGTTGCTGGTGATCACCCGCCAGATCGAGATCATCGCATTCCTGAATGAGGTCCTGAATCTCTTTGAGGGTCGTCAGGGTTTCGTTGAAGCGCGCACTGAGTACCTGCGTGCTGGCCTGGGACGAGTTGATGTGCTCTTGATAGAGCTGGTAGAGAGCACGTAAGGTCGATTGCTCCTGCGAGGGCCGCTGCGGCACCGGCCCAGCGGAGAACAAGGCTTCCTGGGCTGCCCTGGCGGCACAGTCCTGCAATAGCTCCAGGGTCTGGTCAATGTCACTGAGCAGCTGCTCGCGCTGGATAGCTGCTAGATCAGGATGATGGCGGATCAGGCTACGACAGTTGCACAGGGTGGTAATGGCACGCTCAAAAGCATGATCTGTTTGGTCTTGGGTATCTTCGGACATGCCTCGGTTTCCTTCCCATCTGTTACCACAAGCCACGTTTATCCTATAAGAAGAGATGCCTGCCCGAATTGTACTGCCTGGTCAGCGACGTTGTCAACGTGTCCCCTTATGCCCGACAGGCGGTGATGGCCGGCTCTCAGCAGGCGTGAAGGGTTGAGCTTTTCTTCCTCTCTCTCCAGGACTTCAGTACTAGATATTCTCTGTTTTCCCTCGCTTGCTTACTACGTGGCAGGCCGCCTATGCTACAATTGCTGCCAGACTGGTTCATGATAATTCAATGCAATGACTTCGCCTCTGGGCAGATGAGGTGAGCCAGGAGAAGGGAGGATGTTGTGCTGAGCAAGAAGCCATTGGCGCTGCTGTTGCTCTTGCTGCTGACCTGGCTAAGCGGGTGTGCGAGTGGGCCGCTAAGCGAACCGGCCACGGGACCGGCATCATCAGGGAGGGGATCAACGGCGCAAGGAAGCAGCACACCGTCGCTTCGGGGAACGCCGCAGACAACAGCGACAGTTTCCGGTGGCATGGGGGCTGCCACTCCAATTAGTATTACGGGCCACGGCGAGGCCACAGCAACGCCGAGTCCTCTGGCACGCGGGCGCTCGACCCCTTCGCCAAGCCCTGCCTCGGGACGCTCTGGCTCTGCAGCCACGCCTATTCCAACCCTGGCGCCTGTCGGCAGCGGTCCTTATGGGGCTCCGCCTGCGGAGACCAGCCAGGAAAGTCAGCTACGACTGCAGCTTTTTGCCCTCATCAATCATGATCGCGCCAGCCAGGGGCTACCCGCCTATACCCTGGATGGTACCCTCTCAGCCGGGGCTCGCCTGCACAGCTGGAATATGGCCCACTGCGGCCTAAGCCACGCCTGTCCTGGAGAGGACGCCCCTTGCGACCGCATTAGCGCAGAAGGCATTACGTGGAGCGTGTGCGGCGAGAATGTGGGCTACGCATCGGCCTCGCCCGATGCCTGGAGCGGCGTGCAGCTGATCGAGAATAGCATGCTCAACGAGCAGCCACCCAACGACGGGCACCGTCGTAATTTGCTCAGCAGCGCCTTCCATCGCATTGGCATCGGCATCTATCTCGATAGCCAGGGCTATGTTTGGGTGACTGAAGATTTCACCAATTAGGGCTGAAAACTTCCCTCGAAGACAGGCAAGCAGACAGGAAGAAAAGAGGCTGAGGCTCTGCACTCGCTCCTGTCCTGCCTGCCTGCTTCTTGTCTGCCTGGCGCTGAGGCTGGCTGGCTTCCTTCTTTCTTTGCGGGTGCGCTACCAGGTGCCAGCAGCCCGCGAGATCAGAATGCGCTCGCTCAGTTGGTCAGTTCATAGATACGACCAAATTTCTCATTAAGATAGCGGGCAAAGTAGCGCGCATCAGGCGCTTCACCCGTGACGCGCTGAATGAGGTCCTCAGGCAGATAGATCATGCCATAGATATACATGTGCTGACGCAGCCAGTCCAGAATGAAAGATGTATCGCCTCCAGCCAGACGCTCGTCGAAGTCTGCGAAGGTCTGGCGCAGCGTATAGTAGATCTGAGCTGCGTAAAGGTTCCCGAGCGTATAACTGGGGAAGTAGCCAAAGCCGCTCGTCCAATGCACGTCTTGCAGGACGCCATTGGTATCGCTATCTGGCTCGATCCCCAGGTACTCCCGATACCGGGCGTTCCACAGACGTGGCAGGGATTCGACGGCCAGCTCTCCGTTGATGAGTTCACGCTCTAATTCGTAGCGGATGATAATGTGCAGATTATAGGTGACCTCGTCGGCCTCAATGCGGATCAAGCTCGGCTCAACTTTGTTAAGGGCGCGCGAGAAGGTTTCAGCATCGATGGTAGCAAAGTGTTCAGGGAAAGCTGCGCGCAGCAGGTGGAAATGGCCCTGCCAGAATGGCTCAGAGCTGCCAATGTAGTTTTCCCAGAGGCGTGACTGGGACTCGTGGACGCCCATCGAGGCCCCACCAGCCAGCGGTGTGCGCAGGAGCGTTAAGGCGCAACCCTGTTCATAGAGGGCATGGCCGCCTTCATGAATAGTGGCCATCACTGCCGAGGCGATAAAATTCTCCTGGGGATGAATGGTCAGGCGCACATCTACCGGGCTGCCAAAGCTAGTGGTAAACGGGTGTGGCGAGTGAGCCAGACCACCGCGCTTGAAGTTGTAGCCCAGGGCCTCCAGCAAACGCTTACAGAGAGCATCTTGCTGGGCCACAGGAAAGTGTCCGTAGAGGCAGGAAGCATCAATGTTGCGCCCACTTTCCTGAATGCGCTTGAGCAAGGAGAGGCTGACCTCGCGCACTGGGGCGAAGAGGGCATCGAGTTTGCGCACAGTCAGATCGGGTTCGAAGAGGTCCAGCAGGGCATCGTAACGCGTCTCACGGTAGCCATAGCGGTCGGCAACCTCACGCTGCAGGGCCACAGTGCGGCTCAGCCAGGGGGCAAAGCTGGCAAAGTCGTTCTGCTCGCGCGCCCGCCGCCAGGCTTCGAAGCTGGCCGCCTCGACGCGAGCCATCTCCTCGACAAGCGAGCGTGGAAGGCGCGTGGCTTTTTCATGTTCGCGCCGCGCTTCGCGCACCAGGGCGCGGTCGGCATCAGTGAAAGGCTCGTGCTCGACCACCTTTTCCAGCCTGGCAATCAGGCGCCCCAGCTCGGGGGCGGTCCAGCGCTCGTGAAGCACGCCCCGCAGGGTCGCCAGTTGGGCGCCACGTACATCTCCCGCTTCCTCCGGCAAGGCTGTATTCTGGTCCCAGTCCGCCAGTGCCCCGAGCGCCGCCAGGTCAGAGATCTCCTGCAGATAGCCTAGCAGAGCATTGACCTCCTCATGCGAGCGTGAGAACTCCGGCATCAGCGCTTTTTGTTCTTGCTGTGAATGCAACGACGACATAGATACGATCTTCTCCTCAAATCCACAGAATCGCAATCAGCTGCTAACGAGAGAGATGAGATGCGATGATAGACGATGTGGCACCCTGCTCGTTAGGAGAGTGGCATCGCTCTTCAGGGCATGTTAACAGCATAGCACAGAAGGGCAATGGCCTAGAAGAGGCACAGCACTCGCGCCGACACACCGCCGGCTGACATGACCGCTAGACTGGACGAGGTGCTGCCCGAGAGCTATACTGGTGCTGCCGCTCTGCTCCTGGGAAGAGAGTGCCAGATCGGCGCCCTGAGCGTGCTGATCGGCCCGCAGCAGGCATATCTTGCATAAGATGCAAAAGATGCAGGCGATCAGTCAGGGTACAGCCAGACCCGTAATCGTTCCTCGTGATGCGCTGGCGCGGGCGGCGACGCTCGCCTCGCCGACTCGCTCCAGCTCAGGTGAAGCAGAGCTGGACCATTTCTAGCCCCGCCAGGAGCGACCTTGAGCCATGAGTATCCAGGTCCTCGCGCTCTTAGTCTGTGCCGGCCTCATGCACAGCAGCTGGAATCTCCTGTCGAAAGAGGGCAAGGATCGACAGGTCTTCATCTGGTTAGCGATCTGCTCCGCTTCCCTGCTCTGCTTTCTGCCGTTTCTGCTGCTCTATCAGGCGGTGTCGCCCCATGTCTGGCCGCTGATTGCTCTTTCGGCAGCGCTGGAGGCCAGTTACTACTTGCTGCTAGGGGCGGCCTATCGCTACGGCGATCTCTCGCTGGTCTATCCACTGGCACGTGGCAGCGCCCCGTTATTCGTGACTGTGATCGCCCTGCTGGTGCTGGGTGAGCGTCTATCGCTTATTGGGGGTCTCGGTATCCTGTTGATTGTAAGCGGAATCTATGTGATACACTTGCGCACCTTCGCCTGGCGCGAGCTGACTGCGCCACTGCGTCGGCTGCGCGAACCGGCAGCGTTGCTGGCCCTGCTCTGTGGTTTGAGTATCGCCGGCTATTCGACGGTCGATAAGGTGGGCCTGCGCTATGCCGCGCCTCTCACATATATCTACCTGGTTTTTGTGATCTCGGCTCTCTATCTGCTTCCTTATATGCTCCTGGCCCGCCGTGCAGCGGTGCAAGCTGAATGGCAAGCCCACGCTCCGCGGATCGTGCTGGCGGGTGCCCTGGCCCTACTCTCCTACTTACTGGTCCTTTTCGCACTCCGGCAAACACAGGTCAGCTATATTGCTTCAGCGCGCGAACTCTCGGTTGTCTTTGCGGCTTTGATGGGCACGGCCATCCTGCATGAGTCCTTTGGACGGCAGAAACTGGTTGGCTCGCTGCTGATCTTCGCTGGCATTCTGTGCATCGCCTTGCAAGCATGAGGCACAGGGGAATCCGCAATGAGGGAGCAGCGAGAGCGTCCGCTGAAGCGTGGTGCTGGCTCCCGCCGCTCCGCAATGGCAAGCGCTTAAAGTGGCTAGCGATGACCCCTAGGAGCAGGCCACAGCGTAGGGGGTACGATAGGTTACGCCGCGGTCGGTTGTATTAACTGGATGATAGACGAAGCGGTTGCCAGGACGAGGATTGAGGTAGCCGGCTTTCTGGACCAGGGCCGGGGCATCGCCGACTTTGGCAACCAGCACAGGTGAAAAGGCCCAGTTGTCAGCAGGATCGAGCCGCCCGATAAAGCGCCCCAGAGCGCGATGCTCCGCCTCGACAGTGGCGATCTGGGCGGCAATCTGCGCCAGGTCTGGGCGATTCTGCTGGGCCAGCTCGCGCACCGCTGAGAGGAAGGCTGAGTCAAAGACTCCCTCTAGCTGCTGCTGCGTCTCAATGAAGAGGCGCAGATTCTCAAAGGTCTCTTCTCCATGAGGAAAGCTGAACTCGCTGGTGAGGACATCACCGCCCGCCTGAGCAAAGAAGTTTTCGTGGATCTGTTCTTCGATAAGGGCCGCCTCCAGAGCGGCAATCTCACGCCAGGTGAGGCCGAGACGATAGGCGCGTTGCAGCCCGTTGCTGTAAAAGGTCACGGCCAGACGCTCGGCGGTACGAGCGATGGTAAAAATATCCTTGATAGGCGTCACACAGCTATTGCTCGCCGCAGGGGCGGCATGAGCCGCCTGGCCCAGGAAGGCGCTGCTGACTGCCGCAGAGAGAGCAGTCCCCAGGCCAGCTCCGGTGACCGCCCCCAGGGCTACCCCTTTCAGAAGAGCGCGCCGGGCCGCTTCCGGCTGCTGCATTTCCGGCGCTGGCATATCTGTCATCTCATCCATTGTTCCATGCTCCTTGCGTCGTTCTCACTTTGTTCTGCGCTGTCGGTGGATCGGAACGATCGAGCGAAGAGGAGAAGGAAGCACAGGCCAATGCTGCCACGAGCCTGCTCGCCCCAGTCGGCGAGAGGAGACTGTGAGGAAAGAGGGCGCTACTCATGCACCCCTCACCTGAGCAGGCAGGTCGAACCACAGTGGGCGCTCCCGACCAGGGTAGCAGAACAGCTCGGGACAGAGCTAATACCTGCTATCTTTCTCCTCCTCGCATTGCATATACGCCAATTTGGCTCACTTAGATTACTTCCCTCCAGAGACACTAGCGCCTTAAAGGCTGCAAGTACTACTGAATAGGAGTTATCCATTATCCATGATAATTTGTCTGAGAACTGATTAAGGTACCGAGGGCAACGACTGGGCCTTTTGGCGTATTAAGACTAGGCTGAGGACCGTTTTCAAGACTGATGGCGAGGCTGTCGTAGCCGGCCAGCGGGCCTTGAAAGTTGAGAGTGGCCACGCCATTTTTGACCGTCAGCAGACCAATACTGGTTGGGCGCTGATGACGCAGGAGCCAGCCCTGATAGACATGGGTGCCCTGTAAAGGGGGAAGTCCATAGACTACGACCACGGTGACCTGTTGGCGGGGAAAGTACATGACCTCTCCACGGGCAGAGCTGGCCAGAGCAGTGCCACGGAGCGAATAGACCACGGGTGCTTCCGGGCTGCCTAGCAGCGCTACCTGCTGCTGTAGATGGCTGAGCTGTTGTTGCAACGAGATATTCCAGGCCAAGCTCCCGCCCAGGAGCGACAGCAACAGGACGGCCACTGCGGCCAGAGCGGCCCAACGCCAGCGCTTACCTGCTCTCTGCCGAAAGCGGCTCCCTGCTTGAGCCGGCGAGGCTGGCTGGATCTGGCTCAAGCGCTGCTGTTGAGCTTGCTCTTCGATGCGCGCGAGAATGCGCTCCTTCACGCGTGGTGAGGGTTCGACCGGAGGAACGGTGAGGGGGAACAGCTCCACGACGCTGCGCAGCTGCTGTAGCGCACGAGAGCACTTCGGACATTGAGCCAGATGCTCATCGGCGGCACGTCGTTCCTCTTCTGTTAGCGCGTCAAGGGCATAGGCGCCGGAAAGCTCTTCGAATTCCTGGCAGTTCATAAGGGGCTCCGTCTCCATTGCTCTCTTCCCGGGGCAACCCGCTCCATTGTATTGTAACGCTCCCTGTCAGCGTGCCAAGCTTGGGCCACGTGGTCTCTGTCTGCAGTGCTAGTCTTGCCCTTCAATGAGATTGTCCGCCTAACGGCTAGCCGCTCCCTCCTCTTCCAGCGGCGGGGCCAGACTGGAGAGAGGGAGATCGCTGTGGCCTGTCATGGACAATAAGCAAGGCAAGCGCCTGACGTGGGACCTGTGCAGCGGGCAACGCCACAGGATAGATGGGGCCTGGCGAGCTTCTATCTTGCCTGCCTGAATGCAGGGCGCTAGCTTTCAACAGTACCGAGTCGTTCGAGAATGCTGCGCAGGCGCATCAGGCCCAGGCGCATGCGAGCCTTGACCGTTCCCAGGGGAAGGCCATAGGCCCGGGCAATTTCGGAGTGGGTCCAGCCCTCGAAATAGGCCAGCTCAATGACCAGGCGCTGCTCGCTGGAGAGCATCGTGAGTGCCCTCCGCAGCTGCGCCCCCTGGACAGAGCGCCAGACCGCATCCCAGGCATCAGCAGTGACCATTCCCTCGCTGATGACAGCATCTTCCAGGGGCATCCCACGCAATTCAGCGTGAGTGCGCAGGCGACGCAGGTGATCGATCGCCCGGTGGCGCATGATCGAGATCAACCAGTTCTGGACCGAACCCATGCGCGATGAGTAGCTACCGGCGTTCTGCCAGACCGCCAGAAAGGCTTCTTGCAGCAAGTCCTCGGCAACCTGATGATCCTTGACCATGCGGTACGTTACTGAATAGAGCAAGCGATGGTAACGCTCATAGAGCATTTCCAAAGCCCAGACTACGCCGAGGGAAATCGCCCGCACGAGCGTCTCGTCGCTCAGCTCTTCAACAGGGATGTGCGGGGGCCTCGCCCTGGGCCCAGAGCTAGAAGCCTTCCCACCGGAACCCTGCCCCTCCTTCTTCCCCGATGCACTCATTGCACTTCACGGTCCTCGTCGCAAGCAAAAGATCCAGAGGCCACTACAGAGGCCATTATAGGCATGATAGCAAGTTATTAAGCTACGCCGCCTCTCTATCACAGGCTCTGTCTACGATGGATACGCAAAAGATGGCCCTCTGGATCTCTTTACCTGCCCGCCCGCCAGCAGTCAGGGCCAGGGAACCGGCTCCTAACCACAGCGCTGAGCGCGCGCGAAAGAGTGAAGTAATCCGTCAGCCCCACTATCACGTAGCCCCTTTGCAGAAAGGAGGTTCTGCCTCATGAGACAGTTTGATCTTGCTCGTGGTTTCGCTCTGGTTATCGGGATTGTTTTCTTGCTAGTTGGCATCCTTGGCTTCATTCTGAACCCGACCGATGGGGCGCTCCTGGGCATCTTCGCGGTCAATATCGAGCACAATCTCATCCATCTGCTCGTAGGTATTCTGGGCATCGCGGCGGCCTTTACAGGATGGTCGCGCCTTTACGCTCAGATCCTGGGAATTGTCTACCTGCTGGTCGGAATTCTAGGGTTCATCCCGGGCCTTGCTCCCGACGGAATGCTGCTCTCTCTCGTCCATATTAATCTGGCCGATAATCTGCTCCATCTGATTGTCGGTGCCGCCGCAGCCATCGTTGGCTTCCTACCAGTTGGTCGTCAGGCTCTGTCGGGCGAGAGCTACGGTAAAGCGCGTTAATCTGCCAGTCCTGTCCTGATCTGGTGGCCTGCCACCCGCAGGCTACGGCTTGCTTCCCTCCATTGAACGAGCAGGCCGTGCACGGGCCAAAGAGTGATCTCCAGGCTCGCGCACGGCCTGCCTGCGCCTCTAAGAGCAGCGCCCAGCATAGCGCTGTTCTTTCTCTCTGCCTTTAACCCTGCCCCGTCGCTACAGGCGGCAGGGCGTCCCTTCTATTCCTCCTATCCGCTCAGCTTCCAGCGGCACGAGCGGTGAAGGTGATCGAGATCGTCACCTGGTTCTCAGAAATGGCAATGTTGGCGAGATTCGGTGGCTGAATGCCGAAGTCAGTCATATAGATCGTCGTCGTCGCCGTGCCAGTAATCGTGTCGCCGCTAAGCTTGCCCTGGACATCAAATTCAGTGCGGTTGGTCTGGCCATGCATGGTCAGATTACCGATAAGCTTGAAATGCACGTTCTGTCCATCGCTATAGTTAGCGGGCAAACCCTGAGCCAGCACGGAGACAAAGGTTGCGTAGGGATATTGATCGGTCTGGAGAGCATTACGCTGCACATAGTTGTCGCGTCGTGGCGAATCGGTCTGCAAGGTTCGCAGATCCACAGTGATCTTCATGTTGCCAATGAGCGGCGTGGGATCGGTACGCACCCCAAAGCTGCCCTGGACCGCATGAGTAGTGCCGATGACCTTGTTATGCGGCTTATTCTCGATAATGAGGTTCTCATAGACGCTATAGCTTGCCGTAGTCTGATCGGGCACAATCTGGAAGGTGCGCAGCCCCGGGATCGTGGTCGGCGTCCCTGTGACGCTGATCGGTCCCGCCGCCTGATGCGGCTGATTGACGCTACTGGCAAAGTGCTGGGCATAGACCAAGAAGCTGCCGACAAGTACGGCAACAACTACCACCACGAGCACAACTGCAACGATGATGCTCTTCCTCTTCATAGTTCCTCCCTGTGAAAGCAATATTCTATCATCTACAATTGACCGGCCCTTTATCTTTTACGCTGGATTGCTGCATTGTTTACAGGACCAGGAGAAAAAAACTCCCTGCTGGAGAAAGCTCCTCCTTAGCGACTGAGGCCCGTTTCGCGCGCATCTGATCGCTGGCCAGGAGCTGTCATCTTGTGGTATGCAGACTGGTGCTGTAGGACCTCAGATCGCGCGCTGCGAGCTAACGGCAAGCTGAGTGTTGCAACGGTGCCTTGATTGGGTACGCTGGTCAGCGTCAGTTGCCCACGGTGAAGTCTGGCAATGCTACGGGCAATTGAGAGGCCCAGCCCGGTGCCTCCCGCCTCGCGCGAACGTGCCTTGTCGACGCGATAGAAACGTTCCCCCAGGTGTGGCAGATGTTCTGGTGGAATGCCGATGCCAGTATCACAGACCTCCAGAATGGCTCTTCCATCGCGCTCTAGCGTACGGATGAGGACGCTGCCGCCTTGGCGATTGTACTTGAGAGCGTTGTCCAGGAGGACCAGAATGGCCTGTTCGAGGAGGAGGGGATCACCAATTACATATGGCTGGTCATGGTGCTCTTCTTCTACCCGAATGGCCCGCTGCGCGGCAAGCGCGCGAATGCGCCGCGCTCCATTATGGGCAAGGGTCCCCAAGTGCATGACCTCATGTTCGCGATGCAGCTGGCCGCTGTCGAGACGAGCCAGAGTGAGCAGATTGTTAGCGATGGCTGCCAGATGGTTGGTTTCTGTGACAATATCCTCCAGGAGAGCCGCGTCCTCCCCTTGCAGACGGTCGTGACTGCGTAGCAGTACTTCAGCATCGGCCCGGAGGAGTGTGAGAGGCGTACGGAGTTCATGCGAGGCGTCAGCGATAAAGCGTTGCTGATTAGCCCAGGCCAGCCGCGCTGGAGCGAGGGCCCGGTTAGCCAGGAAGAGGCCGCCGACTCCTGCCCCGAGCAAGCTTAAAGCCCCCAGACACAGGAGCAGGATCAGGAGCAAAGAGAGAGCATTTTCCTGGGCCTGGATTGATTCGCCTACCAGCACCACGCCGGAGACCGCAGAGCCGTCGCTGCTGGGTATGGCAACAGCATAGCGGTAGATGGCACCAAAGGAGTGGCCGCCGTCAACGATGTCGCTGGCGCTACCCTGCTGGACAGCCTGTTGCACGAGACTGCCACTGATCAGACCTGGCGGAAGCTGATCATCGCTGCCGATGAGAGGATGGCCCTGAGCATCAAAGCACAGCACCCATTCCATGACCGGGCCCTCTTTGCCAGGCGCCGGAAAGGGACTGCCCGGCATGGAAGAAGTACAGGCGCGGTCAAGATGCCCCGCGAGCCATTGCTCGGCATGCATGCGAGCATGCTGCTGGGCCGAGTCTTCTAGCGGCTGCAGGAGAAAATAATTGGCTCCAAAGTAGAGCGCAACCCCGAAGAGGATCAGCGCCGCTCCCAGGACGCTGCAATACCAGAGTGTCAGGCGCGTGCGTAGACCGCGGAAGAGGCTCGCCCCCGCTTCTTCAACCAGCAATCGGCGACCTGATCGTCTCAGGAGGCCGCTTATCCATCTATAGCCTTGGAACATAGCCCTATCCTCGCTTATCTGCCGCTCTCCCGCGCTTCGATTTTATAGCCCACACCACGCACAGTCTTAATCAGAGGATAATCAAAACCTTGATCGATCTTTTCACGCAAGTAGTGGATATAGATATCTACGACATTGGAGAGAGCGTCGATGTCATAACGCCAGACCGCATTGATAATCTGTGTACGGCTCAACACCTGACCGGGATGGCGCATCAGGTATTCGAGCAGGGCGAACTCCTTGGCTGTCAGCTCAATAACCCGCCCTGCGCGGCGCGCCTCGTGACGTACCAGGTCGAGAGTCAGGTCGCCAACGGTTAGCTGCAGGTTATCGTCGAAGCGACGGTCACGCCGCCGCAGCAGAGCATTGATGCGAGCCAACAGCTCAGCCATTGCAAAGGGTTTGGTGAGATAGTCGTCAGCTCCCACGTTGAGGCCGGTCACCCGATCCTCAATGGCTCCGCGCGCCGTGAGCATCAGCACTGGTGTGGTGACGTGCTCGGCCCGCATCTGTCGACAGATCTCCAATCCATCGATTCCCGGTAGCATCAGATCAAGGATGACAACGTCGTAGGTGTCGGAAAGTGCTAGATCAAGACCGCTCTGACCATCATGAGCCAGATCTACCGTGTGCCGCTCTTCCTGCAGCACACGGCGCAAGAGATAGGCCAGGCGCTTCTCATCTTCAATGACAAGAATATGCATGCCTTCTTCCCCCGAATGCTCGCGTTTGCCAGCGCAGCAGAGAGCGGTTCATGCCACTGGATTAATACCTCCCTGGCCTCGTCCCTCCCGCCAGTTTCGCCCAGAGGCCGAAGGGGAGAGACTGCCTGGAAGCACAGAGGAAGAGACCAACGGCTGGTTCCCGGAATCTGCCCTTCCTAGGATAGCAGCTTTTTATGAGAATTTGATTGGAAAATTGTGGGAGCTTTGTTAAGCTCAACTGCCACCAGTCTCCGGGCATGCCGACTGCTTCGCTCCAGACAGAAACGCTGAACCGGGACAAGCCGTGTTTGTTTCTGGAGTCTCTCTTGCACTGGGAAGATGGCGCCTGCTGGCCGGCGTCAGCGAGAAGAGAGGCGTGACTTTTTGAAAGTTCTGCCGTCTCTCTCTTGCGGTGGTGGACATTTGCATCCTCTCTATCATAAAGATGAGAGCAGCCTGACAGGCTCTTTTCCGTAGCCATCTTCTTTTTGTCCAGGACCTGAGCTGCCTGGAAGATCACGACAGAGGCAGTGTCAGAGAAGAAGCAGAACCGACAGCTACTCATGCATACGATCAAAGGAGGTTATAGAAATGCCAGATCGTCCTGATGAACAGACGACCGCAACAGCTACGGCTGCGCCGCAAAGCTCGATTCGTGGTGTGGCCCCGGCAACGATGGGGCGCGGGGTGGAGGCAGTGACACCGCAGGGAAAGACCTCCATTGCCGACAATGTGGTGGCGAAGATTGCCGGCATCGCGGCCCGCGAGATTGAGGGCGTCCATGAGCTTGTGCCCTCCGGCGCGGGGGCAGCCATCGCCGGTCTAGCCAGTCGCGTCACCGGAGGAGATACACGCTCCCTTGGAGTCAACGTCGAGGTGGGTCAGCAGGAGGCAGCCATCGACCTGAACATGGTGGTCGACTACGGCGTGAGCATTCCTCAGGTGGCGGCGGCGGTGCGCCAGAACATCATTAATCGGGTGGCGGCCATGACCGGCCTGACGGTGAAAGAGGTCAACATTGCCGTGACCGACCTCTACTTCCCCGAAGAGCAGGCACGCCAGAATCAGCCACGCGTGCAATAGTGGAGAGGATGGCCAGGGGTATGACTGAGCAGCAAGCGGCCCCGACGAGCCTTGACGATCTCTCGCTGGCGCGGGCAGTGGCAGAGGCGGTCTGTCAAATCCCAGCGGTGCTAGAGCTAAGCGCGGGTCGCTTTGCCCGCGAAGGTACCTATGGCCCCGGTGAGTTTGTGCGTGGGGTTGTCTTGAAACGCCCCACGCCCGACTCGCTGGAGGTCGATGTCCGCGTGGTACTGGCTGAGCAGGCTTTACGCAGTAGCCCTGCGGGCCGGCGCGATGGTCATCATAGTAACAGTGGTGGCCTCCCACGTCCAGGTGGCGGCGCCAGCGCTCAGCTTCAGCAGCGCCCACGGGCACGCAGCTCTAGCAGCAATCAGGTTTCCCTCTTGGATTTGGGCGAGCAGATCCGCACCGCGATTCAATGTGTGCTTGCCCAGGCTGGGCAACAGCCTGCACGGACGATTAATGTCTTTTTCGACGACGTGCGTTAAGGGCTGCCTGGGTGACGCGCTCCCACTCTCCTCCCTTGTCTGTTCTCCTGCTTGGCGAGTGGGAACGCCGTTTCCCTCTGCTTTTTGAGGAAGTGCTATGAGAAATATATTCAATCGTCTGTTGATTGTGCTCTTGAGCCTGGTGGCTTTGGTAGTGGGAATCGTGCTCATCTTGTTGGAAGCAGGACTGGTCACCGCGGCGCAGGTCAGCCCGAGTGGCTTCTTGCAGCGGCAATGGGAGTTCTTGAGCCATCTTAACCAGGCCGACGCTACGACCGCAACTCTGGTGGGAATAGGTCTGGCGCTGGTTGGTCTGATCTTGCTCATCGTGGAGCTGCTGCCAGGCAAACGCCCACCCGCTCAATTTGTTATTGAACACGATAGCCGCGGCATGGTTGCTGTGACGCGCAGTAGCGTGAATGAGCTGGTGCGTTATGTCGCCGGGACGGTGCCAGGTATCCTGGAGACTCGGGGAGCAGTGCGCCAGGAGCAGCAGGGCTTGCGCGTGCACGTTCAGGCCGCCATCTCTCCCGATGCGGCAGCGCCAGAGGTAGGGAGGACGCTTCAAGAGAAGCTGCAACAGACCCTTCAGCATCACCTCGGCCTGCCGGTAGCCAGGGTAGAGATTGCTACACAGGTCGCCTCTCCCGGGCGGGGGAGACGTGTCCGCTAAGGAAGGTGGCGGAGCAGTTCCTTGCCTGATCAGACAGACCGGCGGTCAGCTGGCCGCCGTGGTCGGCCTGTTAGCCTTGGACAAGGCACTGTCTCACGCGCTGAGATGCAATGAAAGGAGGAAGTGAGAAGATGACGGCCCGTACCTTAGGCCTGGTGCTAGGCTTTGCTCTCGGAGTCGTTTGGGTAGCCTTTGGCTTTGGGGCTGCGCTCTTGGTTGCCGTGCTCGCCTTTCTGGGCTGGCTGGTTGGCGGCATTGCCGAGGGCCAGATCAATGTGGTGGCCCTTTGGGAAGATTTGCAGGGACGCCGGCGCGATCTGATCTGAGGCGAGCCAGGCCGATCATCCGTCAATTGATCGGCTGATCGCTCGTTCACTCTCTTGCCCCATCCTCGACTCTGCCCTGGCATGGCCGCCAAGGGATGGCGCAGCGCCTGCTCTCTCCTTTCCTCTGCCTTCACTCCTGACCTGGGTCCCTGCCTGACCTGACCCACTCAGCCAGGCAGAACTGGATAGGGTAGGAGCAGGGTACAAGCAAGGAATGAGACAGGCCATCTTTCCTGATGCAGGCGGTCATGCCTGCTCATTAGCAGGTGGAATACGTCCTTGGACGAGAGTATGCTTAGCGATGCCGCTCTGGTAATGCGCTGCCAGCACGAATTGCCTGAGACTACTCGCAGCTTCGAGGAGCTGGTCCGGCGCTATACTCAGCGCATCTATACCCTGGTCTTTCGGATCGTCGCCAACCGCGAAGAAGCGGAGGATATCACTCAGGATGTCTTGCTCAAGGCTTACCACTCCTTGCCCCAGCTTAAGCATCCCGCCCAGTTCTCAACATGGTTGTATCGCATGGCGACCAACGCCGCCCTGGATTCGTTGGAGCGGCGTCGGCGCCACCCCTGGGCTGCACCCATCGAGCAGGCGTCAGAGCAGGCTCAGCCATCGCCAGCAGCGGCGGTTTCCCTGGCCCATCCAGAGGAACAACTGTTGCGAAACGAGCTGAGAGACTGTATTAATACTGTTCTCTGCACTTTGGAGCGAGAGCAGGCTCAGATCCTTGTGATGCGTGAGCTGGAAGAGCTGAGCTATGACGATATAGCGCGCACGCTCGACGTGAGCCTGGGCGCTATCAAAATGCGTCTGCATCGGGCCCGGCTGGCCTTCCAGCGCCTCTTTCTTAAGCTCTGTAGCCATTATGCGCGGGTGGTACGTTCCCGCCCTCGGCCAGGGCGTTCGGGGCAGCAGCGTCCCTCGCAGCAGACTCAGCCGCTTCCGCGGCAGCGGCAGAGAAAAAAGGAGCAGCCATGAATTGTGACGAACTGCGATCCCTTCTTCCAGAGTTGGTCGACGGTAGCTTGTCTGCAGCCCAACAGGCGGAGGCACGGGCGGCACTCTCCGTCTGTCCTGATTGTCGGCGCGAATTCGAGGTCGCGCGCCAGGTCCATGCTTTTTTCCAGGTCTTGCGGCAGCGTGAAGGAGCGGTTCCCGTCTCCGTCAATCTGGAGCGCCGTGTTCTGGCCCGTCTCCATCAAGAGCGCTGCAGCCTGGAGCTGCTCGACCTTTCTGCCTTGGCCCTGACCACCTGGCTCAGAGAGCTGCTGCACATGCTCGGCGCCTTCCTGGTCCCAGACTGGGAGAGTAACGAGGGCTCTGCTGGTGTGCAGGTCGAGCCGGGGCCTTGATAAGCCAGCCGTCCTGTGCTCCTCGACTTCGACGCCTTGCTTGTCTCGACTTGCCCTCCTGTCCGTCTGTCTGTCAGACTGATCCTTCGCTTCAGGTCTGAGTCGGAGCCGGACTGATGGCTTCGGCTCCACGATGAGCCAGACAGGGCAGACCGGACAGCGAGGGGCAGCTGTGTTGTGATGCCAGTTCCGTACAGATGGCCTTTATGAGCGAGCGCTCTGATCTGATTTAACCTGGAAAGAAGAAGGGAGCAATGAACATCCAACCAGTCATTGATAGTCTGAGCAAGACACTGCTGGAGATCGCTTCGTTCGTTCCTCGCCTGATTAATAGCTTGCTGCTGTTGGCCATCGGCTATGTGCTGAGTCTGCTGGTACGCTGGGGACTGCGCTTTCTGCTGGAGCATGTGGGAGCGCAGCAGCTTGGGGAGCGCCTCGGCTTTGCCGCATTCTTACGCCGTTTTGGTCTCTCTCCTTCGGTGCCACGCTTTCTATCAAACACTGTTTTCTTTTTTCTGCTACTGAGCTTTTTTACTTCGGCTGCACGCCTGCTGGAGTTCGTTAGCCTGGTTGACTTTCTAGAGGCTATTCTGCACTTTGTGCCGCGGGCCATCAGTGCCGCCCTGCTCCTGCTGCTGGGCGGCCTGGGTGCGCGTTTTCTGGCCGCAACGGTGGCGGCTCTAGCACGCAGCGTCAATATTGCCTACAGCCGCCTGCTGGCCTCGTTAGTGGAGTATGTCCTGCTGGCCTTTCTGGTGATCATCGCTATCTCGCTGCTCGGCATTGATACAACGGTGCTCACGACGAGCTTTACGATTCTGCTGGCGGCTCTAGGTCTGGCTATTGCTCTAAGCTTCGGCTTCGGCTCACAGGAAGCAGCGCGCAATATCATCGCCGGCTACTATATTCGCCGTCACTTTTCTTCGAGTCAAGAGTTGCGCTTCGGCAGGTATCAGGGGCGTTTTCAAGCAACGTCGGGCATGTACACCACCCTGGAGGTTAGTGACGAAACGGGTCAGACCCGCTTGCTCTCGATCCCGAATACGCTCCTTTTGCGCCAGATTATTCTGGGTGGGCCAGCCGGCCCAGCGCCTGGAGTTGCTGAGACTGCAGGCCCACAGGTAGGAGAGCCGGGGTCATCGTCTGCCCCTGGCACGGCTCCCTCAGCGTCTGATGCGGATAATGAGAGCGAGCGGTGAGAGGGTGGGCATGAGCAGACCCGAGAAAAATCCACAACGAGCGAAAATAGTGGCATAATGAAGAGCGTTATGACCTGGATTCAGATCGCTCGGGTAAAGAGGAGTAGCCACAATGGCTGGAACGTTTCCAGAGGAGGGACCTCCCGCCAGAGGTCCTTCTATCGAGCAACTGCTGCAGGAGAGTCATACTCGCGAAATTATCGATCAGAGTCCTGACTGCATTAAGCTGTTAGATCACGAGGGTCACTTGCTCTGGCTCAATCAGGGCGGTATCCGCGCTTTGGAGATCGAGGATGTCGCCAGCTGCCTCAATAGCGAGTGGGTGACTTTCTGGTCGGGCGAGGGGCGCCTCCTGGCCGAGCAGGCTCTGGCAGAGGCCCGCGCCGGACGAGTGGGGCATTTCGAGGGCTTCTGTCCAACCATGAAGGGAACCCCCCGCTGGTGGCAGGTGACAATCACGCCTTTTCTTGATCATGAAGGGCGCATCTCCTGTTTGTTGGCAATTTCACGCGATATCACAGAGCGCAAACAGGCCGAGGCGGCTCTCAAGGCCAGCGAAGAGCGTTTCCGCAGTCTGGCTGAACACGCTCCTATTATTATCTGGCAAACCGATACGACGGGGGCTGCTCTCTATTTCAATACGACCTGGCAGCAATTTACTGGCCGCCCCGTAGAGCAGTGTCAGGGCTGGCAATGGACCGCGGCGCTCCATCCGTCCGATCGCCGACGAGTGCTGGAGCACTGGCAGATGGCCTTGAGCGCCCGGCAGCCTTACGAGACCGAGTTTCGCCTCTTGGGAGCCGATGGCGAGTATCACGATATGCTGGTTCGTACCACTCCTTACAACGATGCCAGCCTCCAGTTCGCTGGCTATATCGGCACTATGCTCGATATCAGCAAGCAAACAGCACTTGAGCGCCAGCGCGATGCTTTTTTGAGCCTGGCCACTCATGAATTGAAGACGCCGCTGACGGCCTTGCTGGGTAATATTCAGCTTGCGCGCCGTTTGCTGCAACGGCTAGCACGCTCGACGGAGTTGGATGAGGAGACACGCCTCCAGCTCCTTGAGCAGGCTCAGGGCCTACTAGAGCGCGGCGAGCAACACCTACGCCGTCAGAACCGTTTGATCAATGATTTGCTGGAGATGTCACGCAACCAGGATGAGAGGCTGGAGCTGCGCCTGGCCCACTGGGACCTGGTGGAGATTGTGCGCGAGACAGTCCAGGATTTGCAGCTGGCTTTTCCGCAGCGCGTGATTACGCTCAAATTACCTGAGAAGGAGCCTCTTTTTGTTTATATCGACCGCGATCGTATCGAGCAGGTGGTCCATAACTATCTCACGAACGCGCTGAAGTATTCGCCGCCGGAGCAGCCGATCGAGGTGGGGATAGAGCGCAGCGCTATTGTTGCGCGCTGTTGGGTGCGCGATGCGGGCCCGGGTCTACCCGATGAGGCTCGCGGGCACATCTGGGAGCGCTTCTATCAGGTGCCTGGCATTCGCCCCTATCAGAACGCCGGAGCCAGCCTTGGGCTGGGCCTGTACATCAGTCGGCGTCTCATTCAGCAGCAGGGCGGCGAGGTTGGTGTTGAGAGCTGCGAGGGAGTTGGCTCGACCTTCTGGTTCACCTTGCCGCTGGCTGCGCCCACCGAGGGGACCAGCCAACCTACACAACAGACAGAGAGCAGGGAAGGAGCCGCTTAGGAGGACACGCTGTCAGCCTCCCGAAGAAAAGCGGCTCCCTCCTTTTCAGCTCCTTTCCTTAACGGATCAGATAGGGGAGGCGAATGGCGCCATCGAGGCGAATGACCTCGCCGTTAAGCATTGGATTCTCGACAATGTGGCGGGCTAGCAGAGCATATTCTTCTGGTTTGCCCAGCCGCGGCGGGAACGGCGCCTGCTGCAGGAGGGAGACGCGCGCCGGTTCAGGAAGCGCCGCCATCAGCGGTGTGTCAAAGATACCAGGAGCAATAGTGACAACGCGAATGCCATTGCGCGCCAGGTCGCGAGCGACAGGGAGCGTCATACCGACAATCCCCCCCTTGGAAGCCGAATAGGCCGCCTGGCCAATCTGCCCATCGAAAGCAGCTACTGACGCTGTATTGATGATGACTCCGCGCTCACCTTCAGTGTTCGGCTCGTTATTGCTCATGACCTGCGCTGCCAGCCGCAGAGCATTGAAAGTGCCGATCAGATTGACCTGGATGACACGAGTGAAGGCTTCAAGGCTATGAGGACCGTGCTTCCCAAGCGTGCGCTCGGCGAGGCCAATGCCGGCACAGTTGACAAGGACGTGCAGGCCGCCGAAGGCCTCTTGAGCCTCTTTGAGAGCAGCTTGCACTGAAGCCTCGTCGACAACGTTGGCTAGCACAAAGCGCGCCGCAGAACCGATCTCCTGGGCGAGTTTTTGGCCACCTTCACTGTTAATATCGGCGATGAGCACACGCGCACCGCTCTGGCTAAAGAGCCGCACACAGGCCGCCCCCAGTCCGGAGGCGCCTCCCGTCACCATGACGCTTTTGCCACTGAGTTCCACGTTGATACTCCCTCGTCATTGCTTTCACACGTTGGTCGTGGACGCCAGGCCGAGTCGGTGCTCCCTCACCTCACCGCCTACTCTTCTGCTCCTTTCATCCACCTCACTTCATTTTTCACGCTATAATGGGCTTATACCTTGCAAGGTTCTGATACCTGCCGGGTAGGGAGGTGAGTCGAGGCTTAAGGGCCTCAGCAGGGGCCGGCCCCGCCTCTACGCTGGCCTGGCATCCGTTGCCCTTTTATAACTACTACTATATCACGCCAGGACCAGAAGGCGGGTCCAGCAGCACGCCGGGATTGAGCAACCAGCGCGGATCGAGTGTTTGCTTGGTCGCGCGCAGGGCCTCGGCAAAAAGCATGGGCCGCTCACGATCGTACCAGGGGCGATGATCTCGTCCAACGGCATGATGGTGGGTAATCGTCCCCCCATGCTCGGTCACAGCATTCAGGGCCGCGCGCTTGATCTCCCAGAACTGCGGTACCAGAGCTTCCTTCTTCCCAAGGGCGCAGAAGGTGAAGTAGGCTGCCGCCCCATCGGGATAGACATGCGTTAGGCGGCAACTGACCCAGCCGGCCTTGCCGGTCACTTCGCGAATAGCCTGCGCAGTAGTGAGGCGTACCTGCTCATACAGGCGAGGAAAGCGCTCCCAGGTCACAGCGGTCTCAAAGGTATCCGAGATGATGCCGCGCGCCGTCATGGCCTCCCGATACCAGGGCATGCGCAAAAAACGCTGGCGCCAGCGGCCAGCAGATCCCTGACGATGGCTTTCCCCCTGGCCGCTCTCGCTCGCCTGCGACTCCACGACCCCCCCATAGTCGGCACACAGTTCAAGCGCACGCCGTAGCCAGGGATCAAGCGCATGGTCCGCCGACTCAAAGGTCAGCACCAGGAACGCCTGCGTGCCATTGCCCAGGCCACTGCCCAGGCTCTCCCAGGGGTCAAGCAGGCGACAGTTCGCAGGATAAAGACCGGCCTGAGCAATGGCACGCACCGCCTCGCTGGCCTTTTCGAACTCCTCAAAGCGCACGCTGGCCGAGGCACGAAAGCGCGGACGCCTCACAATGCGCACCCAGGCGCGCGTGATTAGACCAAAAATACCTTCAGAACCAAGCCAGAGCCGCAGCGGGTCGGGCCCAGCCCCCGAGGCAGGGAAGCGCGGTGAGACGATCAGTCCGCGCGGTGTGACCAACTCGACACTCTCGACCAGGTCGTCGATGTGCGTCGCCAGGGTTGCAAAGTGGCCACCAGCGCGCGTAGCGATCCAGCCCCCGAGAGTCGAAAACTCAAAGGACTGAGGGAAAAAGCGCAGCGTCCAGCCGCCGGGCCGCAGCTGCTCCTCCAGCACTGGGCCGGCAGCGCCAGCCTCGATCAGCGCCACCTGTGATGCTTCATCTATGGCCAGCACGCGCTGCATGCGCGTCAGATCAATAGTCAGCACCCGTTCCGCCACTGGCGGTGGTTCGACACCGCCTACGACGCTCGTGCCTCCGCCAAAGGGGATGGCGACAATATCCTGGGCATAGCACCAGTCGAGCAGGGCTGTGATCTCTTGAACGTCGCGCGGATAGGCCACCACATCGGGTGGATGAGAAAAGTCGCGCGCAAAGGCGCGGGCAGAGTCGGGGAAAGAAGCGCCATAGGCATGGCGCAGTCGTTCATAGGGTTCCGTAGTACAAATGGCCGCGAGCTGAGAGGGAACGCTCAGGCGCGGAGGAGGCAGATCAACCTCTTCCACCGTTGGCGGCGGGGTGACCTCGAATTGCTCTATGCCGAAGAAGGGCGCCCATGTCCCTTCTAGCCAGTTCAGTTCCTCCTCACTGAGGATGTCCCCCTCATAGCCCCAGCCCCAGAATTTGCGCCGTCTCGGGCTCATGCTTCTGCTCCTGACGCAGGAAAGGCTGGAAAGCGGGCGGGTTGGCAAGCCCAGCCCCCTTCTCTTGATTGTAGCACATAGCCTGTCCCAGCCCTTTCTGACGTTCCGTCAGCGCTGCCCAACCAAGAGACCAAGCAGCAGAGCAGCAACCACCACGAGCAGGATGGCCAGCAACAACGCTACGCCAAGTGGATGGCCTAGATTAACAGTCCAGCCCATTCCTAAGCGCCTTTCTACAAACAGCGCTGGATCATCGCGGTTGATGTAAACCAGGCCTCCTTTCCAGTAGCGATCGTCGTCGCGCGCCACATAGTTTGTGCGCAGGGCGTAGACCTGGGAGGGCCTGGCGCGGACCAGATAAAAGACCATCAGTCCCCCCAGCCCAAGGAGCAGCATCAGCAGCAGGACTACCATGAGCATCACATTGAGATTCGTTGGCGGAATGATCTGCGTGAGCAGTAAGAGGATCAGCAAAAAGCAGAGATTCACGATCCCCAACACAGAGGCCAGCAGATTGCGTAGGGCCTGCTGCCTGCGCTGCCGATCGCGACGCGCTTGCTCTGGGTCAGCAGGGTCGAGCTGCCGGCTCCTCACAGGCAGCGCGAGCGCCAACCCAAGGAGCAGAATATTGAGCGCCAGGGCAAGCAAGGAGAACAAGAGTAGCTCCTGCTTTCCGCCCCAGCGATTCACCTGACCGTCAGGGCCAAAATGAAGGGGGATGCGCTCCGGCAGAAGCGGATAACGTACGACCGTCACAACCCAGAGCGCCACCAGCAGCAGGAGATCCAGCCCAAGCCAGAAGGGCGAGGGCCAGCTGCGCTGCTCGGAGACTCCAACCTCTACCGCAACCGCCTGGCGCAGACCGGCATACCAGCCTTCCCGCTCTTTGATACGCCGGAGCCTCAGATTTAGCAGAGCGTAGCTGATGCCCGCGATGGCAACTGTCCCTAACAGCACACCGAGCATGGCCCAGATCTGCCCCCACAGCGGTAAGAAGAAGGCCACTAGCAGGAGGACCAGCAACCCGGCCAGCCCTGTCAGCAGGAGCACCCGGTGATAGCATTGCCGGGACTGCGCAATCACCGGTTCGTTCACATGCGTCGGCGGGACACGCACGCCGAAAGGTAAGGTTGGCAAGGCTAGATCCGGCCAGAGCCAGCAGATCATGACTAGCCAGATGAGCATGAGAACATTGATACAGGTGTAAAGAGCATTCATGGCTTCTACGCTTTTCCTTCTTTCTCCTTCCTGCTGAGCTAGCTACCGATCGGGCTGTTCGTGATCAGTCAGTGTAGCCAGCACGCGCTGACAACGCACCAGAATCTCTTCAGCGGGCAGCCCCTGAGCGAGCGCCTCCGCCAGCAGCGTGCGCAGGCGCGCCTCCCAATCCTCGGCCAGGCGACCGCGTGGCTGGACCACCGCCCCCGTCTTGCGCCTCACCTGCAGAAAGCCCTCGCGCTCCAGCAGCTCGTAGGCTTTGTTGACAGTGTGCAGATTAATGCCGAAATCGGCAGCTAACTGCCGGATCGATGGCAGCCCCGTCCCCGGCGGCAGCTCGCCGCGGGCAATTCCCTCAACGATCTGATCGCGAATCTGTTGGTAGATCGGCTTCTCGCTCTCGGGTTCGATGAAGATCAACATCGCCAGCTCGCCTTGACTTTTTGTTATATCTATTATATAACAAATAGCACAAAGAGGCAATCCCCAGGTTGACAAGGGGATGAAGGAAAGGAGAAAGAGCGCCATCATGGAGAAGAGCCAGCGAACAGGAATCGTCGTTTACCTGCTGATCACCTTCGTAGGGGCCTGGCTCTGCTGGAGTGGTTTGGGCATGCTTACGAGAATAGCCGTCAACAGCCCCTTCTTTCAGCTGATTCTCTTGCCCGGCGGTTTTATGCCAGCCATCGCGGCCTTGATCGTGCGCTTGTGGGTGACACGTGAAGGACTGAGCGACGCTGGCTTGCGGCTCTCGCTGCGCGGAGGAAAGTGGCGCTACTACCTGATTGCTCTTCTGCTACCGCTCATTAACACGAGCTTGATTGTCAGCGCTAGTTTACTTCTTGGCATAGCCAGGCCAGATTTCACCCTGCAGCATTTCCTCAAGCTCTATGCTCCCACGGTTCGCACCGGGCCTTTGCCACCGGCCCTGTGGCCTGTGTTGCTGCTTCAATTACTGATCTCAGCTGTGATAGCCACACCGGTACTCTGGGGCGAAGAATTTGGCTGGCGTAGCTATCTGCAGCTGCGCCTCTTCGTGGGACGCCCCAAGCTAGCAGCTATTGTCACGGGGGTGATCTGGGGTTGCTGGCATCTGCCCCTGATCTTCATGGGCTATGAGGGCTACCCTAATCCCTGGTGGGGGGCGATGCTGTTCATCGTGTTCACGATCGTGCTGTCGATCATCTTCGGCTGGTTGCGCCTCAGCAGCGGCAGCATCTGGGCTAGCAGTCTGGCCCATGCCGCCACCAACACTATCGGAGGGAGCCTCAGCGTGATGCTCTTCGCCGGCAACTCGCAGTTCTTCGTAGTTGCCTACAACGGGGTACTTGCCATTCTCCTGCTGGGCTGTCTGGCCTTCTGGCTCATGCTGAGCGGTCGTCTCAAGGCGGGCCTGCAGACGAAAGCGGCCCCTGCCTGAGCAAGGGCGTGTCTGGTAGCTAGAAAACAACGAGAGAGAGCCAGCCAGTGACACAGCCGGTGGTGGTCGCCTGACCGTGGCTGGCTATGTCCGCGGCTTGCCCTCTCCGCACGCATAGCAGTAAGCAGTGCGCTTAGATAGCGGGAACTACATCCCCACAGGCAATGATATCGCTATTGGCCTCCACCGAGGCCCCGCTAGCTTGATAGAGGACTAGATACCAGCCACTGGGAGGAATGGCTTTGATCCCTCTCACCGTCAGACTGCCATCGGCCTCGCCACGCGCATTGGCCTTCAGGGGCTGGAGATTATAGAGCGACTGCCCCATGCTGCTGCAGCTGCCAGCATGCAGCTGGAAATCATGGGTTGAGTCAGGAGCCAACCCGCTGACGGCGACGTGAATAGTGAGGATGCGCCCCTCCAGGCGAAGCTGAGCCTGCCCCTTGATAGCCTGGTTGGGGGCAATATCTTCGCCCAGGGCCACAGTGACCTGTTGCCGACTCTTGGGCGAGGAACTCGCTGGATTGCTGATGTCGCCACAGGAGATCGATTGAATCTGAGCCGCAGTAACGGCAGTCGGCCCATTGTGGACGTTGATATACCAGCCAGTCGCGGGAATGCCCTCGCTCTCGCCCTTGAAGACAGCGGTAATACTAGCCTGGCCATGCTCGTCGGCACGCAGCATCGGCAGGGGATAGACAACCGGCCCCGGGCGCTGACAGCTCCCTTTGTGAATGTGCGCCGGATGACTGGTGCCCGGCACTAATCCCTGCATACTGACTTTAACAGTCAGGCTGTGATCCTGGGGTGTCCAGATCAACTGCGCCGTCCCCGTCGGCATGTGCTTAAAGACGACACTGGCAAAGGTGGACGCCACCGCTGTTCTGTTCGGCGCCGCTCCGCTGGAAGGGGTGGCGGCTCCACAGGCCACCAGCACAAACAGCAGCGCTAGCCCCCCCAAGGCACCAGCCCAGGCGGTAGCTCTCGGTTTGAAAGCGCCCATCTTGCTTCCTCCTTTCATGACAAAAATGTTTTTCAACTATATAAGGATATTATGGTGCTTTACTCATAATTAGATTATAATAGTCTATACAATATGAAAGATATCAAA
>NZ_JADGIA010000022.1 GCF_019683635.1 Thermogemmatispora sp. | reverse complement strand
GAACTGCCCGTGCAAAGCCGATCACAGGCTCATAGGGTGAACCGGAGGAAACGATCTGACGCTCCAGGCGTTCCATATACTTTCTTATTCTCCTTAATTTATTCAAGAAAGATAATTCTTCTCTTGATTAAGAAAAAAACCAGCCAAGATAAGGGCCTTGAGGCCTTTCAGCGTAGAGAGGGACCTGTGCGGCGGACTGTCACGGTACCAAGATTGGTATGGAGCTGGAGATTGGCCCGAGGCGGCTCACCGACAAGCGTTTGCCCGAACTCATTGGTAACGCTGCCCAGGTTGGAGGAGGCTGCCAGAAGCAGCGGTGTGTCGGACGGCAAGCTGACATCAATCGTACCCGCGTTGGTCGTCATCTGATAGTGACCTCCGGGTTCCAAGGCGCCGCCAAAAGAGATGGCTCCTGCATTCGTGTGACAGTAAACCTGTCCACAGAGCCGACTCTGCTGCACAGTGATGGTCCCAGCATCAGTCTCCAGGCTCGACCGATCTTCAAGCGTCGCCTGCAACACGGTAATCGTACCCGCATTCGTTTTGACCGTCAACCGTCCCTGTCCGCCCAGGATCTGGACAGAGCCAGCGTTGCCCTCGATCTGCAGGTCGCAGATAGCAGGCACGCTGATATCCAGCCGAACGTAGCCCAGGTTCGCCGGCGAAAAGGGGTGCTGGTAGAAGCTCGAAACCGCAACACTGACTGTGTTCTCCTGCTGCTGGCAGTCGACAGTCAGCTCGTCGCGCCCGCCCCAGAGACCGCTCAGGTACTTCGTCGCCAGGATTTCGATCGTATTGGTGTGGCTTCCTCCACAATGAATGGAAATGGGGCCAGCGGGATTGCGAATAATGAGCGTTGGACGCCCTGTGACCTCGAAGCGGCTGATGGGTAGAGTAACCGCCCGCCTAAAGCCCCAGAGGACCACGACAAATCCCAGTACGATGAGAGCGACCAGGGCCAATGCCAGGCCGAGTAGATTGTTGAGATAGCTGACAAAGAGACTGCCGATAATCACTATAACAACAATGATCAGAGTAAGCTGCCAGGCCGGCAGAGAAGAGGAGCCTGGTTGCACTTTTCCAAAGGCCTCGTGGCCTTCATAGCCCGCATCAAAAAAAGAGGGCGCAGGATAGCGGGGCTCCCCCTCGGCTTGGGCTTGCCCTTGTTCTTCACTCTCCGGCTTTGGCCCTTCAACCGGCGGAAACATCATCTGCTGCTGGCTCATAGCCGGTTTCTCCCCCTAGCTTCCGTCTTCTTCTCTTTTTACTTCGTCTTTTCACAGAACCCACAAGGGAGAGCGATCTGAAGTCGCTGACCCTCTTGCAGAGTTCCTCGCCCCTGCCACTGCCGTAGCGAATACGCGAGGCTGGGAGAAAAGTTGCAAAGCCAGCAGAGCAGTAGACTATCTTCTCAGAGCAGTGGCGGGTCAGAGCAGATGGATAGGCAATCGAGCGAAGCAGAGGTCGATGAGAGCGCCTCTGACCCGGTCCACAGCCAGATTGTCCCGGCTGGCGGTGGAGGAGTATAATCTGTCAGGGTGAGGGCCGCTGCTGCTCCCTGTTGGCTGTGCTGTCGGCATCACCCCAAAGGAAGACGCGAGCTAAAAGGATATGTTTCCGGCATGATACAGACACTCCCACTGGTGCTTTCAATTGTCATGAACGAGCTGGCCATCGGCTCGTTCCTGCTGCTCTACGTGCTGGACTGGCGTAGTGAGGTGCGGCGCAGCTTTCTACTCTTTTTCACCATCATCTATCTCCTCTTCACCGCTCTCACCTATCTTTTCCAGCAGAGCTTCTCCTCCCAACCATTGCTGGATAGCTTTGAGCGACTCGACAAGCAGTGGACTGGCTATGCCAGCCCGGCGCTGCTGGCCTTTCTACTGCTACTGCTGCCCTATTTGCTCTTCCTGATCCTGGACCGGCGAGCCGGAGTAGATGGCAAAGAGAAAGCAGCTCAAGCCGGGGAAGGGCAATTTTCTGTGGTACGGGTCCTGCGACTGGTAAGCGGCGGTCTGGCTTCAGTGGCTGGTTTGCTCATGCTCTTTGTACTGGGCATGATTTACCGCCCACTCGCGCCCTCGCCGCTCGGGGAAGCCCTGACCGTTGTGAGCTTCTTTATAGCGGCCCTGGCTGTCGGCGGCGTGATGACCTCGATGTGGCTCGGCCACTGGTATCTTGTCACGCCAGCCCTGAGCGAGCGCCCGCTCCTGTTCAGCACAGCCGTGGTGCTGATTGCCATTGTGCTTCAGATTCTCCTGACGCTGGTCAGCTCTACTGTAGCCGGCCCTGCCACTTCAACCGCCGCCACTCATGCAGCTCAGGCCACGGCGACAACCATAGCCAGTCCGACGCCTGCACCAACCGTCTCAGGCGCTTCTGCAACCGTCAAGCCGGCCAGCGTTCCGACGGCCAGTCCTTTGAGCATGGACGTTCTCGGCTGGCTGCGCATCCTGCTCGGCTTCGCCTTCCCGCTCGTCCTGGGCGCCCTCACCTGGAAGCTGGCGCGTGAACGCTCTTTCCAATCGGCCACGGGCATGCTCTACTTGATCGTCGTCATGACGCTGGCAGGCGAGGTTTTGGCCCGCGGCATGTTCCTGAGCACACTCTGAGGTGTGGCCGGCGGGATCTGTCGCGCCACAAATCGCCCAGATCGAGCACAAGCCAACAAGGAAGTCACCAGATCGCGGGTGCCTCACAAGGCAGGGTGAGAGCGGCATCCTGGCAGGACGGATGCCAAGCTCTCACCCTGTTTCTGCACTCAAGGTCCCTTGCAGACCCGGCGTTGATCCTGCTTTAGCTGAGACGAACCCTGTCCGCTGCTCAGCCGAACCGGGCCGCTGGCCCAGGGTCTAGGACAGACAAGCAGACAGACAGGCTGGTTTCGCCTCGCAGCCTATATTTTCGGCCTGGTGCTCTGGCTAGAGGGCTTGCTGTTCAGCGGCGCGACGTGCACGCTCGCGCTCCTTCAGCTCGCGACGGAGAATCTTCCCAGAAGCTACCTTGGGAATGGAATCGATGAATTCCACCAAGCCCAGGCGCTTGTAACCGGCCAGGCGTCCATTGACAAAGGCGATCAGCTCATCGGGCGTCACACTCTGACCTGGACGCAGGACGACAAAGCCTTTGGGCACCTCGCCGGCCTCGGGATCAGGTACGGGGATTACCGCCGCATCCATGACCGCAGGATGCTCCAGGAGCAGGGCCTCGATCTCAGCGGGGGCGATGCCAAAGCCCTTGTACTTGATCATCTCTTTCTTGCGATCAACAATGTAGGTGTAGCCGTCTTCGTCGACATGGCCGATGTCACCTGTATAGAGCCAGCCGTCGCGCAGCGTCTGAGCCGTCTCCTCGGGCGCCTTCCAGTAGCCTTTCATGACCTGGGGACCACGAATGATGATCTCCCCATCCTCGCCGACCGGCAGCTCGCGCGTGCCGGTCTCGATGTCGACAATTTTCTGCTCGGTATTGTGCACGGGCAGGCCGACGCTCTCCAGCCGTACCAGAGCCGGGTCCTTTGGCTGAGCATGGGTGAGCGGCGAGGCTTCGGTCAGGCCATAGCCCTGGACGACCTGAATGCCAGTCTTTTCCTGCACTTTGCGCGCTGGCTCCGGTGCCAGCGGGGCCGCTCCGGAGAAGATGTATTTGACGCTCTTGAGCTTGCTCAGATCAATGGGAGCATTGGCCAGCGCCAGGATAATCGGGGGGACTGCAAAGTAGTAAGTTACATTATATTTCTCGCATAGCTCCAGAGACTGGAGCATATCAAAGCGCTCCATAATGATCTGCGTGGCTCCACAGGCCAGGAACCCCCCAGTCAGCATGACGCCGTAGATGTGGTAGAAAGGCAGGAAGAGCAGAGCCACATCTGTGAAGGTTGTCTGGAGCGCCGTGGTGAATTGCAGGTTATTGGAGACCAGATTGCGGTGTGTAAGCATCGTTCCCTTGGGCAGGCCGGTCGTGCCCGAGGAATAGGGAAGCGCCAGCAGGTCATCAGGATCGATCGGGACCGTCGGCGGCGCCTTCGGCGAGGACTCGCGCAGCAGGCGCCCGAAGGGGATCGCCTGGGGCATGCCCTCGGGTACGTGGCTCCCGGTAACGATAACATGCTTCAGATTGGGTAGCGACTTCTGCGCCAGAACAGCCTGCAGCAGTGGCAGTAACTCGCGCTGCACCAGGATGGCACTGGCCTCCGAGTTCTCCAGTTGATAGGCAATCTCGCGCTCTTTATAGGAGGGATTCATCGGGGACACAACCAGACCGATGGAGGCCGCGGCGATGAAGGTGATGGTATATTCTGGCCGATTGAGGGTAAATATGCAGAGCCGCTCGCCTTTGCGTAGTCCCAGATTGTACAGTCCATTGGCAATGCAGTTCACCATCGAGACAACCTCTCGATAGGTCAGGCTGAGGTCATGGTAAATGATAGCCCGCCCATCGGGGTTACGCTCCGCCGCCCTGCGCAGCAGGTGATCATAGGGAACTTCCGGGAACTCGACGGGGGGTCTGAACAACTCGGGAGCAAACATTTTCTCTGGCATGCTTCAATCCTTTCTTGACCCGGCCCTGGGTCTCAACTGCAATGCAGAATGCAGATTCTCTTGCAAGCAGTAACAGCAGGAGAAAAAAGCTACCGGGTGTTGAAGCGACGCGGTAGCCAGGTTCTGCTCAGCTTCGCTGCTTTCGCAGGCTTGTATAGTAGCATACTCCAGACATGCGAGCTGGTCAATACAGCATTCGTTCTGGTTTCATACATTTCGAATCATCAGCAGGTGAGGATAAGCTTCCTTCCCTTGACGGGGGCAGCTTGACACCCTATAATCCTCTCAAAGAAAGCGATGTTAGCCAGTGCTCGGTGAGGCCACAGGCAGCACCAGGCACTGGCTTCCGTCCAGAAAGGACCTGCTCCCCCCTATGGATGCCGAGCGGGGCGCGGCCTCGTTCTCTCTCGACTGGCCAGTGAACGGCTTTTTCCCACAGCTGCGAGCGCCTCACAGCTTGGCAGTGGCAGATCTACGCGATGCTTCCTTCGCTGTTAAGCTGGCGGCCAGCACGCTGGCTGGCCTGGTGAACGGGCCACAGCCACAGCTCTACCTGGTAACCTACGACGATGATCTCTTCTGGCTGCAAAGCGCCATTACCCCCTGGTCCGTGCAGCTGGAAAGACTGGAAGCACAAGGGGAGACCTTGCTCAGGGAGCTGATCGCTCGCTTTCAGGCGCGCATCGCGGGCTTCATTGTCTATGATCCACAGCACCCGGCCAGCATCAATGTGGCGACTACGCTGGCCGGTATCCAGGCGGGAGTGGTGGCAGCCCCCGAGCTGCTGCCACTGCTACAAGCAGCTGGAGAGAAGCCAGTGTTGAGGGATCTGCGCCTTTCACGCTGGGAGAGTGAGAGCCTGGCCTATCGCTGGGCAAGAGAGATCAGCCAGACCCAGCGATCGCGACGATCCCTGGCCGGTATGAATCCAGAGATTGCCAGCGGCTTGCGCTCCTTCCTGGTAGCTACGCGTACTTTCGTCCACTGGCTCGATTCGCGTCCCTGGCGGCCCTCCGCAGGCCAGCAGCGCCAGCTCCTGGAGGAGCTGCTCGCAGAGCTTCTCCCCGGCAGCATCCATCTGGGCTGGTTCCCGGACGAGGGAAGCGGGGTAACGCTGGCTTCAGAGCGGGCCGTGGCGGTCCTGGCAAGCGATCATTGCAGCAATCTAGAGATCTGGACTGCTCTGCAGCCGCCAGCGCTGATCGAACGCCTCCAGGCCCTGGCTCAGCGCTATCGCCGTCAGCAGGATGAGCGCCCGCTGCCGGCCCTGGAGCCACGCGTCTATCTGTCTTTGACAATCAGTGACGGCGATAATCTGCAATACGCGCAGCATCGTATGCTGCATCTGTGGCGCGATCCGGCCCGCGGCAGATTCCCGCTCGGCTGGACGATCGCACCAGCACTCCTGGAGGCCGCTCCCGCTCTGGCGCTCTATTATCTGGAGACAGCCAGTCCCCAGGACGAGCTGATCGCCGGCCCCAGCGGTGCCGCCTACATGTTCCCATCGAGCTGGCCAGTCGCTCAGCGACCAGCCTTCCTGGAGCATAGCCAGCGCCTGCTCTCTGGGATGGGCCTCTCTCTCCTGCAGGTGCTCGATGGCGACTGGCGTCAGCGGCTGGGCCTACCGCTCCCGGCTAGTATGCGCATGGCTAATGTTGAGGAGCAGCGTGCCTTTATCGAGGCCCTCCGGCCCGCCGGGCTGCGTGGCCTGCTCACAGGTGCTGGTGGCCTCACCCTAAGCTATAAGAAAATCATGGGCGTGCCCGTCTATCATAACCTGGGCCTTGTCAGCAGCAGGTCTCAGCTGGTGCATCTCGTCAGAGGAATGCAGGCCACGCATCGCCGGCGCCCGCTCTTCCTCCAGCTCTATGTGCTGGCCTGGCGCCTGACGCCCAGCGCCCTCTGGGAGGCTTTGCAGGAACTGCGTGAGATCGTTTCCCCCGTGACCCCAGGCCAGCTTCTGCAGCTCATTGCTCAGCAAGGAGCAAGAGGAGCAGAATCGTGATGAGTTCTCAGCGCTACCATTATCCATCGCCTGGCTGCTACCGCCAGGCGCCTGGTCTATGTCTGCTAGAAGGGACAGATGGCCGGCCAGGGGGACTGGTTATCGCTTCCTACCCGCTGCGCGTCTTGCGCCTTGGCCAGCAAGCCTGGCGGTTGCTCAACCTGTGCCGTCAAGAGCGCAGCAGCGAGGAGTTGGTTCGCCTGAGTGGACTTACTTCCAAGCGGGTGACCATGCTCTGCCAGCAGCTCAGCGCCAAAGGACTACTGGAGGCCGGCCCACCCCTACCGCCGAGGTCGTGGCCAGGTGTTTCCGTGATCGTACCCACCTGCAACCGCGTCCACCAGCTTGAGCACTGCCTGCAGGCCATCCTTGAGCTGCGCTATCCATCGCAGGCGCTGGAAGTCATCGTGGCCGATGACGCTTCGCACGATCAGACGCCGGCTCTGCTCGCCCGCCTCGCCCCAGCTTTCGCCAGTCGTGGAGTAAGACTGCGCAGTCTACACCACACCCGGCGCCAGGGAGCCGCTGGCGCCCGCAACAGTGGCGCAGCCGCAGCTCGCTACGACCTTCTGGCCTTCGTCGATGATGACTGCGTGGTAACGCCAGACTGGCTCACCACTCTGGTACCCCTTTTCGCCGAGGCCAGGGTGGCCGCCGTCGGCGGTCAAATCCGCGCTTACGAAACCGACAGCGCCCTGGGACGTTATGAGGACGTCCGTTCCTCGCTCTTCATGGGCTTGCAGCCGCAGGAGGTACGCTTGAGTGGGCCACTCACCTATCTTCCCACAGCCTGCTTGCTCGTGCGTCGCGAGGCCTGGCAGGCTCTGGGCGGTTTTGCTCCCCTGAGCTGCGGCGAGGACGTTGATTTCTGCTATCGGCTGCTCGCTCAGGGCTGGCACATCCGCTATTGGCCCGCTCCCGAGAGCGTGGTCTACCATGACTATCGCACCCGCCTTGGAACGTTCCTGGGGACGCGCGTGCGCTATGCCTCTGCCGAGGCTGTGCTCCAACAACTTCACCCACAACAGCGCCGGATACTGTTGCTCCCACCCCGGGAGGCAAGTTTTGCCGCCCTGACACTTGGCAGCCTCTGGCAGCTCTTTACCGCACTTCCCCTGGGTAGCCTTTTGCGGACCAGGTCACAGGGTCGGCATCGCCCGAGCAGGACAGGGCAGGCGCTCCTCTCGCTCTTACTGGCGCTTTTGGCTCTGCTGCTGCCCGGAGCCAGCACCTGGCGTCGCCGTCAGGCTGCCCGGCTTGCTCGTCTGCCGCTGACAGCCTGGCAAATCTGGCAGGCCACGCTGCGCAGTTACCTGGCCTACACCTACCACCTTTGTCGCCATCTGACCCGCTACTATACCCTCGCACTACTAGCCGCGGGCCTGCTCTTTCCACCGCTTTTGGTGCTGGTCGGCCTACTGCAAGCCGTGGTGGTAGGCGTTGATTACACGCGCCTGCGCCCGCGCCTGAGCCTGTCCGCATTCGCCCTCTACTCTCTGCTAGAGGATTGCGCTTACGCTCTCGGCCTGCTGCTCGGCTGCTGGAGGCAGCGCACCTGGCGGCCATTGCTAGCTGTGATAAAATGGAAGGATGCCACAGTTACCCAACTTGCTCAACCAGCTGAGCCAGGCCCACCCTCTCTATCTTCACCTGAGCAACGATAGCCTTGAAAGGAGGTGACGCAGGCAGACGATGGCAGGAAGACTGGAACCTGAATGGGGTTTTATTGAAGCGCGCGGTACGCGACTTTACTACGAAGTCGCCGGACGCGGCCATCCGCTGGTCTTGCTCCACAGCGGCTTGCTCGATCATCGCTCCTGGGACCCGCAGTTCATGGAGTTCGCTCGCTACTACGAGGTCGTACGCTACGATCTACGCGGCTTCGGTCGCTCGGCGATGGGCAACGTCGAGTACTCGGATGTCCGCGATCTTTACGATGTACTCAACGATCTGGCCATCGACCGGGCCTACTTGCTGGGCCTGTCAAGGGGCGGCAGGGTGGCCATCGATTTCGCCCTGACCTATCCCGAGATGGTCGATGCCCTGATTCTGGCCGCCGCCAACATCAGCGGCTACGATAACTATATGCCAGAAACGCTGGAGCGCGGGGAGCGCATCGCCGCCGCAGCCCGGGCGCAGGATAAGGAGCAGCTCTATGAGCTGTGGGCCACTGATCCGATGATGCCGCACGAGGACGAATATCCAGAAGCAGCACAGCGCTACCGCGAGCTATTGCGTGACTACAGCTTTGTGCACTACCTGAATCCAGCGCCCAGCGAGCAGATCAGGCCACCTGCCCTGCAGCGTCTGGCTGAGATCCGCCAGCCGACCTTGATTCTGATCGGAGACGAAGACTCGCTGGAGATGCAGGCCCAGGCTGACCTACTTGAAGCCGGCATCATCGATGCCAAGAAGGTGGTTATCCGCGGCGCGCGCCACATGCTGAACCTCGAACGCCCCGAGACCTTCAACCGGGCCGTGTTGACATTTCTACGCAGCCTGGAGCGTCGCTAGGCAGGCAGCGGCAGGGCCAGCAGCGACACGACAACACAACAGGAGAGAGAGACGTCCTGCATCCCGCACTGCATGCTGTACGTCTGTCAAGCACCGCTCCCTCAGAGCAGTGCTCAACCTGACCTGACCTGACCGCCGCTGCCTCCTGGCAACGTTTCTTGAATGTCTCGTTCCTTGCGCTCGTTTCCTCATGATCTGCTGCGACTGCAGGGCTGTTATTACCTTTTGCCTATTCTTGTCGCGGGAGAGCGCTCCCCTAGATGGCCGCCGACGAGCACGGGGCCTCAGGCGCAGCGAGCACGCACTCGGGGTCGCGCACTTGGAGGCTGCGCTGGACGAACCATTTGGTGGCCGGGCAACCGCCATGACAGAGGTCGTAGCGCACGCAGCCGCCACAGGAGCCAGCTCCCATTTGGCGGTAGAAGGCAAAGACCGGCGAGTGCCGCCAGATCTCACGAAAACTCTGTTCATGCAGGTTACCAGCCTCGAACTCGGGTGTCTGGAAGAAGGCGCAGGGATAGACCTCGCCTTCGGGGCAAATACAGCAGGTGGCCGTCGCCGCACCACACATATCCAGCCCCGCCAGACGCTCGCCGAAAGCATTCAGGTGGAAAAATGAATCGGCGGTCAGCACATCGGGATGCTCCCGCAGCCAGGCCACGAAGCTGCGATACTGCTCGCGCGTGGGATGTAGCTCTTCCCATACCGCGCGCCCCCGACCAGAAGGACGCAGGCGCGTCACGCGCAGTTTGGCGCCAAAGTTGCCGGCAATCGCATAGAGACGATCCAATTCGGGGAAGCTATAACGCGTCAGGACACTATTGACGGTTAAACTCAGGCCCTCGGCAGCCAGACGCTCCAGGCCACGCATGGCTCGCCGAAATGCGTCTTGCCCACGAATGCGATCATTGGTCTCAGGGGTGGCACCATCCAGGCTGACCTGAAAATAAATCGGCTCCAGAGCAGCCAGGCGTCGAGCACGCTCAGGTGTGATCAGCGTGCCATTCGTGCTGACGCACATCACCAGGTCACGCTCGCGGCAGCGCTCCAGCACGCGCCAGATGCCTGGATACATGAACGGCTCGCCCCCCCCAAAGTGAATCTGGAAGACCTGCATCTCGGCCAGCTCATCGACCACAGCCAGCGCCTGCTCTGTCGTCAGCTCACGCGGACGACGCTTCCCCGAGGAGGAGAGACAATGCACGCAAGTCAGATTGCAGGCAGCCGTGATCTCCCAGGTGACCGTGATTGGCGCCGAGAGTCCCCCTTGCAGGAAACGCTGCGAGCCGCTGGCCTGCGCGGGCGAGGGCGAATCACCAGTCTCGGCAAAGGCAGCTCTGGCCAGGGGATGAAGAGCGCCAGGCTCCGCCCGCCTCTGGCTTCCCATCCCCTCGTGGCGACGTCCATGAAACTGTACGAATTGGATCATGCCTTTCTGCTCCTTCTTCTACGAGTGCTCCGCTTGGCAGCTCGTGGCTGTCCCGGCCCCCCGTAGAGAGGCCGGCGCCCAGACAATCATCGCGCATTGCTCGCTCTACTCAGCCGCCGTCGCCTCAGGTGCTGCCTTGTTGGCGACTACCTCGGCCTCTAGATAGCCGCGTTTCCGCAACTCATCGAGTGCCGCCAAGAGGCGAGCCCTGGACCTTGCGGAGGAGACTCGCTGTTCGATGGCCGCACTGAGATCGCCAGCAAACTGCTCTCGCGCTAAGAGGAGCAGATCAATCAGATGTGGAGAATTGACGAATGAGAGCGTTCCTCGATCAGCACAGCCATACTTATAGAGGATGCCGCCAAAGGCCTCGCGCCGAATCTTGACCTCCGGTAGCAGACGATAGCGGTAGCCCGCCGAATGTGCTGTCATGGTCATAGCAGTCCTTCTTTCTACCTGCTGGTCAGGCAGATAGGCAGCCTGTCTACAGCGAAGGCAGGGGCCTGGTGACCCCTGGCTCCCCAACTCCCAAGCCAGCTCGCTTACTGCGCGAGCGGACGCAGCGAGAACGGTATATAGAGGAAGCATACTCAGAGATCTATCCCAGCGTCAAGGCCGCCGGCCCGAAGCGTTAGATACTGTAGGGGAGAAAGGGCAAGACCCCGTCCACAGCTCCCCTTTGTTAGCTAGAACACTTGGCAGACAAGACACCGCGTGCTACACTTGCCTGGATCTTACCTAACAGCAAGCAAGATCAATAGAAGAGACACAACAGGCAAGAGAGCACAAAAACTGTTCCGAGACAGACGCAAGGATCGAACGTCATGAATATCAATTCGGCCATACGCCGTCTCAACCAGATCTTCATCGTGCTCTTCCTCGGGCTGAGCCTTGGGCTTGTCTACTGGCAAGTGGCAGTTGCGCAACAGGTCACTTCGAATATTCATAATATTCGCCAGTGCATGAAAGACCATGCCCCGGTACGTGGCAAGATCTATGACCGCAACGGGGTACTGCTGGCCGAGTCCAAGCCGATTGACCCCAACAACCCTTTTAAGGGGGTGCTTTGCGGCTACCAGCGCCATTACTATCTGGATGGCATGCCCTCGCTCGCCAATTTGATTGGCTTCTATATCAGCCCACTCTTTAATTCGACAGGAATCGAGCACGCCTTTGACGACTATCTGAGCGGGCGGGCCGGCTTAACGGAACTGACCAACAATCTTAACCTGATCCTCCACCGTCCTCCGGTGGGTGATAATATCTACCTGACGATCGATACGCGCATTCAAAAGATTGTCGAGCGCGATTTCGATAAGTATGCACCTAGCTACAACCCGCCTGTGTCAGAACTTAAGATCGATAACGAGAACGTTTTTGCCACCAACCGCGGCGCGGTGATCGTCACCGATCCTCATACGGGGGAGATTCTGGCCATGGTGACGCGCCCGACATACGATAGCAATCGCGTGGCCGCTGGCGACCTGGCCTACTATAACCAGCTCCTGCGCAATCCAGATGCTCCGCTGCTGGAGCGCCCGATCCAGGGCCAGTACGTGCCTGGTTCGGTCTATAAGGCGATGACCTTGCTGGCCGCGCTGGACACCGGCACCTACCAGCTGAATACGCCTTCCTTCGACTACCAGCACGCAGTCGGGCCGGTGACGATCGGTGGCGAGGTCTTCTCTCCCCAGCTGAGCAATATCTACCGCGTAAGCTATGCACGCACGTTCCCTGTGAGCATGAATATGGGCTTCTCTCACTCGGATAACGTGATGTTCGCCGTTATCGGCTCAAAGCTGGGGGCAGACACCTGGTTGGAATATAATAAACGCTTCTACGTAGGCCAGGATATCCCCTTCGACTTACCAGTTGCTCGGAGTTCGGTCCTTCCACCCAACGGGCAACTGCCCCCAAACTTGCTAGCCGAGGACTCCTTTGGTCAGGGCGTGGATCTTGTGACGCCGATGCTCATTTCATTGATCGATGACGCGATCGCCAACAACGGTCAACTGATGCGCCCGATGCTGGTCTCACGTATTCAGGCACCAGATGGCACCATCATCAAGTCGATGTCGCCTCAGACGCTGAGTACGCCGATTTCAGAGCAGACGGCCACCTCCGCCCGCGAAGCAATGTACGGCGTGGTGCGCTGCGGCTCAGGATCGGTGATTCCCGAACTCTACAGCTCCCCCTGGAATATTATCGCGAAGACTGGCACTGGCCAGGTCGGTGGCGGCAAGGCCGCCCACGGCTGGTTGATGACCCAGGCGCCGTACCAGGACCCGCGCTTGACTATTGTGAGTATGCGCGAGAATGCTGGCGAGGGCGCCAACGTCAATGGTCCAGCAGTGGCAGCGATGTATAACGACATTTATACCAGCGTGTTGAAACTGCAGCAGCCGGCCCCCGCCGACCCCTCGGTGCCGTACTGCACACAGCACGGCCTGTGGACCTAGTCATGGCTTAGATCTTGCCGGCTTTGTAGCTGATGGCGTCAGGCTCCGCGCCTGGCAGGATGCTGTTGCTCCTGGCCTGGTGTGGAGCCTCTTTCTTCACTGACCGAGAGCCTTCCTCGGACAGGCCCCGTCTGCGCTAGCCTGCCTGGCCTTGCCTGCCGCCCTCAAGGATGGTATCCTTGAATAAGACCGGCATGAGCCAGTCGAGAAGAGAAAGAGAGGCCGCTACCAGGTGCCTGCAAGCTTTCGTTTCTCTTTCCCTGGCTGCGACGCCTCAGCAGGCTAGCCCTAGAAGGAGCAATAGCAAGCATGGAGTTCCTCTTTGAGCACGACCGATACTTCCCAGAAGCAGAAGAACAGTCTGCCTACAGTCAGACAGAGCCAGTGCTGCCCTCCTCGCTGGTGGATGAGCAGACCACAGGAGCCGAGGCCGAGGAGGAGTTTGAAGAGGAGCTGATTATCGAGGACTTCACGATCGATGGCATCTGCGGAGTCTACTAGCCCGGCGGCTGGAGGGCGCTTTGCCGATCGCGTCGTTCTGATCACCGGTGCAGCGCGCGGCCAGGGTCGCGCGCATGCTCTGGCTTTTGCCCGCGAAGGGGCACGCCTGGTGATCTGCGATGCCTGCCGCCAATACCGCAGCGTCCCTTATCCGCTGGCCAGTCCCGAGGAGCTGGCTGCTGTGGCCAGGGAGATTGAGGCCCTGGGACGCCCGGTGATTGCCGCTCAGGTGGATGTGACTGATCTCCCAGCAATGGAGGCCCTGGCTGAACGCGCTCGCCGGGAGTTGGGACCGATCGATGTGGTGGTGGCCAACGCCGGCCTCTATTCCTTCGCTCTGAGCTGGCAGATGACAGAGGAGCAGTGGGATGAGACCATGAACGTCGACCTCAAGGGCGTCTGGATCACCTGCAAGGTGGCTATTCCTCAGATGCTGGAGCGGCGCCAGGGGAAAATCATCTGCATCGGCTCTACGGCCAGCTTCAGAGGCATGGATCACCTGGCCCACTACGTGGCCGCCAAGCACGGGGTGATCGGTCTGGTGAAGACGCTGGCTCGCGAGCTGGCCCCCTACAATATTAATGTCAATGCCGTCTGCCCCACCAGCGTGGCCACCACGATGTGCCTCAACCAGGCCCTCTACGACCTCTTCGCCGGCGGCCCCGGCCCTCAAGCCACTTACGAACATATGGTCAGCCAGATGAATCAGATGAATCTCTTCAGCGATCGCAATCTGCTGCCGCCCGAGGACGTGAGCGCCGCCGTGCTCTGGCTGGCTTCCGATGAGGCGCGACACTTAACGGGCTGCGCTCTGCCCGTTGACGCCGGTTATTTGACTCGTTAGAGCAATCCTCTCTTTCTTTTGTTTCTCCTTCTTTTTCTTTAGCGATCTGTTTTGGCTTCAAGGCTTCTCCCGCAGCGATAGAAAGGCGCTAGGGACGAAGCACCCACCAGCGCGGTTGCAGGGTAAAAGCTTTTTAGCTGGTAGCAAGCGAATTTCGGCAGCGAACACAAAGGTGGGCAACGGCCTGAAGCGTTGCATGCAGTCTTGCAAGCCCCAAGGCAGGCTCTTGTGCACTATCACGCCTGGACCGCGCACAAGGGTACTTCGTACAGTACAGCGTGCACTACCATGTGTTGGGTCGAGGTTCGTCGGCGAGGGCGGGTAAGGGGACCCTGCAGACCGCGCTGGCTTTCTAAACCTGGCAAGGCAGAGCGCCGCTATGCCAGCCAGGCCTCCAGGTTGTCGGGCTGGCGTTTCCCTTCGGGTGTGAGCAGCACGAGATGACGCCAGGGATCACGCACAGCAATGATCTCGCCGTGGCGCTCGATCGGCCAACGTTCCCTTTCCAGGCGCTCAGCCACCCTCTCGATCTCCGCCCGCGTGGGCAACTCGATAGAGAAGAGGCGCAAGCCAAGGCTACCTTCAGGTGGTGCAGGCGCACCACGGCTCTCCCATGTGTTCAGGCCAAGATGATGATGATAGCCGCCCGCCGAGACGAAGAGCGCTCCTGGCATGCGAGCAGTAACCGCCAGACCGAGTAGTTGATGATAGAAGTGCTCCGCCTGGCGCAGGTCAGCCACCCGCAGGTGGACATGACCAATGGTGGTGCCCGCTGGCAACCCCCGCCAGGGCTGCTTCTCTAGCTCTGCTTGCCCTTCAGTGAGCATGGCCCGCAGATCAATGGGGTCGGTGGCCATCGCCACCTGCCCGTTTTGCCAGTGCCAGGTTTCGCGAGGACGATCGCGATAGATTTCGATGCCGTTGCCTTCAGGATCGGAGAGATAGAGAGCCTCACTGACAAGGTGGTCTGCATAGCCCCCGAGAGGGTAGCGGCTGGCCGCTAGTTGAGCCAGCGAGCGCGCCAAGGCTGGTCGCGAGGGGACCAGAATAGCGAAGTGGTAGAGGCCAGTGCTCCAGGACGGTGGTCGCGGCGCTTCAGCTTGCTCAATCAAGAGCAGCAGCGGCTGCTTCTTGATAGTCGGCTCTTCTGCCTGGCCCTCCATATCAGCCGCTCCTAGCCAGATCTGTCGCTCACTTCGGCCAATCAGCTGAAAACCAAGGACCTCTTCGTAGAAACGCCGTTCCCGCTCCAGATCGGCTACCGTCAGGGCAACCAGGCCGATGTGCGTGGTGGCGGGCAGCATATCTGCTGCATTGATAGTGGTGTTCTCTTGCTGCTCTTTCATCGCTGCTGCACGGCCCTGAGCTGCTGCGCCGTGCCCTCCTTTACTTGCTGACCGACTCTACTACTACAACCAGCTGTCTAAACAGGGGCCATCACCAGTGCGTAGAAAGGGTCCTTCCCTATGCTCTCCCTCGTGGCTGCCCTTCTCTTCTCCCTTGCTTACAAAAAGTAAGGGAGAAACACAATAGTATACAACATGGAAAGGGAGGGCACAAGGCTAGCAGACCGAGCCTGTCATGGGGTTTATCGCCGGGTTTTGTTGTGGGTAGACAAAGAGCGGCCATTTGATTGCCCCAGAGTGACATTGTAGAACAAGCATCCTTTCCAGTATACTTATGGATGATTGTATTTGTCGCTGACTTGGGCAGCCAGTCCGGGCGCCGCGTCGGCCCGGGGCTCTCAGCGTTCGCAAGAGAAGAGAGGACTTCAACGATGAAAACCAGAACCGCCGTCATCTACGAACCTGGTACCCCCATCCGCGTTGAAGAGATCGAACTTGACCCGCCCAAAGAGCAGGAAGTGCTCGTACGCATGGTAGCCGCTGGCGTCTGCCATTCCGATTATCACGTGGTCAAAGGAGACCTGCCAGCCTACTTACCAATGGCTCTCGGACATGAAGGGGCCGGCATCGTCGAGCAGGTCGGTCCTGGCATCAGCGACCTGAAGCCGGGCGACCATGTTCTCATGAGCTTCATTCCCGCCTGCGGCAGCTGTCCCTCCTGCGTCTCCGGGCACAGCAACCTCTGCGACAAGGGGGCGGGCACGCTGAGCGGTCCTTTGCTGGACGGCACCTTTCGCATGCACGGCGAAAAGGGCGATATTGGCCAGTTCTGCTACATCGGCAGCTTCAGCGAATACACCGTTGTGCCCGCCATGTCGGTGGTCAAGATTGCCGATTACTATCCCCTGAGCCGGGCCGTGCTCGTGAGCTGTGGCGTCCCCACCGGAGTCGGCTCCGTCATCCATCGGGCCCATGTCACCCCCGGCAGCACCGTGATGGTCATTGGCTGCGGCGGCATCGGCATGAACATTGTGCAGGGAGCGGCTATCGCCGGGGCGCGTATGATCATCGCCGTTGACATCCATGATTTCAAGCTGGAGAAGGCCAAAGAATTCGGCGCCACCCACACTATCAACTCCAGCCAGGAAGACCCTGTCAATAAGGCTCTGGAATTGACCTGGGGCGTCGGCGTCGACTATGCCTTCGAGGCGATCGCCACACCGGAGACCATTGCCCAGGCCTTCAACGCCACCGCCAAGAATGGGACCGTGGTAGTGGCTGGTCTCTCGCCTTTCCTGGCCCAGGCCATTCCCATCTCTCCGCTCAATATGGTCCTCTACCAGAAGACCCTCATGGGTACCATCTTCGGCGATTCGCAGCCGCGCAACGATATTCCTATGCTGCTGCGCATGTACGAGAGCGGTAAGATCAAGCTCGATGAGCTGGTGACGCGAACCTACAAGCTGGACCAGATCAATGAAGCCTACGACGATCTGCTCGCCGGGCGGAACATTCGGGGCGTGATCGAGTTCAGCTAGTCCGCCTTTACTCGCGGCTTCCTGACCCAGCAGGAGCACCTGCTCTCAACGGAGCAGACAAGTCAGCACTGACTTGCCTGCTGGCAGAGGTTCACCTGGAGGACAAAACCGGCTCTGTATCCTTCTCCCGTCCCGAACCCGAGGAGGATGCAGAGCCATGCCATACTGAACACGTGCCCTGCTTCTTTCATGTCTATTATCCATCCTCTTTCTTTCCAGCAAGAGAGACCCAGCACTCGCGCACGGCTCCTCGCCTGCCCCGCTCTGTTGGGTGGCTAACTACCCCGAACAGGGTTCAGTCTGTTGTTAGCTGGCTACTAGTAAAAATTCGCACCGATCACGTACAATAACTCCAGTGGAGGCGTGATTGTCTGTCCCGACTGCCGCCGTCAGAGACGACTGCCCCGCGAGCGGGCAGCGGGCGAGAGACGAGGCAGCAAGCAAAGGAGCAAGGACCATGAAGCACCAGGAAGCTGTCATTGTTGCAGCGGTTCGCACCCCCATTGGCATCGGCAAGCCTGACAGAGGGAAGCTCACCGGCATCCGCCCCGACGAGCTGGCCGCTATGACTCTGGCCGAAGTTGTACGCCGGGCCGGCGTTGAGAAAGGGCTTGTCGAGGATGTGATCATGGGCTGCGTGACCCAGATCGGCGAGCAAGGCCTCAACATAGGGCGGGTCGCCCCCCTCATCGCCGACTTTCCCGTCGAGACCTGCGGTGTCAGTGTGAATCGCATGTGCGGTTCCAGCGAACAGGCTATTCATTTTGCCGCCCAGGCCATTATCTCCGGCACTATCGACGTCGCCATCGCCGCTGGCGTTGAGAGCATGAGCCGCGTTCCAATGGGTTCGGACAAGGCTGGCGCCAGCTTCAGCGAGAAGCTCATCGCGCGCTACCCGTTGGTACCCCAGGGCATTTCTGCCGAGCTGGTAGCAGAGAAGTGGCACATCACCCGCGAAGAGGCCGACGCCTTCTCGTTAGAGAGCCATCGGCGTGCAGCCGCCGCCACGGCAGAAGGACGCTTCAAGCCGGAGATTATGCCGATCGAGGTGACCCTGCCCGATGGCAGCCGCGAAGTCATGACCAGCGACCAGGGTATTCGCCCCAATACTTCGCTAGAGCAGCTCGCCGCCCTTAAGACCGTCTTCAAGCCCGATGGGATCATTACTGCGGGTAACTCCAGCCAGATCAGCGATGGTGCTGCCGCTGTCCTCTTGATGTCCGACAGCAAGGCCCAGGAGTTGGGACTCAAACCCCTGGCGCGCATTGTGGCGATGGCCACAGCTGGCGTCGATCCTGTGCTGATGCTCAGTGGCCCCATTCCCGCTACCCGGAAGGTCCTCAAGAAGGCCGGGCTCCGTCTGGCCGATATCGATCTCGTAGAAATCAACGAGGCCTTCGCTTCTGTGCCGCTGGCCTGGGCCCGCGAGCTTGACCCCGATATGAGCCGTGTCAACGTCAATGGCGGAGCCATCGCCCTGGGCCATCCCCTGGGCGCCAGCGGCGCTCGCCTGATGACAACGCTCGTCCACGAGCTGCAGCGCCGCGGCGGACGCTACGGTCTACAGACCATGTGCATCGGTCACGGCATGGCGACAGCCACGATCATTGAAAGGATCTAGCCTATGCTCGATTTTGCCCCCACCGAAGAGCAGGAGGAGATTCGCAAGCTCGCTCAGAGCATCGCCCTTGATCATCTGCGGCCCCACGCCCGCAAGGCCGAGGCAGAACATGACAGCCCCAATGAGCTGCGGCTGACTCTGGCCCAAACTGGCCTGACAACTCCTTTTCCCGAGGAATATGGCGGCTCTGGCCCCCTGGAAGCGGTAACCTATACCCTGATCGCCGAGGAGCTGGCCTACGGTGACCCGGGGCTGGCGCTCAATATCGTCGGTTCCCTGATGGGGCCACTCACAGTCTGGCTGGCAGGCAGCCGCGAGCAACAGGAGCGCTACCTGCCCACCTTTGGCGATTCTACCAGCGGCTACTTGCAGCGCGGCAGCCTGGCGTTCGCCGAGCGCACCGGTGGCTATACTCTGGCAGATATCCACTTGCAAGCACGTCGCACCAGCGATGGCTATCTCCTTAACGGCACCAAGCGCGACGTTGTGCATGGTCAGCGCGCTGATCTGCGCGTGGTCCTGGCACGCCTATCCGAGCATGAGAGCGAGAGCCCCGAGGGCAAACTCTGCGCCTTCGTGCTTTCCGGCGCCCAGGAGGGACTGAGCATTCAGGCCGAGGAGGAGAAGCTGGGGTTGCAAGCTGCTCCCAGCGCCACCTATCTCTTCAACCAGGCTCAGCTGCCAGCCGAGGCTCTGCTTGGTGAGGCAGGCAGTAGCGGCGTTGTGCGCGCTGCGACACTCTATCAGATCCTGCGCGCCGCTATCGCCTGCGGCACCGCGCGCGCCGCCTTCGAATATTGCTCGGCCTACGCTCGCGAACGCATCGCCTTCGGACGCCCGATTGTCTCTTACCAGGGCATCGCCTTCATCATCGCCGAGATGGCTATGAAGCTCGACGCTGCTCGCCTCCTTACCTGGCGTGCCGCTTGCTCGTGGGATCGCGGCGAGGCCGATGAGACGCTGATCCACGAGGCAGAGAGCGCCCAACGGCAGGCTGTCAAAATGGCTCAGGCGGCCACAACGGATGCGATTCAGGTCATGGGTGGCGCTGGCTTTATGCAGGACCACCCCGCCGAAATGTGGATGCGTGATGCAGCCGCGATGGAGTGATGCCCCATGATCGATTTTACTCTGAGTAAAGCGCAACAGGCGGCCCGCGACTACGCCCACCAGGTGGCCCTGGAGGAGATGCGTCCGCTCTCACTGGAATGCGACCGCACCGAAGAGATTCCTGAGTCGTTTTTCTGGAATATGCAGCGTCGCTACTGGGGCGGCGCCGCAGCTCAGGCACGGGCCTACGGCCAGGATGAGGGTGTCAAACAGGAGAACCTGCTATCCGTGATCTCCCAGGAAGAAATGGCCTGGGGGGATGCGGCTCTGGCAACGGCCATCCCTGGGCCGGGTCTGGCGGCCCCACCGATTCTGTCGCAGGGAACACCCGAGCAACAGGCCCGCTTCCTGAGCATTTATATGGACGGCCAGCTCCACTGGGGTGCCCTGGCTCTGACTGAGCCAGGCATCGGCTCCGATGTGGCTGGCATGTCGACCACCGCCGTGCTCGATGGCGATGAGTGGGTCATTAATGGCCACAAGCACTATATCACCAATGGCGCCCGCGCCGACCTGATCGTGACCTTCGCTACGATCGATAAGCGGCTGGGACGCGAAGGCATCCGTCCTTTCGTGGTTCCTAAAGGCACCCCGGGGCTGATCGTGGGCCGCATTGAGAAGAAGATGGGTCTGCGCGCCTCCCAGACGGCAGAACTCATCTTTGAGAATTGCCGCATTCCCAAGGAGAACTTGCTCGCCGGGCGCGGAGAGAAGAAAGAGGGCTTCAAAGCCGCAATGGGCACACTCGACGCCACCAGGCCGATGGTGGGCGCACTGGCAGTAGGCATCGCCCGCGCAGCCTACGAGGCAGCTTGCGAGTGGCTACGCGAGGAGCTGCCCGCCGGCTATCCTCCCCACAAACGGCGCGCCTGGGAGGAGGAGCTAAAGGAGCTAGGCCAGGAGATCGAGATGGCCCGTTTCCTGGTCTGGCGTGCCGCCTGGATGGCCGACCGCCGCATTCCTAACTCAAAAGAGGCTTCCATGAGCAAGGCTTACGCCGGCGCTTTGGTCATGAAAGCCACTGCCACAGCAGTGCGCATCACTGCTCCCGGCGAAGAGAGCGAGCGAAAATTGCTCATCCAGAAGTGGTTCCGCGACGCTAAGGTCTTCGATATCTTCGAGGGCACTGCCCAGATTCAGCGCCTGGTCATTGCCCGGCGCCTCTTCCCCAACATTGATATTCCTTAAGTAAACAGGAGAGAGGGAGGAAGACGGGCTTGAGCTGTTGAATAGCTGATCAGCCAGCTGTCTGGCCCGTCTTCCTCTCGCTGTCGTCCGGCCCCAGCAGCCCACCGTAGGCAAAAAAAAACGGCACTGCCGAAAGCCTCCGATCCTGTGCGATCCGGCCTTCCCGTCCTGGCCCGCGGTCGGTCGGGAAAGGCAGGAACCAGCGAAAGCAGCTTCTTGCGCTCTCCGCCAGTACACTGCCTACCGCCTCCCTCGTGCTCATGGGCACTTTCTTTCTCTGCCGCGCCGTCCAAGATCAGTTGGCCAGCGCTCAGTTTCCCCGAACTGGCCGGGCCGAGGCCCTCCGACATGTGCCGCCTTTTTGACCTTAGCGCGTGGCTCCTTCCTCGTCGAACTGCTCTTCTTCGTCCGACGGGTCAAGCATTTCTTCGTCAAGCCACTCGTCCAGGTCGCGATAGTCGCGCTTGACGAGGCGACGCCGCCCCTCAAGTTCGCGCTCGCGTTCCCGCTTGAATTTGAAGCGGGAGCGCTTCATGTCAATGCGCTTGTCACGCAGCTTTCCTCGCACGCTCTCACCTCCTCTCTACACGGGATTGGCACGAATTGAACCAGACACCACCGGACAGAGGCCTTAGCGTGACATCCCTGCAACGCGCAAACCTCTCCGTCAGCGCAGGCCGCTTCATCTTGTGTACAGAGTGCATCTCAGATCAGAACAAAGAGCCAATCTGGTAAGGATAGGAGTAGAGGAATCGTGCAGCATGGTAAATGCCAGGCCCATACCGTCCTCACATCATCAGAGCAGCGAACCTTTCCCTTCCTGGAGGAGAACTGAAGACACAACGGGAGGAGACACAGGGGAAGCCAGCAGCCGGCATCTACTTTCCCGGTCAGCCAGGCTCTGTCGTCGATAGGAGGGAACCTTCATCATTGTCGCACCCTCACGAGGGTTGTCTTCCGTAGAGTAGACCTCCTCGTAGGCGTCATTCCTGCGCATGGTTCCTGCACTGGACTGAGAAATAAGCATAAAAGTCTGAGAATGAGTGTACCTACAGGACCTCTAAAAGTCAAGAGCCTCTTCGCCGTTCTTTCCTTTCCATCCTGCCAGTTCAGCCCGCCGCTCTCTGTCTACCTCAGCCATTGGCCACTACAGCGGGTGGGGAGAGAAAGGCGTCCAGTCGAGTACCATCCAGGCGGGAAACACGCCAGGCACCGCTGACCTCCGCGATCAGCGCGAAAGGGAGCGTGCTCCCGCCCTTCTGCCTCAGTGCGGCTCAGGTGCGATAGTTCCAGCTATCCGTCAGAAAGATTTTTAGCAGCCCGCGGGCGATCAAGGCTGCGATCACCACCTCGATCACAATCATCGTGATCCACAGCCAGGCCAGAGGAATCCCCTGGTGAGCCGCCGCGGATTCCGTATTAAATGAAGTTGTCACCAGTAGAGTGATTAAGAGTACTAGAGGCACCAAGAAAAGGGCCACCGAAGCCAGAATAACGAAGGCCGGAATGGCAATGCGCCACCAGCCAGAATCTTGCAGGCTCTCCGTCTTTGCCGTGCCAAAGGCATGGCGCTCTTCCGTTGGCTGCCCCGTCGTTCCCGTGGGCTGGGAGCCAGCGCCTGTGGTGGCAGCCTGCTGTTCCTGTGCGCTCATCGAGAAACCCCTCTTTCCATAAGGCGTGATGATGGCTGGTTTCAGTATACCATATCACCGCGCCAGTACCATCGCATTACACCGCCCGTTTCTTGCGCAATCCAGCCCAAGAGGTTATTCTCCCTCTCGTGGGCCACCTAGCCAGCACGCAACGGAATAGCCCATTGTCAACAGGTCCAGCCGCTGGCTTTAGACTCAGAGCCTGGGCCTGGCGCTGCCCTTGATAACCACGAGCCAGACCAGCCTCATCTCGTCCAGAAAGGAGGGGTCCCTGTGAAGAGAAGACTGCCCTTTACGCATTGGGCAGAGCACCTGCTCGATCTGCTCTTTCCTCCATGCTGCGCCGGCTGTGCCAGTAGTGGCAGCCTGCTCTGTCCCGCCTGCCTGCGCGCGATCGCTCGCTTACAGGAGCAGCGCTGCGCGCGTTGTACCCTGCCATGTCGCGGCGCAGACTGCCGACGGTGCCGTTTCTCCAGTTCCAGCCTGTTCGCCCTGCAGGCCGTCGCCCTTTACGAGGAGCCGTTGCGGACCTGTATCCAGCATCTGAAATATCGAGGGACCACCCGCCTGGCCCAGCCTCTGGGGGGCATGCTTGCCGCTTGCTATCGCCGCTACCATTTGCGCGCCGATCTCGTAATCGCTGTGCCACTGCACGCCGAGCGCGAGCGCCTGCGCGGCTATAACCATGCCCGTCTTCTGGCGGACGTCTGCGCACACGAGCTGGGGCTTCCTTGTGCCCATCCGCTGCTCCAACGAGTGCGTGCCACCGCCGCTCAGGTCGGCCTCCCTAGCAGCGAGCGTCGGCAGAACCTGGTTGGCGCCTTCCAGTGCCAACCCCAGAGGAGTGCCCTCCCACTTTCAGGCAGTACCATCCTGCTGATTGATGACGTCTGCACGACAGGGGCAACGCTGGAAGCCTGTACGACAGCGCTTCTTCAGGGAGGGGCGAGCAGGGTGCAGGCCCTCGTCCTGGCTATCCCTGGCTAGCCTGACCAGCAATGGCCACTACAATGGCCCCCGGGTTCTCGACACCCGTTGGTCCGACAGAGAAAATCGCATAGGTGATGCCCTTCATTGAATGGAGATTCTGGCGCGCGAGCGAGGAGCTGTCAGTGTAGGAGGTTCCTTTCACCGTGGCCAGCAACTGAAATTGCTGATCGACATCGGAGATCTGCCGATAGACTTCATAGGCCACCGCATGTTGACCGGCCTGCCAGGACAAAACGACGGCCCCATTCGCCTCAAAATGATAGCTGCCGTTTCTAGGGGCTGCAGGAATCTCTGAGGCGGCAATCCATCGGATGCGCGCATTGAAAGTTACAACGACATCGCTGGCATTGGCGTTGATAAAAGCCGAAGGGTTGTAATACTGCTCGTAGTGGACAGTGAATTGCTCGTTGAGCAAGGTACCCTCAAAGGCAATGGAGACAGTACCGGCCTGCGAATCAACATTCTGGCTATAGGTGATCTGCACTCCCCCATTGGCTGCTCGCCCAAGGTGGGCACTGACAGGCGAGACACCAGGGCTGTAGACCTTCATGTTGCTGTTACTGTCGATTACGAAGAGCAGATGGCGCAACTCCTCGGTGATTTCAGCGCGAATGGTCCCTTCATCAAGGGGAGTGACATCGCTGTCGCTGATGACGACCCCCCGGGCAAGGGTAAACTGTAAGGGAAGAACCAGTACAAAGTTGCCAGGCACATGCAGGTCAGCCCCATCCCAGGCCGGCGCTGGCGGGGCCGTAGCCTCACTACCGGCGGTCGCCGTGCTGGTGACGTCCCCGACGGTTGCGGTGGCTATAACCCCCGGCGAAGCGGTCGTACTCTGCTGGCCAGCAGAATCACCACACGCTGCAGTCACGAGCAGGAGGCCCAGAGCTAGCACGGCAACCACAAGCCTGAGTGTTCGCCAGCAAGATATCCGGCAAAAGGTCATCTGTTGCTCATCTACTTTTTGAAGCATTTTACTGGCTATATTCACTATCCGCACTGCGAGAGAAAATAGCTCCGGCAGAAGAGAGCCGTTCCGTTCACCGATGAACAGGCCCCGGAACAGAGAGTACTATACCTGAGAGGTGGACCCCCTGCCAGAGCAGTTACTAGACAGCTACTAAACAGACCAGAGCAGCGCAGACGATGTCTCTTTCTTCCCCCACAGGCAACCACTGGCCTCCCATACGGACGGCGCGCTTACTATCTGTTCACAGGCTGCCTAGTAGCTGCCGTTGTCCCAGCCCGGCTTGCCCCCTACAATAGGGGTACTACCGGTTGACATCTGAGCTGTTTGCCTTTTTTAAGCAACGTTTCCGTAACCGGTCACGTAAGCGGTTGCGGGAAGACGAGCAAGAACAGGCAAACGGGGCAAAGGAACAGAGAGGTAAAGAGAGGCCCGTCGGCCTCGCCGGAGGACGAAAGGAGGTGAGAGCGAGCAGGTATGCTGCTCGGAGCTGTTCCGACGGGAACGGCCCTGCTTCCGTCCCGGAGAACGAGCAGAAGGCAGCGCTGCACACCGTATCTTGCGAGCAAGAGGGCAGCAAGGAGACCTGCCATTGAAGATTGCCGACGCAGTCTGATAGCAAGGAGGTTAGTGTGAATCGTAAAAGGATTTTGCGCACCGCGTCGCTGGCGCTGGTGATGCTCGCCCTCCTAGCAGGAGGAGTACTGGGCTTGCAGCAGTTATCAGTCACGCGAGCGGCCAACCAGAGCGCCAGTGCTGCCCAAGCCACATCGGTCTACACGCAACGCTTTCTGACGCTCTATAACGAGATCAAGAACCCGGCGAACGGTTACTTCAGCTCGCTGGGAATTCCCTACCACTCTGTGGAGACTCTGATCGTTGAGGCCCCTGACTATGGGCACGAGACGACCTCTGAGACCTTCAGCTTCTGGATCTGGCTGGAGGCGACCTACGGCGAGGTGACGGGCAACTGGCAGCCTTTCATCAACGCCTGGCAGACAATGGATAAGTATATGATTCCTGCGCATTCTGACCAGCCAACCAACAGTGGCTACAATCCCAGTAGCCCTGCTCAGTATGCGCCGGAGTCGCCCAACATCACTGATTACCCGACCCAACTCGATTCGAGTGTGCCAGTTGGGCAGGATCCACTCTTCAACGAGTTGCAGCAAACCTATGGCACGCCTGACATCTATGGCATGCCCTGGTTGCTCGATACCGATAACTGGTACGGCTACGGCCACTGCGGCGATGGCACAACCAAGCCTTCCTTTATCAACTCCTACCAGCGCGGCTCATCGGAGTCGGTTTGGAAGACAGTCGTTCATCCCGAGTGTGAGACCTTTACCTGGGGCAGCAACGACGGTACCGGCTTCCTGAGCCTTTTCAATAAGCCAGCCCCTGGCGGCAGCTATCAGCAACAGTGGCGCTACACTGACGCCCCCGATGCCGATGCACGCACCGTGCAGGCCGCTTACTGGGCCTACACCTGGGCCAGCGCTCAAGGTCAGGCCAGTGCGATCTCCGCCCAGATCGCCGAGGCAGCTAAGATGGGCGACTATCTGCGCTACAGCCTCTTCGACAAGTACTTTAAGACGATGGGCTGCCAGAGTCCAAGCTGCCCAGCAGGCACTGGCAAGAACAGCGCTACTTATCTGCTTGGCTGGTACTACGCCTGGGGCGGTGCCCTGCCCTCGGTAGGTAATTGGGCCTGGCGTATCGGCTCCAGCTCTGCTCACCAGGGCTATCAAAACCCGCTGGCCGCCTGGGCACTGAGCAACGTCCCTGCGCTTGAGCCAAAGTCGCCGACAGCCCCGAGCGACTGGGCGACTAGCCTGCAGCGTCAGCTGCAATTCTACCAGTGGCTCCAGTCCGCCGAGGGCGCTATTGCGGGCGGTGCGACGAACAGCTGGAACGGCAATTACAGCGCTCCACCTGCCGGTGATCCGACATTCTACGGCATGGCCTACGACTGGGAGCCGGTCTATCATGATCCTCCCAGCAATAACTGGTTCGGCTTCCAGGCCTGGTCAATGGAGCGCCTGGCTGAGTACTACTATGTGACCGGTAATGCAACGGCCAAGTCGATCCTCGACAAGTGGGTCGCCTGGGCCAAGTCGGTGACAACGGTCAACTCGAACGGTACCTACTCGATCCCCTCGACCCTCAACTGGAGCGGCCAGCCCTCACAGAACTGGACCGCAAACTCAACGCCTGTGGCCAACACGAACCTCCACGTGACGGTGGTCGATACGACCACAGACGTGGGCGTGACGGCAGCGCTGGCCAAGACCCTGCTCTTCTACGCCGCGAAGTCGGGCGATACGTCTTCGCGCACGCTGGCACAGACGCTGCTCGATGATATGTGGAACAACTATTCGGATAGCATCGGGATCTCTAACCCCGAGACCCGCACCGACTATAACCAGTTCAACGACTCTGTCTCTATCCCCTCGGGCTGGACTGGCAAGAACGCCCAGGGCGCAACGCTGAACTCGTCGACGACGTTCCTGACCGAGCGCCCGAAGTATACGCAGGACCCGAACTGGCCAAAGGTGCAGGCTTACCTGAACGGTGGCCCCGCTCCCACGTTCAACTACCATCGCTTCTGGGCGCAGGCCGATATCGCCATGGCAATGGCCGACGTGGACATCCTCTTCCCACCCTCTTCTTCGGGTACTCCCACGCCGACCGCGACGGCCACCAGCACACCAGGAGCGACGCCGACGGCTACCAGCACGCCAACGGCCACTCCGACGCCGCGTCCTACTGTGACCCCAACGGCGACGGCCACCAGCACGCCAACACCTACGCCGACCCCAAGTCCGACGCCGAGTCCGACGCCAAGCCCGACGCCCACGGCGGTGGCCGGTACTAGCTGTCGGGTGCAGTATGTGATCACGGGCCAGTGGCCGGGCGGCTTTGGCGCGATGATCAATATCACGAATACGGGGACGACGACGATCAACGGCTGGACGTTGCAGTTTAGTTTTGCGAATGGGCAGACGGTGACGCAGGGCTGGAACGGGAGCTTTAGCCAGTCGGGGAGCAAGGTGACGGTGACGAACCTGTCCTACAATGGGACGATTCCGCCGGGGACGACGCTGAGCAATGCGCCGGGCTTCAACGGGACGTGGACAGGGACGAATTCGCCGCCGACCTCCTTTACACTCAACGGCGTAACCTGTAGTACCAGTTGAGCTACAGCTGTATAAGCCTGCTTGAGGCCAAAGATCGGTGAGGTGAAGGCGGCGGAGCGCTCCGCCGCCTTCACCCATTTTTAAGGTCAACAATTCATTGGAAACGCAGGAGTTCAACGCATGATGGAAGAACAACACACACCACCTTACCCGTCTTATGCACCTCATACCCCTCCCCCTTCGCCAGATAACAGGCTGCCCACAGAGGAAAAGCAAGCACCACGACGCGACTCGCGAGGCCGCATCAAGCTCCTCACCGTCTTGTTTCTGGTGGTCTGTCTCCTCGCTGGCGGTGCCTTCTTCCTGCTACAGGGCTTGCACGGCTCCAGTTCCGTATCTGGTGGGCAGAACACCGCTCAGGCACCAGCCAGGCCATGGTGTGCTGCTCCTCAAGAATTGTCCACCAACTTCACCGGCTTTGGCATTACGGGCCTCTCTACGCATGATGTCTGGAGCATCGGCGCTGGCATCATGCACTGGGACGGCAAAAAGTGGAGCGTCTCTTTCCGTCCGCTCTCGACCCAGCTTGACCTGCGCAGCATCGACGAGATCGCCCCAGATAATATTTGGGCCGTGGGCGAGCAACTGACGAACGGCCTCGCCTCCCATGCCATAACCATCCATTACGATGGCAAGAACTGGAGCGTCGTAACCGCTCCTGACGGTGCACCCGGCGGCAAGAATACCCTGGTAGCTGTCTCGGGAACCGCCGGCGATAACGTTTGGGCCGTGGGTTTCCAGGTGCCTGCCCGAGGGCCACTCAGTTCACTGATTGAGCACTGGGACGGCAAGCGCTGGACCATTGTCAAGCATCCCGAGCCAGTGAGCGGTCTCCAGTTCACCAGCGTCAAGGCACTGGCGAGCAACGATGTCTGGGCAGTAGGGTATGGCAGCCTGATCCGCGGCGGCAAGAGCGTGAATCAGCCTGTGATCGAGCATTGGAACGGCCAGACCTGGAATCCAGTGGCTAGCCCCGATCTGACTCCCTCCGGTGGTGGCATGCTTTACGCGATCGATGGGAGCAACAGCAGCAACCTGTGGGCAGTGGGCAGCGCCAGCCAGCGCCTTCTGAGCGAACATTGGGATGGCCAGAGCTGGAAGATCGTCGATACCCCAGCTGTACCCCCTGACAACAGCAACTGGCTGGCCAGCGTGGCCGTCAGCAGCTCTGGCAGCGTCTGGGTCGTCGGGCGCGTCCGTGAGGACAGCAACGCCTTCCAGCCCTTCATTGCTCACTGGGATGGGCATCAGTGGCAGATGCTCCAGGATACGGCGGACAACGCCGGTGAACTTGATCAGATCGCCCAGATCGATGGCCAGTATTGGATCGTTGGTATTCCACGCAGCAACGGCGGTCACGCCTTTATCCACGTGCTCTGTCCCTGATGCACCATCAGGTCAGGGGCGGGCCAGGAAAGGGCGAGGCCCTGGCAAAAGGCGTCAGGACCACAAGGCTCAACGGCTATAGGAGCTGCTTCCCACAGCCCATGCCTTTCTTCCAATTCTCACCCGGCTCCGACTCTGCTCTCTCTCAAGCCGAGAGAAGCAGGCTCCAGTCCGTATCAGCCTGAGTGAAAGGACGTTGCAAACGAGCAAAACAAAGGGAAGGGGAAGAGAGCCTGATGGCTACTCTTCCCCTTCCTTGCAGCTAGAGGCGACGGGATAGAAGAGAGGAGGTTTATCTGCTCTTATCATCCCCACTCACTGGGTGCGCTCACCCGCTCAGTCCCCTAACCTTCTGACTGGCTTGATGCCCACCTGGCAAGCAGAGCCTCTCTTCTCGTCTCAACAGGCCAAACCCGCAGAGCGACCAGGCTACCCAGTCAGGAGGTGCTGCAGGTTACGCCGTTGAGCGTAAAGGAGGTCGGCGGCGAATTCGTCCCTGTCCACGTCCCGTTGAAGCCCGGCGCATTGCTCAGCGTCGTCCCCGGCGGAATCGTCCCATTGTAGGACAGGTTCGTCACCGTCACCTTGCTCCCCGACTGGCTAAAGCTCCCGTTCCAGCCCTGCGTCACCGTCTGCCCATTCGCAAAACTAAACTGCAACGTCCAGCCGTTGATCGTCGTCGTCCCCGTATTCGTGATATTGATTACCGCGCCAAAGCCGCCCGGCCACTGGCCCGTGATCACATACTGCACCCGACAGCTAGCACCGGCCACCGCCGTGGGCGTCGGGCTTGGCGTCGGACTCGGCGTCGGACTCGGCGTCGGCGTAGGCTGCGAGGTCGGGCTGGGTGTTGGTGTTGGCGTAGGATTCGGGGTGCTGGTCGCTATCGCGGTCGGTGTGGCAGTAGGAGTCGCTGTCGCTGTGGCCGTTGGCGCGGGCGTCGGCGTCGGCGCGGTGCCATTGGGCTGCGTCCCCCAGACCTGGGTATTCCCATCAAAGACCACAATGTTGGTCACCTTCACCGGCGTCGCCCCGGCGGGCGTCGCCACACCCTGATATGACCAGTCGTTGGTTGGGTCCCAGGCCCCAGAGCTGGTAATGCGAAACTGGACCTGCTTCTGATAATTGCTCTGCCCGCCTGGATAGATCAGCACGCCGGCGCAGCTTACCGTCACATAGTAAATGTTGCCCGAGTACTGAGTTGGCCCAGAGAGCTGGTTGCCGCACTCAGTGTAGTTCATGTTCAGCGTGAGCATGCTCGGCGTCACGCCCGGCTCTAGCGTAAAGTAGTAGCGCAGCGAGAGATTACTGGTCACGCGGGCCGGCCAGCCAGTCTTGTTAATGAAGATGGCCTTGATCTCGGTAAAGTTGCTGCCAGAAGCGTTGACCGCCGCTGTCACGTAGATCTCATCATCATCCTTGGGCTTATCGGGCAAGGAAGAGACCGGGCTGCCACCGTACTCCTGGTAGAGACGGGCCAGGGCGCCTACCAGCGCGGCATTGTAATCGTCAGCTGGCTCGTTGGTCTGATAGTCCTGGCGATTATCACTGAACTGGTCATCCGCCGAGCTGGGGCCGCCGACCATCGCCCCGTAAAGGATATGGCGCTCGTAGGTTGGGTTGTTAATATCGTTTGTCCAGGAATCGTGCGCCTCGCGATGATGTGGCGTCTGGGGATAGCAGGAACCGAAGCCTACCATGTAGCTGCAGTTGCGCGGATTGGCCCCCAGAATGTAATTAATCTGCTGAACGGCAAAATCGTGATAGCGGGCATAGAGCGAATTGCTCGCACCAAGATAGTCGGCATAGACGAGGGCCAGGAAGGCCGTATTAGCAGCATAGCGCAGCGAGCCCCAGCTATTCAGGAACGCCTCGCCGCCCGGGGAATAGGTCACCCGCGAGCCGTTCACGCCGACTGTCCACCAATCCAGAAAGCGCTGTGCGTCATCTTTGTACTGCTGCTGACCTGTGATCTCGGCCATCAGGATATAGCAGCCGTAGGAGACATCGTCCCAGCTGATCGTCCACTGATACGAGTGGACATTTGTCTGTGACTGGTAGCTGAGGTTATTGTAGTAATTCTCGGCCTTTGTGAGATAGCTGCTATCGTTGGTGGCCAGATAGAGCCAGATCGCCCCCCAGACCAGCTCATCGTTGTAGCCACTGAAGGAAGTATAGTAGCCGCTGGCGGCAGTAATGCAGGCATCATACTTGCCCCGGTAAGTATCGGCAAAGGTGTAGAGCTGCTTGGCATGGGTGAGCAGCGTGCTCGCATAGGAGGGATCGGTTGGTTGGAAGACGATTGAAGCGGCAGCCATCGCAGCAGCGGTTTCTCCGGCCAGATCGGAACCAGGGCAGCTCGGATCAATCTTGTAGGAGGGACGGGCCATCTGCATGACCTCAGCTGGCCCCCAGAAGGCATGGTCGGTACTGGGATCGCCTACCTGCCCATAGAGCACATTCGGCGAAGGATGAGCCTTGATAAAGTAGTCCGTGGCCCAGCGAATATTGTTGAGGATGTAGGGGAGCTGCCCATCCTGGACGAAGGCATTGCGGTATTGAATGACCCCCCAGGAGAGCATCGTCACTGTGTAGGCCATCGGCAGACCGAACTTGACGTGGTCACCGGCATCATACCAGCCACCGGTCAGATCGAGGCCGACATCGGAACCATCTTTGGTCGCCGAATCGCCGATCCAGGGCACACGGTTCCAAGAAGGCTTTGGACCAGACGATTGCTCCTCATAAAAGTAAATGGCTTTCTGCAACGCCTCGCCATAGTTAAAGGCTGGCGCCGCGCGCACCGAGGTCGGGCGAGGAAAAGGTCCGACCAGCCAGGTCGTCAACAGAAGCAAAGCCCCCAAAACGATCAGCGCCACCGCTGAGAGCGTGAGCTTGCTCCTGACCAGTACCCCCAGGTGGAAGGTTTTCATAGGTCTGCAATTCCTTTCGCAATCTTCCTTCCTGCTGTCACAGAGCGAGAGCAATGCCTCCCTCCGAACGAAGAGACTCTGAGGTGGCCCACAGAGCCAAAGACAGACAAACACATGAGCAGGCGCGCCTTGAGACAGGATGCAGGCAGCGATAGCAGATGTCCTTTATCTCCGTACTCGCCTTGCCCCAGCACACTTGACCAGACCCGTTCACTGGACCAGTCACCACACTCCCTATCACCGGCAAGCCGGGCGAAGCTTGCGGCAAGTGAGCAGTGAGTAAGCAGCGAATGAGCCACCGGCTGCGCTGCGATGCTGACCACCCCCTTTATGACATGAACTGCAGCCCTCCCTGCTCTAGGCTCAAGCCACCGCGGAAGCGGATCGCGGCTTCCCTCATAGAGCTGGTGGAAAGATACTGTATCTCACCAGCTCTATGCCCACAAGAACATCCGCTAGACAGTCACTAGGCACCTGACGGGCAGCAGAGAGCGAGAGCTACTACACCCCCCTCGCACTCCGCTGCGCTCACCAAGGTGCCTGTACCCTTCAGCCAAGTGAAAGGGCAGCGGCTGAGCTGGCGCCGGGCACCAAGCAGCACGCGAGGTTCAGGGACATAAACCAAGCGTGCTAACGACTAGGCCCAGCTGGCTAGTCCTGCCAGAGCACAATCTGTGTGTAGGTGGCGCCCGAAGACGGTATCATGAAGGTAAAGAAGAGGCGACCCTGCTGACCAGGGTTGCTCACAATGTAGGTGATGACCTCAAACGGCTGCCCCGGGGTACAGATGCCTCCTGGCGGATTGAAACGGACAGGGAGATCACGACTACTCGCTTGCCAGGAGAGCTTGTCGGCCTGGCCAGTGAAAGGCCACAGCGTTATCGTGCAACGATAGCCAAGAGCTTCAAGGACGCAGTCACGTGGTGTGAGTTTACCCGGAGTGACTGTAATCATCAGAGCAGCGGAGGCCGCAGCGACGGTCGGCGAGGCCTGGACCAGAGGCGTAGAGGAGGAAGGGGGCTGCGTGGGCTGAGATGTCTTTGCAGGTGGAACCACCGTCGCCGACGGAGTGGTGAGCGTCGGCGTAGTTGTTGAAGAAGCGGGGACTGCGTCAAGAGTGCGGGCATCCTGCCCTGAGCCAGCAAGGCGAGGCGAGGAAAGAACGGTAGGCTGCAGCTGGCCAAGCGAAAGTCCACAAAGAACCACCGCGGCCACTATCATGAGCACCAGGAGGAAACCCAGGCTCCGGCCATAGCCAAAGCGACGAATGGCTCCGACCGGTCTCTCAGAGGCCCCAGACCCAGACCCTGGGGCTGACGCGGCAGTTGGTGAGTGCTGGTGCTGCTGAGACGCAGGCGGATCGACCACCCCAGCCGAAGAAGGAGTGGAGGGGGGCGATGACGAGGTGAGCAGCCCATGCTGTTGCAACCACTCGCGCAGAACGGCAGCGTTCATGTGCCCAACTTGCTCGAAGGCGGTCAAACTGGCTTCCCCTGAGCGCTGGGCCTGCGCTCGCTGACCCTGGAGCACTCGTACATAAGCCTCTTCCCAGAGGAGATGCGCCTGTACGTCATGAACCGCACTCTGCAAAATATAGGCAAAGGTGTCCGTGCGTTGCTGCCATGACGGCGCTTGGGGCGGCATCATTCCCCAGGGCAGCGCATGGCCGTTCTCTCCTACTTCCTTCCCTACCAGCGCCGGCGCCATTGCCGTGACATCGCTCCCCCCAGGCTGCTCCTTGCCACTGTCTAGCAGCCCTAGCTCCTCGGCGTTCTTGCCAAAGAGCTGACAGAGCTTCTCACGAAAGTAGGGGGTTGGAGAAAACAACCCTCTCTCCCAACGGCTGACCGTGGTGGCATCGGTACCAATCTGCTCCGCAACTTTGGCCTGGGACCAACCTCGTAGTTCACGTGCCTGCCTAAGGCGACGATTTGGGGTCGGCATGCGTGTCTCCTCCAAAGACCTCGCAGCATTGGCTTCTCTGCTGAGAGCATCCTGCTCTGCAGTTCTGTGACGGCCTTTGCTTGCTGATCGCAACCTCACAGCATCCCGTTGCTCTCTGCATTGCTCACTCTTTCGATTGTACACTCTCACCGCGCCCTGCCGCTGTACAATGAGAGATGCTTCCTAACAATGCAGATCACAACAGTTTCATTCGTTATGTAACCGATTACGGAACCGTTTACGATTGCTATTGTAGCATTACCGCCCGCCAGTAGCAACCTCTAGTCGCGCCAATGAACCTCAATTGTATATTCATGCATTTCAATCACTCCGATTCCCCCCACTGTTGCTTCCCGAGCAGGAGGCGCTCTGCTGCCCACCTGCCTACTACCTGCTCAGCCCTTGCTCTTGTGGTATCGCTCCCGGGAGCGATACCATCACCAATAGCAGCCGGAGCAGCAAGGTTCCCCATGCCTGTGTGTCGCCTGAGCGCTCAGCCTGTTTTTCATGACTACCGCTGCAAAGGAGTGCTTGCTATGGTAGAACACGTTTCATCCCCCCGCAGGTGGACGAGATGGGCCAAATGGACCCGGCGGGCCATGCCCTTGCTGGCCCTCTTCGCCATCCTTCTGCCCACCATCACCCTCGCCAGTGTACACTCACGCGCTGCCAGCGCCGCGCCGGCAGCTACCCAGCCCTACACCTGGCAGAATGTAGTGACTGGCGGTGGTGGCGGCTTTGTCGTCGACGTCGTCTTTAATCCTAAACAGAAGGACCTGATCTACGCGCGCACAGACATTGGCGGAGCCTATCGCTGGAACCCTTCAACCGGCACCTGGACCCAACTGATGGCCTGGGTGACTCCTGACAACTGGAATATGGCCGGCGTTGAGAGTATCGCTACTGACCCAGTGCAGCCCAATCGCCTCTACATTGCCGCCGGCATGTATACCAATAACTGGACCAACCAGAACGGGGTCATCCTCCGCTCGACCGACTATGGCAACACCTTCCAGATCACGCAAATGCCCTTTAAGATGGGCGGGAACATGCCCGGGCGCGGCATGGGAGAGCGCCTGGCAGTCGATCCCAACGATGACGCCATTCTCTACTTCGGTGCCCGCAGCGGCAACGGTCTCTGGCGCAGTACCGACTATGGCGTGACCTGGAGCAAGGTGACCAACTTCCCTGACACCGGCCCCTTTGCTGAGAATCCCAACGATTCGAGCGGCTATCTCAGCGATCCAGTGGGCGTGGTTTGGGTGACTTTCGATCCCTCGACTGGCACGCCTGGCAACCCCACCAAGACCATCTATGTCGGCGTTGCCGATAACCGCAGCGGGGCCTACAACATCTACCGCAGCACCGACGCCGGAGCTACCTGGGCCCCGATCCCGGGAGAGCCTACCTGCAGTGTCAGCGGTACTACGGTGACCTGCACCGGCGGCGCGACCTGGAGCACAACCAGTGACGCTTCTACTGGCTATCTCCCCCACCAGGGCAAGGTCGATTCGCAGGGGACGCTGTATGTAACCTACAGCGACTGGGAAGGCCCCTATAACGGGAGTCGCGGCGACGTCTGGAAGTTCACACCCAGCACTGGTACCTGGACAAAGATCAGCCCCGTGCCTGGCTCCGATAGCGCCAACGATTACTTTGGCTACGGCGGCCTGGCTGTTGACTGGCAGCATCCTGGCACCATTGTGGTCGCCAGCGTCAATTCGTGGTGGCCCGACGCCCAGCTCTTCCGCACAACGAATGGTGGCACAACCTGGGAACCTATCTGGACCTGGGCCAGCTATCCAAACCGCAACCTTTACTATACGATCGATGTCTCTAACGCCCCCTGGCTCGATTTCGGCAATAAGAACCCGGTGCCACCAGTGCCAGCGGTGAAGCTGGGCTGGATGATCGAGGGGATGAACATCGATCCCTTCAATTCGGATCGCCTGATGTATGGCACTGGCGCCACGCTCTACGCCACTAACAATCTAACGGCCTGGGATAACTACCAGAACGGCGGCATCGTCAACTTCAAGAGCACTGCTCTTGGCATCGAGGAGGAATACGTTTCCGATTTAGTGAGTCCACCGGCCAATGCTCATCTCTACAGTACAATGGCCGACGTGAGCGGCTTCCGCCATGATGATCTCACAAAGTCACCTTCGGAGATGTACTACATCCCTTATGCCGGCTCCTATGCTGCCATTGACTACGCCGAGCAGAACCCGAACTTTATGGTGCGCGTTGGCTACGGGAATCCAAGTGCCAGCCCACCGGTGACGAGCACGGCTTTCAGCTACGATGGTGGCGCTACCTGGTTCGCCGGCAATAAGGATATCCCGGGCGTCTCGCAGAACGGTGGCACGGTAGCCGCCGCCGCTGATGCCAGCCGTGTACTTTGGGCCCCGGTCAATGCGCCGGTCTCCTATTCGACCGACAATGGCAATAGCTGGGTGGCCTCGGCCAACGTGCCCCAGAATGCCGTTGTGGCCTCGGATCGCGTCAATGCGAAAAAGTTCTACGCCTACGGTCAGGGGAAGTTTTGGTACAGCACGGATGGCGGTGCCACCTTCACCGCCTCATCGGCGACGGGCCTGCCCCAGGCTGGCGACTCGGTGGTGGTGAAAGCAGTGCCAGGTCACGAGGGAGATGTCTGGGTAGCCGGCGGCAATGCCTGGACCAGTGACTATGGCCTCTGGCATTCAACCGACGGTGGCCAGACCTTTACAAAGCTGACCAGCCTGGCCGGTGCCGATAAGATCGGCTTTGGCATGCCCGCCCCCGGTCAGAGCTACCCGGCAATCTATATCAGTGGAATCGTCGGCAACGTACGCGGTATCTTCCGCTCCGACGATGGGGGCAATACCTGGGTGCTGATTAACGATAGTCAGCATCAATACGGCAACATTACGACGATTACCGGCGATCCGCGTATCTACGGTCGCGTCTACGTGGGCACGAACGGCTTCGGAATCGTCTATGGCGATATCGCCGGAGCCGCGACGACGCCCACCCCAACAGCGACGGTGACAGCTACTCCTACTCCAACAGCAGCTGTCAGCCCAACGCCAACCCCAACACCAACGCCGCGACCGACGGTGACCCCAACCCCTACTGCGGCAGTTACTCCTACCCCAACACCGACCCCTACCGCCACCCCAACGCCTGTAGCCCTTGCTCATATACACATAGGACGCGGCCCACGAATTAAACGGGT
>NZ_JADGIA010000184.1 GCF_019683635.1 Thermogemmatispora sp. | reverse complement strand
ATGGACCCGGCTAAAGGCGGGCTTCTTTGCAGCGCCAGCGGCACTGCCGGCAATGCTGCTGGGATTGGTGCCGGCGCTCATCTACGGCGCGCAGCATAACTGGGAGAATTTCCTCTACATGCTACACGGCGGACACCCTATCGCCGCCCCAGGCAGCCGTCTCCATATACTGCGCGAAGTTGTCACTTTCTATGCACGTTGTATAGCCCCGCGCGTCATCGGCGGTACGTTACCAACTGAGCCTTATGTGACTCAGAACCATCCTGCAATTTTGACGCCAGGACTGGTCATCAATGGCCTCGCTCTGACGCTGGCCGCCACTGCCTCGCTCCTCTCATGGGTCTGGCCCCGGCCAACGCTGCTCTGCCTGCGCCGCCTGATGTTGCTACCCCTTCTCTTCGCCTGCTGCCTCACAGTGATCTACTGTCTTGATCCGCTGGCAGTCGCAAGCGTTTACTCGGGCTGTGGACCGTGGGATCTGACCGGGCGCTATGTGGTGCCGCTGGTCATAGTGCTGCCTTTCTTCCTGGCGGCAGCCACGACTGCCTGCTGGTATGGCTCCGCCGTGACAGAACAGGATTCCTCCGCTTCCAGAGCTAGCGCACCCAACACAGAAGTCAGGGCGGAGCTGCATGCGCCACACCCGGGCAAGCGGCCTGTCGTCTGGCAGTCGCTGCTGCGTCCCACGCTCTTGCTGCTGCTGCTGATCTGTTACTTCAGCACGCAGTTCTCGGCCTACGCTGTGGCCAACACGCATAATACGTTTGAGACCTCCGGCTGCGTTCAGGCGCCGGGCGACTACACGCCCATCATCACCTATCTGCGCCAGCAGCACATCAGCTACGCCCTGGCAACCGCCTGGGTCGGCAACCCCATCACCTTTGTCACCAATCAGCAGATCCTGGTGACCGAGCCACGGGCGCGTGTACCGGCCTATAGCCAGAAAGTGCTTCATGCTGCTCACTATGCTCTGTTACTACTCGTACATCAGGATCAGAGTAAGCCAGCCATTGTGCAGGCGCTGCAGCAAAAGCACTGGCGTTATACGCTGAAACGCTTCCCAACGGTGCCCGGCTGGGAGCTGATGGTCGTGATCACCACGGATCACAATGTCTCACCGACTGATCCCGCCTTTCGCCAGGCACTCACCCAGCTCTACAATCGCTGCGATGCCTGAAAGCCCGCCTTTCGGTCGCCTGCCGCCCCAGATAAGCCCGTGAGATCAGCACAGTCCGGTTTCCTTTCCAGCAGCACCTGCCGCTCGCAGGCGGGAGGATTGCCTCCTAACAGGTTCGTCATAAAATCGCCGAAGCGGTGGCCGGTCCAGCTATTTCCGTCCCGGGACAGGAACGCCGCCAGGTTGTATTTACGGGCAAGTGATGTTAAACTGAACACTGAACAGACAGGAAAACCGCTGAGCTGGTCAGTGAGAAGGAAGACGTCGCTTGCTGCGCAAAGATCGCGTCTTTGAAATCTTGCGCGCCATGTGTGCGGAGGCCGCCGCTGCCCCCGAAGGCACGGCGCTCAGGCGCAAGCGAGGGTTCAGCGCCGAAGAAGTCGCGGAACGCGCCGCTATCGATCGCACCAATGCCAGCCGTGACCTTAATCAGTTAGCACAGGAGGGGAAGGTCGAGCGCATCCCTGGCCGTCCTGTCCTGTTCGCAGTCAGGAGCCTCTCCCCCCAACCGCCACTGTCGCCGGTCGGGTCGCAGCCACCGTCGGTCAGGGAGTCGCAGCAGAAGCAGACCCAGGCCCCGGCAGTTACCCGTCCGCCAGATCTGCCGAAGCTCGTCAGACCAGAGGCTCCCAACAAGCTGCCGGTGGTGGTGGCCTCCATGCAGAGTGGAGCCATAGTTACCAGCTTTGAAACGCTGGTCGGGAGCGACGAAGGACTGAAGGTCGCTATTCAGCAGGCGAAGGCGGCCATGCTCTACCCTCCGCACGGGCTGCACACGCTCATCTGCGGCCCCAGCGGCGTGGGCAAGACCACCTTTGCGCGTCTGATGCATGCCTTTGCCGTCGAATTCGGGGCCTTACCTCCCAACGCCCCCTTCGTCTCCTTCAACTGCGCCGACTACGCCGGCAATCCCCAGCTGCTCATGGCCCACCTCTTTGGCGTTGTTCGCGGGGCCTACACCGGCGCCGAGCGCGACCGCCCGGGCCTCGTCGAGCAGGCCAGCGGCGGCATCCTCTTCCTCGACGAAGTGCACCGCCTCCCTCCCGAGGGGCAGGAGATGCTCTTCTACCTGATGGACCGCGAGCGCTTCCGTCGTCTGGGCGACGTCGAGGAGCGGCAGGCCAGCATCTTACTCATTGCCGCCACTACCGAGGACCCCAACATCACCTTGCTGCCAACTTTCCGCCGGCGCATTCCCATGCTCATCACGCTGCCCGGCCTGGCCGAGCGCTCGATGCAGGAGCGTTACGCCCTCATCCGCGCCTTCTTCACCACCGAATGCAGCAGCATCGGCGCCAACATCCACGTTGAACCGCAGGTCATTCAGGCCCTCCTGCTCTACGAGTGTCCCGGCAACATCGGGCAACTGCGCACCGACATCCAGCTGCTGTGCGCCCGAGCCTATCTGGATTACCGGACGCGCAATCTCAGCGAGCTGCACGTTGACGTCAGCAACCTGCCCGACCACGTGCGCCGCGGTCTCCTGCGCACCGCCGAGCTGCAGCGCTCGCTGGAGCCGCTGCTTGATGTCCTCAAGGTCACTCACATCTTCACCCCTACCGGCCTCAGCCTCGATGTCCTGCCCCACTCGGCCCGCGACCTCTACGAGACCATCAGTCAGGAGGTGCGCACGCTGCGCCGCAGCGGCCTCACCGACAGCGAAGTCAATCGTTTATTGCAGCTAGAGATCCAACACTACTTCCAGCGCTTCGCCGACGAGGTCACACGCGCTCGCCAGGAAGCGGTTCCGCACCTGGTCGACGAGCAGGTCGCCGCCGCCTGCAGCTCCGTGGTCGACTTTGCCGCCCAGCGCCTGGAGCGCGACCTGCCCGAGAAGCTGGCGCTGGTGCTGGCCATGCATGTCACCAGTACCCTGGAGCATCTGGCCCGCGGCCATCAAGTTCCCACCTCCGTCATCGAATCCGTGGCCGAAACTTATCCGCGCGAATATGAGGTAGCGCGCGCCGCCCTGGCTCAGCTCCGTAACGCACTGCAGGCCCCGCTGCCCGATAGCGAGGTTGATGTACTGGCCGTGCTCCTGGCTCACGCCGATAGCCTGCTCAGTAGCGAGCAGCCCGGCGTCGGTATTGTAGTCGCCGCCCACGGGCGCGGCATTGCTGCTGGCCTGGCCGAGCTGGCCAATACCCTGGTCGGCGTCAAGACCGTGCGCTGGGTCGAGTTGTCACTGGAGCAGTCGCCCGACGAGCTGGTGGCCCAGGTCGCCAGTTGGGTGCGCGTGGCCGACCAGGGGGCCGGCGTCCTGCTCCTCGTTGACTTCGTCTCCCTGCTCTCCCTGAACGAGCTGGTCGAACAACAGACCGGCGTCCGCGTGCGCACGGTCTCCGATGTCAGCGCTCCCCTGGTTATCGAGGCAGTGCGCCGCGCCCAGCGCTCGCGCGACCTGAGCCTCGACCAACTGGCCGAGAGCTTGACCCTGACGCGCTCGATCAGTAATCGCAGCGGCGGTCGTGAGCGCCACACTGAGCCGTTGCCCGCCACAGGCTCCAGAGACCCTGGCCCCAGCCGCGAAGCCGGGCGCGTCATTCTCTCAGTGTGCCTGACGGGCCTTGGCAGCGCCGCGAAGATCGCTGAGCTGATCAATGAGGCCCTGCCCGGCCTGCATGAGCAGGGTATCACTATTTTGTGCATGGATATTACTCTCTCGTATAAGACACGCGAGGACATCCAGCAGCTCGTCGGCAACCGCCAGGTGATCGCCGTCGTGGGCACCATTAACCCCCACCTGGACGACTATCCCTTTATTCCCTTAACGGATCTGCTCTTTGGCGACGGCCTGGCCCGCCTGCGTACGCTGCTCGGCGAGACGCTCATCGATCCAGCCCTGCTGCAGGCCGGGCGCGAGCAGGGACCAGCCGCGGCGACGCCGCTGACGCTGCCCCTGGCCAGCGCGGTGGCCGCGGGCCACTCCCCCCAAGGGGAAGCGCTCAGCGATGGCAATGGGACCCAGCGGGGTCAGGTGCAGCTTTTCTCGCGCCGCGCCGACCTCGTGCGCCAGCTCACGGAGACGCTCAGCCAGCGCATGATTTTTCTCAATCCGACGCGTGTCATGCCCCTGCTCGATCGGGTCATCGAACTGATCGAGGTCGAGGTCGGCGAGAGCTTCCCAATGGAGGTGCTGGCCGGCTTGATGCTGCACCTGGCCTGCATTTTGGAACGCGGCATTCCCTACAAAGGGATGCTGGTGAGTGAGGCGGTACGCCGTCTGGTCGAGCAGCAGTTTGCCCGCGACCTCTCAATCTGTCGTCATGCTCTGCAGCTACTAGGAGAGCAGGTCGGGCGCTTTCTCCCCGACGAAGAGGCCTACAATATCGTCTGCATCCTGCGCCAGCTCGATATCTTCGCCGCCCGCCCTTGACGCTGTCCGGCGGCTTTTCTCCCCCACTCCCGACATGGCGTGCGTGGTAGGGCTGCGCCATATCCCGCCCGGCTACGTATAATAAGGGCAAAAGGAAGTACAGAGCATCCTTAGTCGAGCGAGCGACATCTCTCAAAGAAGCCAGGGGCGCGCTTGGCTTGTGGCCATCCTGCCAGCGATGCAGTCCAGCGCCATCCACTCTGGTCCGGCCCAGTCGGACCGAGCCAAGCCCATCCATTGTGCCCATGCAACAGACTAGCGCGTCCCTCCAGTGTGCTATCTGTGCTACACACATTTCTGGCATAGTTCTTGCTAAAGAGAAGAGTGACCCCGCAGCGCGGTGGTAAGCACGGACCTTCGGCTCTCCCCCGGAGAGCTTGCCCCTGGTTGGAACTCAGGGTCAGAATAGGAGCAGAGGGGAGAGGGAAGGGAAGGCGAGCCAGCGTGCGGCGGGAAGGAGCGAGCATGATCCGAGTCCTGATTGTCTGCAGCTGGGGCATGTCCACCAGTCTGCTGGTGGAAAGCATGCTCGAAGCGGCAGCGGCACGCAACTACACACTCAGCGTTGAGGCTTTGAGCGCCGGTGAATACATGGACCGGCTGGACGAGTGCGATGTGGTGCTCATTGCTCCGCAGATTCGCCATCTGCGCAAGAGCATCGAGAGGCTGGCGCAGGAAGCCGGCAAGCCCGTGGCATTGATCGAGCCATTTCACTATGCAACGATGAACGGTGAGGCCGTGCTGGAGCAAGTGCTCTTGCTCCTGCAAGAGACGCAGGAAGGTCAGGCACAGCCATGAACGCGATGATCGAAAAGAGTAGCGCCTGGTTTGAGCGCTATCTGGTACCGCCGCTGAGCGCGATCGCCAGCAACATCTATCTGCAGGCGATTCGCGACGCCTTCATCATCTTCACGCTCCCGCTGATCATCGCGGGCAGCATCTTTCTGATCATCGCCAATCCGCCAATTCCGGCCCTTGCCCAATTTCTCCAGGCCCATGCTGGCATCCAGAACGCCATTTTGGTGCCTTTCAACCTTTCCTTTGGGCTAATGGCCCTCTTCCTGGCCTTCGGCGTGGCCTACAGCGTTGCCCAGTACCGGCGCACCGAGCCGGTACAGCCGGGCGTCCTGGCGATGGTCCTCTTCCTCGTCGCCAGTATGCCGGTCACCAACCTCAATAGCCTGACGCTGGGCACCATCCTGCCCTACCTCGGCGGTCAGGGCCTGCTCATCGCTATCCTGATCGGCATCCTCACCAGCGAGGTGATGCGCTGGTTCCGCAGCTCCCGCTTTACCATTCGCCTGCCGAAGAGCGTGCCCGCCAATGTCAAGCGCGCCTTCGAAGCACTGGTTCCTGCCGTGCTGCTCATCACGACGATCTGGCTGCTGGAGTGGTTTGTCAGCTCGCATACAGTGACGACGACCGACAGCAGCGGCCATCGCGTGACGCTGCAATTGACGCTGCCGATCCTGCTGATGAAGGTCTTTGAGCCGCTGGTGGTGGTGCAGGACAGCTATCCAGCAGCCCTGCTGGAGATCATCTTGATGATGCTGCTGTGGTCGGTGGGCATCCACGGGATGAATATCGTCACGGCCATCGCGGCCCCTTTCTGGTTCAGCACGCTGGCCGCCAACGCCGCCGCCGGCCCGGCCCACGCCCACGGCATCGTCACCGAGCCGTTCTTCCATATTTTCGCCCACCTGGGCGGCTCGGGTGCGACCTGGCCGCTGGTGATCTATATGCTACGCTCGCGCTCGGCTCAGTTGCGTACCGTTGGTAAGGTCGCCCTGGGACCGGCGATTTTCAATATCAATGAACCGGTCACGTTTGGGGTCCCTATGGCGCTCAACCCGCTGATGATGATCCCCTTCGTGCTGGTTCCCGTCACCATCGTCACCATCAATTACCTGGCCTTCTCTTTCGGCCTGGTCCATGTGCCGATGGTGATGCAGCCCTTCACCGTTCCCGTCGGAATCAGCGGCTTCGTGGCTACCGGGGGCGACATTCGTGGCAGCCTCCTGCAGTTCTTCGATCTCGCTGTTTCCGCTGTGCTCTATTATCCCTTCTTCAAAGCCTGGGAACGCATCTTGATCGCTCGCGAAGAGGCGGCAGCCCGCGGTGAAAGCGAGCGTGCTACGGCCACCAAAGCCGTGTCGTCGGTCAGCAGCGGCGCTGGTCGGGGGGCACTGAGCCGCTAACCAGGGCCAATGGCTTCCAGAGCGGCTGGGGCCTGGTCGTTGCGTCTCCGAGCGCAGGCGAGCTGAAAGAAAGGAGGTAGATAGCTCTCCCGGCAGGAGAGGGTAGCTTGAGTTCCCTTCCCTCCCTGACCGACTCAGTCAATGGCAAGCTCTGGGCTTCACGCGGCTGAAGACAGACATACGAGCGAACAAACGGACAAACGCATGAGCGCTGCGCTCTTGCTCATGCACCTGGCAGAGCGCCCCCGTCCTCGGGCAACCGGGCTGGAGCGCTGCAAGCCAGAGCCGATGTCGGCCCGCCTCGCTTACCCCTTTGGGGGCAGCGAGGAGTCATCTTCAGTGAGACAGGCAGCACTCGTAGCTTTCACCCGCGGCCTGTCTTGCGACCAGGCAATGCCTGCTGTCTAGCTCATTGCACAGAGTTCTCTACGAAAGGATAGGGTGCGAACAATGACGTTATTTATCCGACAGCGCAGATTTGCTGCCATAGCGATCACGCTGCTCTTATCTCTCCTTCTAGCCGCCTGTGGTAGCAGTGGCAGCACTGGCGGTACATCATCCTCCGGAGCGGCTAATGGCAAAGGATGCATGAAGATTGGCATTCTCCTGCCGGAGACGGCCACCTCGGAGCGCTGGGATGCCAAGGATAGGCCGGCTCTGATCAACGGCATTAAGGCGGCCCTGCCTGGGGCGACCGTCGACTATAACAACGCTGAGGGCAACAAGGACGAGCAGCTCAACCAGGCCGAAGCCGACCTGACGCGCGGCGACTGCATCCTGGTGGTGGGCGCCGTCGATAGCGATGCCGCCGCCGCCATCGTCCTCAAGGCCAAGCAGCAAGGCGTTCCCGTTATCGCTTACGACCGCCTGATCCAGTCCAAGGACCTGGCTTACTACGTCTCCTTCGATAACGTGCGCGTCGGCTACCTGCAGGGTGAGTACATCGTCCAGCATCATCACAAGGGCGACCGTGTGGTGATGATCAACGGTGCTCAGACCGATAATAACGCCATCCTCTTCCGCCAGGGCGCGCACCAGGCGCTTGACCCGCTCTTCCAGAGCGGCGAGCTGAAGCTGGTCTACGAGACTTACACGCCTGGTTGGGATAACGACACGGCGCGCACCGAGATGGATCAGGCCCTGACGGCCAACCAGAACAACATCCAGATTGCCTACGTGGCCAACGATGGTATGGCCAACTCGGTGATCGCCGCCCTCAAGGCTCAGCACCTGGATAAGAAGGTGCTGGTCACCGGTCAGGATGCCACCGTCGCCGGTATCCAGAATATCCTGACGGGCGAGCAGGCCATGACGGTCTACAAGGCCATCACCAAGGAAGCCAATGCCACCGCTCAGCTGGTGGCAGCCATCAGCAAAGGGGAAGACACCTCGAAGCTGGTCAACGGCCAGACCAAGACCAAGGATGGCGGCAACATTCCGTCGGTCTTGGAGACGCCGGTTGCTGTCGATAAGTCGAATATCGCTTCGACGGTGCTGGCCGATGGCTTCGTGACCAAAGAGCAGATCTGTCAGGGCCTCCCAGCAGGGACCGGAGGCATCTGCTAACCACCTTCTCCCTGGCTGTGTGCCTGCCGCTGCATGGTTCGCAGTGGGCTGCTCTTGATCTCGCTGCTGCTATATAATAGCAGTACAGATCGCCACAGCAGATGTGAATCACCGGCAGGCGAAACGGGCATGATTACCAGCTCATCGGCGAGCAGGGCGCCCGGTCAGTCGGCCATTCGGCCTGTCTGCCTCTCCCATTGCTCGCCGATGAGCCATGTGTGTCATTAGTTCGCTCATTGTGGAGGCCACATGGCAGACAGTTCTATCAGTACACCCACCGCTCCTTCTCGGCCCGGCCAGACGGGCGTGGCTGAGCCACGTCTGCGCCTGACCGGTATCAGTAAGGCGTTTGGGGCCGTGCAGGCCCTCTCGAATGTCGACTTTGAGGTCTACGCCGGCGAAGTTGTCGGCCTCGTGGGCGACAATGGCGCCGGCAAATCGACGCTGGTCAAGATAATCTCCGGCGTCGAGCAGGCCGACAGCGGCGAGATCTTCCTGGAGGGCACCCCGGTGAAGATCACTGGTCCCAGCGTGGCAACACGCCTGGGGATCGAGACCGTCTATCAGGACCTGGCGCTCTGCGACAATCTCGATGTGGTCGCTAATCTCTTCCTCGGCCACGAGGAACTGGATATCTGGCCCGTGCTCTCTGAGGTGTCTATGGAGCGCGAGGCCCTGCGCGTGCTCAGCGTGCTCGATGTCAAGATCCCTTCGGTGCGCGTGCCGGTCTCGCTGCTCTCGGGCGGTCAACGCCAGTCCATTGCGGTCGCCAAGACCATTCTGCGTCAGGCTCGCGTGGTGCTCCTGGACGAGCCGACGGCGGCTTTGGGCGTGGCGCAGACGCGCCAGGTGCTCAATCTGATCAAGCGCCTGCGCGAGCAGGGCCTGGCCGTGGTGGTGATCTCGCATAACCTGGCCGATGTTTTTGAGGTCGTGGACCGCGTGATTGTGCTGCGCCTGGGGCGACGCGTGGCTACCTTCGATGTGAAGACGGCGACGCCTGAGCGCGTGGTAGCGGCCATCACTGGCGCGGAGTTCGGCGCTGAGGTGGACGCGAATGGCTCGAATGGAGGAGGTTCGCAGTTATGAGTGAAGCTGTGAAGCAGAAGCAACCAGCTCCAACAACCAGCGTTGAGGTGCCCTCCAGGCTGCCGCGTCCCACAGTGGGCCAGCTCCTGCGCACCGATCTGGGCTTTGTCCCCGTTTTACTGACGTTGCTGGTCATTGCCGCCTACTTTGCTTTGACAACCGGCGGCCTCTTTTTGACGCCGCGTAACCTCTCGAATCTGGTGCTTCAGATTACGCAGATCGGCGTGTTGGCTCTGGGCAGTACGCTGGTGCTGCTACTGGGTGAGATCGATCTGTCGGTGGCGGCAGTGAGTACGCTTTGCGCAGTGGTGATGGGCGTGCTGACCGAGCGCCACGGAGTGTCTGCGGGTTGGGCGATTCTGGCCGCCCTTGTGACGGGTGCCCTCACCGGACTCATTAATGGCTTGCTGGTCGCCTTTATCCGCATTCCCTCGTTCATTGTGACGCTGGCGGCCTCTATCGGCTACTCTGGCCTCTTGCTCTACCTGCTCGCCGGACAGAGTACGCTGATTATCCACGATGCCTTCATTGTCTCGCTGGCGAATAATTACTTGCCGGATGCGCTGGGCATCGGCTTGCCAACACTGGCGCTCTTGCTCTATATTGGGTTTGTGGTCTTCAACTATATACGTCGCCAGCGTGCCGGCCTGCGTACGCAACCGCTGCCGCGCTTGCTGCTGCAGATCGTGATCGTGGCGGTGATTGTCGAGGGCGCGGTGGCCCTCTTCGAGTCCTACCTGGGCGTGCCTCAGTCGGTGATTTTCCTGACCGGGCTGATTTTGCTCTGCTGGCTCCTGCTGACGAAGACGCCCTTTGGCCGTTATGTCTATGCCGTTGGTGGGAACGCCGAGGCAGCGCGCCGCGCCGGTATCAATGTGCCGCTGATTCGGGTGGCGGTCTTTACGATGTGTTCGACGCTGGCAGCCATCGGTGGCGTGCTGGCGGCGTCGCGCGGGCTGGCGGTGGCCAGTCAGATTGATCCAACGCTGCTGCTCGATTCGATCGCAGCGGCAGTGATCGGCGGCGTGAGTCTCTTCGGTGGCAAAGGCTCGGTCTGGACCCTGATCCTCGGCGCGCTGATCATTGGCAGCCTGGAGAACGGCCTCGATCTGAAGAGCCAGGGCACAGATGTGAAGGAGATGGTGGAGGGCGTGGTCCTGGTGATCGCCGTGGCCGCCGATGCCCTGATTCGCCGCGCTCAGGCTCGTCGTGGCCGCTAGGTTGCCCGTCCGCTTGCCGCCCTGGCTGCTCAGCGCAGGGGTAGCTGCCTCGCTGCGCTGGTCGACCGGCGGTCGCTCTCAATCCTTACCCAGCCCAGCGGTGATACGTACGCCTCGCTTGTCCGTCCGCTCCGACTCCAAGGCGAGGCGCTGGCCTGGGGCGGGCGGGTCACGTGCGGGCTGGAAGGATTGGTTGGATCGGCGCCTCGCACGTCGCTCGCCATGCTG
>NZ_JADGIA010000183.1 GCF_019683635.1 Thermogemmatispora sp. | reverse complement strand
GAGGAACTGCCCTGGCCACGCAGCGATCCCCTTCCTCCATCGCGACGCCTTCGTCGTCATGATCGAAACCGGTGAGGAAAGAGCGCAAGGCAGAAATGGGAAGGACGAACGAACCAGCGCGCGGGACAGATAGGGCCGGCTGTCTCTCCTCGCCTGCGCACAACAGGCACTAGAGAGAGCAGCGAAGCCCAGCCCTGGCTGGCGCTGCCCTGCTAACGATGCCTGCTCAGGAGCGCTCGACGCTGAACTCTGGGCGCAGCTGCACCGCACCGCGTAGATAAACATGGCGCAGCTCTGCGGGACTACGCTCGGTATTGACATGCAGCAGGATGCGAATGCACTTGCGCAGGCTGCCCGGCACCGGAATCTCCCGCACGCACAGGAGAGCCACCTCGGTCCAACCGAGTTCACGTGCGGCCTGAGCCGGGTAGGCGGCATCCAGATCATCGGTCACGCTGAAAATAACGCTGGCGACATCCTCACTCTGGATCTGATTCAGCTCCACCATTAATTGGAGCAGCTCGGCGGTGGCGGCCAGAATCTCCCGACGATCATTGCGTTCGACCGTCGTCGCGCCCCGGATGCCTCGACAGTACACGCCCATCACCCTTTCGTGGCAAGAATGGCGACGACCTGCTACTACTCTCGCGCTCTGCGCTGAGGGGCGAGCAGGCACGCCTTCTATTGTAAAGGGTAGCCGCAAGCACTGTGAAGCGCTCCGCTGCGGGCGACGGACGCCCTCAGTCGTCAGGGCTGACGAACAGTGCATGCACGCAGGCTGCGAATATAGTCGCGGACCGCCGCCCTCTGTGCTTCTCCATCGGCGGCATGGCGCTCCAGGAGATGCACCAGGGCGCTGCCAACGACCGCCCCGTCGGCATAGCGAGCGATTTCCGCCACGTGCTCCGGGCGCGAGACGCCAAAACCGACCGCTAAGGGCAGGCCATAAGGGGCGCTCTGTCTCCGCACGCGGGCGATAAAGCTCTGCAGGTGCGGCGGCAGCCTATCGCGCGCACCGGTCACCCCGCTGAGGGAGACGCAGTAAATGAAACCCCGCGGCTCCTGGGCGGCTACGCGCACGATGGAGGCGATGCGCTCGTCCGGCGTCGTCGGCGGCACGAGGAAAATCAGCGCCAGCCCCTGCTCGTGAGCGGCCTCCAAGAGCGGCCCGGCCTCCTCTGGTGGCAGATCAGGAATGATTAGCCCACAGGCCCCCGCAGCAGCTGCCTCACAGCAGAAGCGCTGCACGCCATAGGCCAACACAGGGTTGTAATAGCCCATGAGGATCAGCGGGACACTGCTGTGGGCCGCTACCTGACGCGCAATAGACAGGCAGGCGGTGATATTGATGCCGTGCTCTAGCGCCTGATGGCTGGCGTGTTGGATAGTTGCCCCATCGGCCAGGGGATCGCTGAAGGGCAGACCCAGCTCGATCAGGTCGGCCCCGCCCTCGATGGCCGCCAGTATCGCCGCCAGACTCTGCTCCACAGAGGGGAAGCCGCACATCAGGTAAGGGATCAGCACACAGCGTCCCTCGCGGCTGGCCTGGGCAAAAGCATGCCCAATGCGCTGCGCCGGCACTGCCTCGTGGTGCTCGATGGTCTTGGATTGCTTGTGTTGCTGCATCATTTTGCTCTACACAAGAAAAATTATGAGATCGTGACCTGTAACTCTCGGGCCACTGTCAGCATATCCTTATCGCCGCGTCCCGAGAGATTGACAATGACCAGACTGCCCGGCGCCAGCTCACCCCGGGCACCCATTTCCAGCAGGTAGCCGAGGGCATGGGCTGGCTCCAGAGCAGGAATAATGCCCTCGCTCTGACTCAGCGCTTGCAGGCCACGCAGGGCCAGCGCATCATCGGCGGCGACATAGCTGGCTCGCCCCGTATCTTTCATATAGCTGTGCTCGGGGCCGACGCCTGGATAGTCGAGGCCAGCGGAGATACTGTGTGTTCCCAGCACCTGACCATCCTCGTTCTGGAGCAGGTAGCTAAAGGCGCCGTGGAGCACGCCCGGGCGGCCCGCCACCAGCGTAGCGGCGTGCTGACCTGAAGCCAGGCCCTGGCCGCCCGCCTCTACGCCGAGCAGGCGCACCTCGGGTGCATCGGCAAAGGGGTAGAAGATCCCCATTGCATTGCTCCCGCCACCGACACAGGCTATCACCAGGTCGGGAAGGCGTCCTTCCAGCTGCAGAATCTGCTCACGCGCCTCTCGCCCGATGATCGACTGGAAGTCGCGCACCATCAGCGGATAGGGATGCGGCCCCACGACCGAGCCGATCAAATAAAAGGTCGTCTCGACGTTCGTCACCCAGTCGCGGATAGCCTCGTTGATGGCATCCTTGAGGGTGCGGCTACCACTGTCGACCGAGCGGACCTCGGCGCCGAGCAGGCGCATGCGGAAGACATTGAGCGACTGGCGCTCGATATCCTCGGCGCCCATGTAGATGATGCAATCCAGTCCCAGCATGGCGCAGACCGTGGCTGTGGCCACGCCATGCTGACCGGCCCCCGTCTCGGCGATGATGCGCCGCTTGCCCATGCGCTTTGCCAGCAGGCCCTGCCCCAGCGCATTATTGATTTTGTGCGCTCCCGTGTGGGCCAGGTCCTCGCGCTTCAGATAGACGCGCACGCCCGGGGCCACCAACTGCGAGAAGCGCGGCACATAATAGAGCGGCGTCGGGCGCCCCACGAACGAGCGCAGTAGCTCCTGTAGCTCCTCTTCAAAGGCCGGGTCAAGGCGGGCCTGGCGATAAGCTTCCTCTAGCTCGCTCAGGAGGGGCATCAAGCTCTCTGGCACGAATTTGCCCCCGTAGGGACCGAAGCGTCCGCGAGCATCGGGATAGGCGCCGTGCTCATACTGCCCGGCCCCTGATGACTCGCGCTTCTGCTGTTCTAGATGTTGCTGCATCTCTTTCTGCCTCGTTAGGTGAACCGATAGAACATGAGATTGCTCTGCAGTGAGAGCATGATTTTTTTCTTCACTGCCAGATGGCCTCTAGAGCTGGCAACTGCTGGCTACTCTGGCGCACGGCCTCGATAAAGGCGCGGATCTTGCCGGGGTCTTTCTCGCCGTTGCTCTCGACGCCGCTGCTCACATCGACGCCCCAGGGCCGAACGGTGGCGATAGCCTCAGCAACGTTGGCTGGGGTCAGACCGCCGGCCAGCAAGACCGGTAGCTCTGCGGCGATCGTCCGCGCCAGCTCCCAGTCGTGGGTCAGACCGCTGCCCCCGTAGCTCGCGCTGGGGGTATCGAGCAGCAGTCGCCAGGCGACCGCGGCATAGCGGTGTGCCTCCTCCAGGGCCCTGGGACCGCGCACCGGCAGCGCCTTCATCACCGGGCGCTGCAAGCTGGCGCAGAATTCCGGTGACTCGGTCCCATGCAACTGCACAAAGTGCAGGCCCAGCTCCTCCGCCAGCTCATTAATGCGCTGGCTTTCCTCATTCACAAAGACCCCGACCAGGTCGGGCACCGCCTGGCCCTGCTCGGCCAAAGCCAGATAGCCGGCCTCGCTCAGCAGCTGTCTGACCTGCGATGGCGCCAGGTACCGCTTGCTCTGAGGATAGAACATCAGGCCCAGCAGATCGGCGCCGCTCTCCAGAGCCGCTCGCAGGGCCTCCGGGCGGCGCAGGCCGCAGATCTTCACCTGGATACCGTGATTGGCCCCGTGCAGCAGGCGCTTGATCTGCCCGCGTACGTCGCCAGCCTTGACCAACGACTCGCCCACCAGCATGGCCTGTACATCGTAGCGGCGCAGCCGGCGCGCATCGGCCTCTGTATGAATGCCGCTCTCGGCTACCACGATGCAATCGGCAGGAATCAGCCGGCGCAGCTCGCGGATCAAGAACGGGTTCATGCTGAAGGTCACCAGATCGCGGCTATTGACCCCGATCACGCGTGCCCCTGCTGTCACGGCCATGCGTGCCTCCGCTGGGCTATGGACCTCGACCAGGGCCTCCATCCCCAGCTGGCGCGTGAGTGTCAGCAGCCGCTCCAGCTCCTGCGCGGTCAAAGCGGCGCAGATCAGCAGCAGGGCATCGGCGCCCCAGGCGCGCGCCTCATAGACCTGATACTCATCCACAATGAAATCTTTGCGCAGGACAGGCAGGCTTACCGCCTCCTTGACTGCTGTCAGGTGCTCGGGGGCGCCCAGGAAGAAATGCGGCTCCGTCAGGACTGAGATCGCCGCCGCCCCAGCGGCCTCGTAGGTGCGGGCCAGGGCAACCGGATCAAGGTCGGGCGCCAGCGGCCCCTTCGAGGGCGAGGCGCGCTTAATCTCTGCAATCAGCCGCAGCCCGTGGTCGCCCGGATTCGGCTGCAGCGCGGCGGCGAAATCGCGAGCGGGCGGCTGAGCTGCAGCACGCTCTTGGAGCCTCTCCAAAGGTAGCAGACGCTGACGCTCCTCCAGGTCGAGGCGCGTGCGAGCCAGAATCTGCTCAAGAAACATCGCTCATCTCCTCGTCTCTCTCGGCCTTCCCCTTATCTGGCTGATCGTCGCCACTGGGGCCGCCTTACAAGCCACTGCTTGCGGCCAGTGACTGTGAGCAGTCCACGACCTCCTCCAGCTTGCGCCGGGCCCGGCCTTCGCGCACCGTGCTGCGAGCTAGCCGGACCCCCTCTGCCAGCGAAGAGACGCACTCATTGGCCAGCAGAGCCGCCGCCGTGTTCAAATAGAGCATATCGGCCAGCGGACCGTCGATCTCGCCGCTGAGCAGGCGGCGCAGCATTTCCGCGTTCTCTTGAGGATCGCCCCCCTGGAAGAGGCGGCGATCGCTGCAGCGCGTCAGGCCGGCCTCCTCGGGTGTAATCACGTACTCGCGCAGCTCCTCCCCCTCGCGTACCTCGCAGACGCGCGTCGGCGCTGCCAGCGAGCACTCATCAACCCCATCCTCGCCGTGGATAATCAGGGCATGACGGCAGCCGAGCAGGAGCAAGACCTCTCCCATCTTGCGCAGCAGCGAGCCATCGGCCACGCCCAGCACCTGGTAGCGGGTACCAGCCGGATTCGTCAGTGGGCCAAGAATATTGAAGACCGTACGAATACCGATCTCGCGGCGCGTCGGACCGACATGCTTCATGGCCGGGTGATAGGTCTGCGCGAACATAAAGCCGAAGCCCGTCTCCTGAACGCTGCGCGCCACGGCCTCCGGCCCCAAATCGATGCGCACACCCAGCGCCTCCAGCACATCGGCGCTGCCGCAGCGGCTCGTCGCCGAGCGGTTGCCATGCTTCGCCACGTGGGCCCCGGCGGCGGCGGCCAGGATGCCTGCCGCCGTCGAAAAATTGAAAGTGCCGGCCCCGTCGCCGCCTGTACCGCAGGTATCCAGCGCGCGGGCGGCCACCTCCTCGCGGAGATGGACGCGCAGTGCCTTCTCACGCATCACACGAGCCAGGCCGGCGATCTCCTGGGGCGCCTCGCCTCCGGGACGCATACGTAGAGCGGTCAAGAAAGCTCCCATCTGGGAGGGGGTTGCCACGCCCGACATAATCTCCTCCATCACCGCCGCCGCTTCCTCCTCGCTGAGCGTGGCGCCGGCAACAACTTGCGCGATGGCTTCGCGAATCATCGGGAGCACCTCTTTTCTGTGCTAACCAGCCTGTCATATCGCTGGTCTTCTACCTGACTGAGCGCATAGCTCAGCAGCTCTGCCCAGACGCCCCGACTCGTCCGCTGCCGCTGTCGGAACGCCTGAGCGCCTTTCCTGAGATCCTGAGATTATCTGAGCTTAACGAGTGAGAAAGTTGCGCAGCAGATCCTTTCCCACCGGGGTCATGATCGACTCAGGATGGAACTGCACCCCTTCGACAGGATAGCGACGGTGGCGCAGACCCATAATCAAGCCATCCGCCGTCTCGGCGGTAATCTCCAGCTCAGCCGGGAGAGAGGCACGCTCAACGATGAGGCTATGATAGCGATTGGCTTCAAAGGGGTTAGGAAGATCACGGAGGCAGCCCTGGCCGCGATGATAGATCAGGCTCGTCTTCCCGTGCACCGGCTCTGGCGCGCGAATGACGCGGCCACCGTAGACCTGGCCGATAGCCTGATGGCCCAGGCAGACGCCCAGAATCGGCATCTGTGGCCCGAACGTTGCAATGATCTCGCAGGACAAACCGGCCTCATTGGGCGTACAGGGTCCGGGCGAGATCACGATACGCTCCGGCTGCAGCTGCGCGATCTCATCCAGCGTAATCTGATCATTGCGCCGAACCAGGACCTCAGCCCCCAGCTCAGACAGATACTGATAAAGATTGTAGGTAAAGCTATCGTAGTTATCGATCAGTAAGATCATTGCTAGCGCCTCTCTTCCTGAGAAAGACTGGCAGGCAGGGACAGCGAGCGCAGGTCAAGGAATCGCCGGCCCGGCAGGCGGCACGCCAGATCAGGTGTGAGCATAGCGAGGGCGCTGCGCGCGGGCCATCTCCTCAGCCATCTCCACAGCGCGCAGAAGCGCGCGGGCTTTATTCATGCTCTCCTGGTACTCGGCGGCTGGATCGGAGTCCGCCACCACGCCACCACCTGCCTGGATATACGCATGTCCGTTCTTCATAACCATTGTGCGCAGGGCGATAGCCGTGTCCAGATTGCCCGAGTGGCTGAAGTAGCCGACGGCGCCGGCGTAGACTCCGCGGCGCATCCCCTCCAATTCACTGATAATCTCCATTGCCCGAATCTTTGGCGCCCCGGTCACCGTCCCGGCAGGAAAGCCAGCGCGCAGCGCATCGAACGGCGTCAGCTCGGGGCGCAGCCGTCCGACCACATTAGAGACCAGATGCATCACATGGGAATAGCGCTCGATCTCCATAAACTGGCTTACCGAGACGCTGCCTGGCAGGCTAACCCGGCCCACATCATTGCGACCCAGATCCACCAGCATCACATGCTCAGCCCGCTCCTTGGGATCGTGGCGCAGCTCCTCCTCTAGCCGGCGATCGCTCTCAGGATCGCTACCGCGGGGGCGTGTCCCGGCAATCGGATGGATCGTCACCTCGCCCTCGTCGACGCGCACCAGCAGCTCAGGAGAGGCGCCGAGCACCACAAAATCCTCCAGATCGAGGTAGAACATATAGGGAGAGGGGTTGATGGTCCGCAGCGCGCGGTAGACCGTGAAGGGTGCCGCATTAACCGGGCGGCGCAGGCGCTGGGAAGGTACCACCTGGAAAATATCGCCCGCCGCGATATACTCCTTGGCGCGACGCACCATCGCCTCATACTCCTCGCGCGTAAAGCTAGAGGTCACCGTTGGGGTCCCTGTATAGACCGGCTCCGGCTCAGTGGGCAGGCGTAGCTCCTCCTGCAGGCGAGCGACCACCCCCTCGATCGTCTGCTGGCAGCGGCGATACTCGGCCTCCAGGTCGGGGGCATCCAGGTGGAGGTGAGTAATCACGCGCAGGCGATGCTTCAAATGATCGAAGGCCAGCACCGTCTCTGTAAAGCTGAAAATGGCCAGCGGCAGGCCCAGCTCATCGGCGGCGGGCACCGGTAGCCGCTCGAAGCGGGAAGCTACCTCATAAGCCAGGTAGCCCACGGCGCCGCCATAGAAGCGCGGCAGGGCGTCATCACCTCCTTGCCGCGGCCTCAGCAGGCGGTAGCGTCCCAGCTGCTGCTCGATCAGATGCAGCGGATCATAGGACGGCAGACGGACCAGCGAGTGGCAGCGCTGCGTCCCATCCTCATAGCTCAGATAGCGCAGCGTCGCCTCATGCTCATCCTGAATCAGGACCAGGTAGGGATCGATACCGATGAACGAGTAGCGAGCGATACGCTCGCCGCCCTCCACGCTCTCCAGCAAAAACGTATAGGGGCCGCGAGCCGTCTTGCAGTAAGCCGAAACCGGCGTCTCGGTATCGGCCAGCACATCGCGATAGAGGGGGACCAGCGGAATCCTCCCGCTGGCTGTCTGCCCCTCGGCCTCCAGCTCCTGGCGCAAGGAACGCACTTCATCCAGAGATGGCGAAAACATAGACAGCCTCTTCTTCTCTTTCTTCCTCGGCACGCCTCGGCGGCGCTTCCAATCTTGGCCTGGAACCTGAGCCGGGGCTAGCCGAGGCCGATCACATCCTTCATGCGCTGCAAAGTTGCCTCGGCAATCGGACGTACCGCGTCGGCCCCTGCGCGCAGGATCGCCTCCAGCTCTGCCGGATCACGCATATACTCCTGGTAGCGGCGCTGAATCGGCTCCAGCGTAGCCACCACAACCTCTGTCAGGCGCGCCTTCAGCTCGCCATAGCCTTTGCCCTCAAACTCGGCCTCGATCTCCTCGCGCGATCGCTCCGTCAGCGCCTCGTAAATCGTCAGCAGATTATTGATCCCAGGCCGTTCGGGATCGAAGCGGATCAAGCGCAGCGAATCCGTCGTCGCCCGGGCGATCTTCTGCTTAATCGTCTTGGGATCATCGAGCAGGTTAATCCGCGAGTTGGGGTTAGGGTTGGTCTTGCTCATCTTCTGGGTTGGATCGGTGAGCGACATAATGCGCGCCCCAACCTCACGGATGAGCGGCTCCGGGATCGTAAACACCTCTTGCTTGTAGAGATGGTTGAAACGCTGAGCCAGATCGCGCGTTAGCTCCAGATGCTGGCGCTGGTCCTCGCCGACAGGCACCAGATGCGTCTGATAGAGCAGAATATCGCAGGCCATCAGGACCGGGTACATATAGATACCCGCCCCGACCGTCTCCTGATTCTCGCCGGCCTTGGCCTTGAACTGGGTCATGCGATTCAGCCATCCCATCGGCGTGAAGCAGCCCAGAATCCAGCTTGCCTCGGCGTGCTGGCGCACGTGCGACTGCACAAAAAGCTTGCAGTAGCGCGTGTCGAGGCCACAGGCCAGATAAATGGCGGCCAGCCTGCGAATATTCTGGCGCAGCTCCTGTGGATCGATCGGCAACGTAATCGCGTGGAGATCGACAATGCAGTAAATATTATCGTATTCTGTCTGTGTGCGCACCCAATTGCGGATCGCCCCCAGGTAGTTGCCCAGATGGATATCGCCGCTTGGTTGGATACCGGAGAACGTGCGCTTCTTCAGCGGCGGTGCGCTACTGCTACTCGTCTGTAGCTGTTGATCGTGGCCAATCGTCGTCATAGGAAAGACCTCCAGCGGGGCCTGGGGCCCGCAACATCTCCTGACTAGCACAACTGCCCGCCCCTGTGGTGTCTTACAGAGGCAGGAAAGAGGCCCGTGACCTGGCTCAGAGCGTGCTGAGTGAAACGGGAGCGAATCAATAAAAAACGCTTCTCGTCGCAGGGACGAGAAGCGTGAAGCTTTCGTGGTGCCACCCTTTTTCGGACCCTGGCTTCCGCCATGTATGGGCCTCTCTCCAGGAGTCTGGAGAGCGCGCAAGCGGTCGCCGTTGTCGCCTTGCCGGTGGACAACCTGTCGTGTACAGGGAGGCCGGCCCGCGGCAGACAAGGTCCCTCATTTGCCGGGTACGCTCTGATACCCTGTCCTCGATAACGGGGGACGCTCCGGGAGCCAGCTACTACTCTCTTTTCTCTGTTTGCTCAGCGTTGGAGAGGTTCGCGCTCCAGCTCACAGGCCCATTCTACGACCGCTGCAGCATCGGTTTCCACCGTTCCCGACTCTCTGGCGCGCAGTGCAGCCGTATACTCTTCCTGCTCGTCGCTGATGGTGTGTCGTTGTTGTCGCCTTAGTATCTAGCTAAGAGTATAGATGACCGGGTAAGACTCTGTCAAGGGGCGGCGGAAAGGCCGTCGGCGACGGGCGATACGAAAGGTTTCTCGGCGTACTGGAGCTGTCCGGGTACCAGCTCGGCGGCCTGGCCGGAGAGGTGAGCGGTGCTGGCCCAGAGGCGCAGATTGCCGACGAGCACCTCCTCAAAGGCGTGCAGCTCAATTTCCGTGATCGCACAGTTATCCATCGCCCCGTGGTAGATCGGCGCGCGATCCGCATTATAGCAGAGGGACTTGACCAGCACCGTGAAGATGCCGCCGTGCCCGGCGATAATGATGCGGCGTCCACTTTGGCCGGCAATAACCTGGCGCAAGCCCTGACGGATGCGCTGCAGTAGCTCCAGGAAGTTCTCCCCCTCGGGAAAGCGCGTCAGATAGTTGCCACTATACCAATCGGCAATGATCTGGTCGTGGAGCTTCCAGTGCTCGACAGTTGGGGGGTGGCGCTCAAGATCGCCGACGTTGATCTCGCGGAATTCTTCTACCAGGGTTACGGGCAGGGCCAAGGCCTCGGCAATGATCTCGGCGGTCTGGCGCGCGCGCCTCAGCGGTGAGGCGTAGATCGCGTCGATGGGCTGGCCTCGAAAAAAATCGGCGGTCTGCCGGGCTTGAAGCAGACCTTTGGCGTTCAGGGGATAATCGACGAGGCGATAGGAAAATTCCTTGGTCAGATTGGCTGGATTCTCTCCGTGACGTACAAGATAGATCGTATTAGTTAAGACTGTACTACTACTCATTCGCTCCTTTTAGTAAAAATCTCATCAAAAGGTACAAGAACCGCGGATGAGTCTGTCCGCCGCGTCGGTCACCGTGGGAGGACCGCGCAGCGGAGGCCACTCTCACCTTCATCGTACCACATGAGAGAGGCTGCTGTCCAAAAGTCAGCAATTGAGACTGCCACAGGACCTTCAGGCCATGCAGCGCAACGGGCAAGAGCGTTGGCTCGTCTGCCATTCTATCCTGGTAGATAGTGGGTAGCTGAGCCGCTAAGGTTCTGTCCTCGTCTGGGCCAGGATCACGTGTGTGGTGAGCTGATCTATGGAGCATTCAGAACAGCTCTGCTAGACAGAAAAATTTCTGGAGATCTTCCCTGGAAATTATGTAGAAAATATCGTAAAAAGTAAAATGACAGGGCGAACGGTAGAAAATGTAGAAAGGTCAGGACAACTAGCGCACGCTCGGTAGAGCGATTGGCGGTTCTGGAC